>PMZC01000090.1 GCA_003170555.1 Deltaproteobacteria bacterium
TCGACGGTCTTGACGCTGATGGCGAGCTCGAACGCGATTTCCTTGGTGGTTTTGCCTTCCGCCAGCCGCTGCAGGACGTTTATCTCCCTCGTCGTCAGAATGGACCGGGCGGACTGATCGTCTTTCGAGCTTTGCGCGACATGCTCGGCCACGACTTTCGCGGTGGAGGAGCACAGGAAAGTTTTTCCGGCCATGATCGTACGAATGCCGCGCGCCAGTTCGGTTCCCGCGCAGTCCTTCACCAAATAGCCGGACGCCCCGGCCCGCAGCATGTCGGCGACGTAGCGCCGGTCCGAATGCGCGGAAAGGGCCATGATCTTGACCTTGCGGTTTTTCTCCAGGATTTTTTGCGTGGCTTCGATGCCGTTCAGCCCCGGCATCCCAATGTCCATGACGACGACATCCGGGGACAGCTTTTCCACCATTTCCAGGGCCATATCGCCGTTGCTGGCCTCGGCGACCACCTCGAAATCCGTCTCCATTTCCAACAGCGCGCGCAGGCCGTCGCGCAAAATTTTGTGATCATCAGCCAGTAAGATTCGAGTTTTCATGCCCATTTCCCCTGCGCCATGGCGCAGTAGCTAGCCCTGTTTTTCGCCTCTTTATCTCGCCTTCGGGCAGCGATTGCAAGCCTGAAACAAGCCTTCCGCATCGCGTCGCCGCGCACAGGGCGAATGGTCCCTTCGCGCTTTGTTGAACGTCTCATTCCTCTGACAAACTCCGGGCCGAAAACGATATGCCCCCCACTGCCTATCGTGGAGGGCATTCGTTCCGGTCCTTGTTTTCTCTGTATATTTTTCAATATCTCCCNNCACATGAGGAGGCGCGACCCCACCGGTCGTCTTTTTCTTTTTTCGCCGCTGCCGTCACTGGAGTCATCGCCAGAACCAACTTCAACTCGGTCTGCGCCTCCTCGCCCATGCGGACCCTTATCAGACGGTCTCTCTACGATCACCCTTCTTCGTTTCGCCCAAAACATAGATTTTTTTCGGGGCACGCTCAATCGGGGTTTTTCCTAGAACCGACTTCCAAAAACCTGAACCAACGGATAGGATCTGATCGTCGATTCAAGTTTGAACTATATTGGGTCAAAGTGGTTCAAACTACCAAAGGAGCAGGGGAAACTCGCATGAAAAAGCGTCGGCGGAACTTGATTCTAGCAGCGTTGCTCATCTTGATCGTAGCGGCCGGAGGTTATTGGTACTACCGCGCCGGCACAAAACAGTCCCCGGTTCATTACGAAACGGCGACGGTGGCGCGCGGCCTGATCGTGGCCAAAGTCACGGCCACCGGCTCGTTGTCCGCGCTGGTGACGGTGCAGGTCGGCAGCCAGGTTTCGGGGCGGATCGGCCGGCTTTATGTCGATTTCAATTCGCTGGTGAAAAAAGGGCAGATCCTGGCGAAGATCGACCCGCAATTGTTTGAAGCCGCGCTCGAACAGGCGCGGGCCAATTACATTGCGGCCCAGGCCAATCTCAGCAAAGCGCAAGTGCAGGCGATCGACGCGGAACGGCAATATGTCCGCGCGAAAAGTCTCCAGGAAAAGCACGTGCTGGCGCAAGCGGATCTCGACACCGCCCAAGCGACCAGCGATGCCGCCAAAGCGCAGGTCGAGGCGGACGCGGGCGCCGTGGAGCAGGCCCGCGCGGAGCTGCACCAGGCGCAGATCAACCTCGGTTACGCGACGATCGTTTCGCCGATCGACGGCATTGTCATTTCGCGCAATGTGGACGTCGGGCAAACCGTGGCTGCGTCGTTGCAGGCGCCGACGTTGTTCACGATCGCGGAAGACCTGCGGCGCATTCAGGTCGATACCAGCGTGGCGGAAGCGGACATCGGCCGGCTCAACGACAACACGAAGGCGACGTTTACCGTCGATGCTTATCCCGGTGAACGTTTTACCGGTACGGTCCGCCAGATTCGCAACTCGCCGCAGGTGCAGCAGAACGTGGTCACCTATGATGCGGTGATCGACGTGGACAATTCGGACCTCAAGCTCCGGCCGGGCATGACCGCGAACGTCACGTTCGTTTACGCGACGAAAAAAGACGTATTAAAAATACCGAACGCCGCTTTGCGGTTTCGGCCGCCGGCGGGCATGGGGCACGCCAACGGCGCCTCGGGCGGCAACGCCGGAGCAAGCGGAGGCGGCCCTACCGCAACTCCGGTCAAGCCCAACCGGGAAACCGACCCCAATCAACGGACCATTTGGGTTTTACGCGGGGGAGTTCCGCAACCGGTGGCCGTCCGGATCGGGATTTCCGACGGGTCATTTTCGATGGTCGAAAATGACGGCATCCACGAAGGCGATCTCGTAGTGACTGACATGACGGGCGGGGGCGGCGCGTCCAGCTTCGGCGGCGGCGGCGGCGGCATGCGGCGCTTCTTCTAAGGAATCACGATGAGCGACGAATCCGCGCTGGTTCAGCTCGAAAAGGTGTCGAAAGTCTACCGGATGGGCGACGTCGAGGTGCACGCGTTGCGGCATATCTCGCTTTCCATCCCGCGCGGCGACTTCTTGGCCATCATGGGCGCTTCCGGTTCCGGCAAGTCGACCTTGATGAACATCATGGGTTGTCTGGATCGGCCGACGTCCGGACACTATCTGCTCGCCGGGCGCGATATCTCGGCGCTCGGCAGCGGCGAACTCGCCGAAGTGCGCAATCGCACCCTCGGCTTCGTGTTCCAGAACTTCAATCTGCTGGCGCGCACCTCCGCCCTGGAGAATGTGGAGCTCCCCTTGCTCTACGCCAGCGTTTCGGCGCGCGCGCGCCACTCGCGGGCCACAGAAGCGTTGCAGCGCGTCGGGCTGGGCGACCGGCTCCATCACCATCCGAACCAAATGTCCGGCGGTCAGCAGCAGCGGGTCGCCATCGCGCGGGCGTTGGTCACCTCGCCGCAGATCATCCTGGCTGATGAGCCGACCGGCAACCTCGATTCGCGCACGAGTGTCGAAATCATGAGCCTCTTTCAGGAACTGGGGCGCTCGGGAATCACCGTCGCCCTGGTCACGCACGAGCCGGATATCGCGCAATTCGCTTCGCGGGTGTTGGTCATGAGAGACGGCCGCATCGTTGCCGACCAAAGGCAAACCCCTCGTGAAGCGATCGTGACGGCGGCTTCGCCGGAAGAAGAGGAAGGGGAGGGGCAATGAACATTCTGCAAACTTTCCGCATCGCCATTCGCGCCCTGCAGCGCAACAAGATGCGTTCGTTTCTGACCATGCTCGGCATCATCATCGGCGTGTCGGCGGTGATCGCGATGATGGCGTTGGGCGAGGGCGCGAAAGCCCAGGTGCTCAACGTGTTCACCTCGATGGGCTCCAACATGCTCATTATCCTGCCGGGTACGACCTCCACCGGCGGCGCACAAGGCGGCTTCGGTTCAATGCCGACGCTGACCTGGGAAGACTTGAAGGCGATTCAATCGGAGTTGAGCAGCGTGCGGTATGCCGCGCCGGTGCTGCGCACCAATACGCAGGTGATCAGCGAGGATCAGAACTGGACGACCAGCGTCAACGGCACCACGCCGGACTACTTCGCCATCCGCGATTGGCCGGTCGCGAAGGGCGCGGCGATCTCTCAATCGGACGTCGATGCCGGTGCGAAGGTCGTGGTGCTCGGGCAAACCGTGGTGAACAAACTTTTCGGTCCGACCGCCGATCCCGTCGGGCAGGCCGTGCGGATCAACAAAATTCCGTTTCAGGTGGTCGGCGTCTTGGAGGTAAAAGGGCAAACTCCCACCGGACAGGATTTCGACGATACCGTCTTCATGCCGGAAACGACTTTCCAGACCAAAATCCAGGGCGGATTGCATCAGTTCATCGCCGGCGTGGTTTTCGTTAGCGCCACGACAGCCGACGCGGCGACAAAAGCCGAATCGCAAATCACGAACCTGCTGCGCGAGCGGCACCATATTCAACCGGGCACGGACGATGATTTCTCCATTCGCAATCTCGCGGAGATGGCCGGCGCAGTGGAGAGCAGCACGAAAACGCTGACGACCCTGCTGGCGGGCATCGCCGCGGTCTCGCTGCTGGTGGGCGGCATCGGNNGCCTGCGCATGGCCGTGGGCGCCAAGCCGATCAACATCCTGGCGCAGTTTCTCGTCGAGGCGCTGACGCTGTCCGTGAGCGGCGGCTTGATGGGCATTGTCTTGGGCGTGATCGGCGGTCGCCAGTTGGCGACCAATCTTCATTGGCCGCTGCTGATCCGGCCGGAAATCATTCTGCTGGCCGTTTGCTTCAGCGCGGTGGTCGGCATCGGCTTCGGGCTCTATCCGGCCCACAAAGCCTCACGGCTGGACCCCATCGAAGCTCTGCGNNCCGCCGTACATCGCCAAGGTCGACGAACGCGGCAAGTTGAAAATCTGGATCGTCGACGGCGCATACATCCGCGGCAACATCGACGAGGAGTTCACCAATTTCGGTCAGCACTATGCCTTTTCCTTCATTCCGGCGGACGAACTCTGGATCGACCAGGAAGCGAAGCACGACGAGCGAGAGTTCTTTATCGACCATCTGTTGGTCGAGCATCGGCTGATGGCGGCGGGCACGCCGTACGACGATGCCTTGGAAGCGGCTGATCGCGCGGAACAAAGGGAGCGCCGCCGGGCGGGCGACGTACGGCAACTGACTCATGGCGGCCGCCAACTTCCCGATGGCCGCGACGTGCACGAGCGGTTGTGGAAAAAGCTGGAGAACGGCGTTTCGGTATGGATCGTGAACGGACGTCTCGTACGCAGCGTGTTCGATATCGACTTCACCGAGGGCGGACACGACTACGTTTACGAGTTTGTGCCGCAAAACGAAGTTTGGATCGACGACGCGATCGTCGAAGACGAGCGCCCCTATGTCCTGCTGCACGAATTGCACGAACGCAACCGCATGGCCGGCGGCTGGGCGTATAACAAGGCGCATGCCGAATCCAGCCGCGTCGAATATCGCTGCCGCCACCACCCCGACGAACTGCACGAGGCGCTCGCGGCGGAGGGCTGGGCCTGAGGCGAGCGGGCCGCTTTCCAACCGCAAGCGACTTCCAGTATACTACGCGCCTTCCACGTTCAAGGAGCGAAGGATGAAAACGCGCGTCACCGAGATGTTAGGCATCAAATACCCGATCTTTCTTTCCGGAATGAGCTTCGTCAGCGTGCCGAAACTCGTCGCCGCGGTTTCCGAGGCGGGCGGGTTGGGCATCCTGGNNGCGCAACAAACGCGCGATTCGATCCGCGAAATTCGTAAATTGACCGACAAGCCGTTCGGCGCAAACGTGTCGCTGCTCTTCCCCGGCGCCACGGAAAACGCGAAGGTCATTCTCGAAGAGAAAGTTCCGATGATCAATTTCTCGCTCGGCAAGGGCGACTGGATTTGTAAAGCGGCGCACGAGTACGGCGGCAAGGTGTTTGCGACGGTCGTCAACGCTCGCCACGCGCGGCGCGCGCAGGAATACGGCTGCGACGGCGTCATCGCCACGGGCCACGAGGCCGCGGCGCACGGCGGACCGCTGACGACCTTCGTGCTCGTTCCGCGCCTGGCCGGCGAACTCAAGATCCCGGTCGTCGCGGCTGGCGGCGTCGGCGATGGCCGCGGCCTCGCCGCGGTGCTCGCGTTGGGCGGCGACGGCGTGGCCTTGGGCTCGCGTTTCGGCAACACGATCGAAAGCCCGGTCGCCGAACAAACCAAGCAGCTCACGACCAAAAAGGATTCGGATGACACACTCTATTCCACCAAGTTTGACGGCCTCCACTGCCGCGTGATGGACGCGCCGGGGTCGCGTCGCGCGCTAAAATGGTACACCAACGGTCCGTGGAATTCGATCATCAACTCCTTCGCCATCGCCAAGGAGTTGAACACGCCGTACCTAAAGCTGTTCATGACGACATTGAAAGCGGGGTTGAAGCCGCTGATTGCGTTGGCGCTTCTCGCCAAGGGCTTTAAAACGTTCCGTCTCTCGATGGTCGACGGCGATCTCGACCGCGGCATCTACCCGATCGGTCAAACCATCGGCCTGATCAATGATATCCCGTCAACCGCGGATTTGATGGCGCGCATCGTGGCCGAGGCGCAGCGGGCGCAAGGCCGACTCGGCGAGATGTTCGCGTAGGCCGCACTGATCAACCGTGTCGACCTTCACCGGCGACGGGACGAAAAACACAATTGACTCCGCAAAGGCGTTCCGCTAGTTTTTCCGTTACCTGGACTGCGTGAAAACTTTTGGGGCGAGGGCGCTCGTGGTGCGACGCGACCGATTATATTTTTCGATAGCGCTGTTGATGTTGGCGGCGTTGGCCTTTCTGATTTACCGGCCGATTCTGGCGCCGATTCGCCTGGGCGGCGACAACGCCGAAAACTTCCGCGACACCGTCGACCGCAACACGCTCAACACGATCTTCGATCCGTTTCTCATCACCACTTCATTGGGCGCGAATACTTATTTTTGTCCGATGCAGTCGATCGTCTGGCTCGGCCTGGCGCGGCTGCTCGGACCGCGTTCCGCCTTCTATCGCATCTTCGCCCTGTTGGTGCATATCATGTGCGCCATCCTCGCGGCCAATTTGGCCCGGTCGCTGTTGTCCTCAAGTTTCTGGGGCGCCACGGCCGGGGCGATGTTCTTGTTTTTCGCTTACCATGCGGCCACGGTGGGTTTCGTGTCGGCGGTCATCACGCATGGTTTGTGCGTGATCTTTTACCTGTCGGCGCTGTTGGCGTTTTACGCCTATCTGAAAACGCGGAAGGCGCACCTGTATCTCGTCGTGTTTCTCTTTTTCGTGCTCGCTCACTTGTCGAAGGAAACGGCCTGGAGCCTGCTGCCGGTGATGATGGCGCTCGAGTATTTTGTGTTTCTGCCGGCCGAGCGAAAACGGTTGACCTTCGACAACGTGATTTCGTTCGCCAACAAATATTGGCCGTTCGCCTTCGTCTTGCTGGCGGCGATGTCGGTCTTCGTGCTCAAGTACCCGTACGGGAACATCGCTCAAACCTGGGGCGGCACGAGTCTGTCGATCAACGTGCTGTTTCGCTTCTTCGATCTGGCGACCATGTTCGTGGTCCCGCCCGTGAAGAACATGGATTTCCTGCGCCTGGTGGTTTTGAATCTCACCATCTTCGGCCTGGCGGCGATCGTGTTTTACGGCAACGCCCGCCTGCGTTTCTTCACGCTGTGGATCGCGCTGTCGATTCTGCCGTATTGCATGTCCAACTTTCGGCCGACCGAATCGTTGTCGCGTTACCTTTATCTCGCTTCCGTGCCGTTCGGTTTGCTGGTGTGTCACGGGGCGAAGTGGGCGCGCGAGAAATCGACCTGGTGGCGCGCGATTGTGTGGGCGCTGCCGTTTTTCCTGGTGCTGCTTAACCTTTCGGTGACGTACTTCATGTACCACCCGAAGCCGTGGGGATAAGCCGTCATGAGTAAAAAAATCATTTTTGTCGGCGGCTGGGTCGTGGTGGCGGCGTTCGCCGCATTCATGACGATCAACATGACTCATTACCTCCACCGGCCGACGCCGGCGACCTGGACGCAGATCAGCGCCGTCGTGTCGAAGGGCAAGGCGGACGGCGATGCGATCGCTTTCTTTCCGGCGTGGCTGCGCGGCTACGCCGTGGACCAGCAGCGGTTCGTCGGATTGGTCGGCGTGTCCGCGGATGAAATCGTCGCCGCGCCCAAGACGTTCAACCGTGTTTGGGTGATCGATTGCTTCGACGCCTTCGACGGGACGAAGTTGACGCAACGAGGATTCACCGAGGTCACCAGCTTGCAGGTTCGCCAGGCCCGCGTGCGGTTGTATCAACGCCGGGAAGGGCAGGTCGCCTGGCGGCTGTCGGACCACCTGGCTGACATCGCCGCCGACGTGGTGCGGCAAGGCGGGATGGACGCCTTCGAAATAATCCCGACCGGATTGCGCTCGCGCGAATTGAACATCCAGCAAACCTGGGCGTCGTTCCGCGCGCTGGAAAAGGTCGGAGTGAATCTGCCGTTGAAAAACGACCGTGAACTGAGCTTGGATCTCGGATCACTGCCCGCCGGGGACGTGGTGCTTTGCGGCGGAGTCGCCGACAGCGGGTTGTTCGCGATGGATTTTCGACCGGTGAAGGCCGTGGTCCGTTTTGGCGGCCAGGCTTCGACGCCCGTGACGTGGCAGGCGAAGTCCGGATGGTATTGCTCGGCAGTCAAACGGCCCGAGGCGTCGGCTTCGATTTCGGTCAGCCTGCATTCCGACGTGCGAAAAGACCGCGCTTTCGTTTTTGATTTCTTCGTAGTGAATCGCGCTTCATGAACTAGATGACGTTCGAATCGGGTTTCTACTGCGGAAGAAGATGAATTCGCCCGGTCGCATGGGCTTCGATGCGCGCGAAATCCGTGTCCATCGAAACGCCTTCGCCGCGCAAATACAACGGCAAGATGTCGTCGTAGTGCGGCGAAGACGGGCGTCCCGACTCGCCGCCGGGCACCGACATGCGCGAGCCGCGCAGGTCCGAAAGATCGATCGCCACACGCAGCACCGGGCCGTATTTGACCGGGAAAGTGACCAGCCCGATCCGCGGGAACTGTTGTTTGTTGACGGTGTTGTTGGCGCCGCGCGTCGGCAGCGGTCCGCGATTGACGAAACCGGCGAGGGCGGAACTGCCGCCGAACGGATGCATGAGCATCAGCGTCGCCGCGTCGCGCCAGCGCCAGCGCGTGATCTTGTCGCCGTATTTTTTGGCGAGCTCGTGCACCGCCAGTCGAAACGTTTCGCGAATCACCTCGTCAACGGGCGTGCGCGGTCCGGCGCCGCGATCGCCCCAGGCCGGGTTGTTTTCGTCGCCGAGGATGCTGTAGACGAGCGGCTCGGCGTTGAAGTAGGTCAGCAGAAACTGCAGCGTCGCCGGCGAGACTTCATCCTCCATCGCGCGCTTGAACAAAAAAGCGCAAAGGGAATGGAAAAGAACCGGCGCGACGGCATTGGGGTCGCAACGGCCATCCCAGGTCAGCAGAATCGACGCCGCCTGGGCCGCGAGGCGATCATCGTCGTTTTCGAGCGGAGCGAGCGCCCGGGTGAAAAGCGGGCGGACTTCGGGCCAGCCGAGGTCCAGGTCGTCGGTCTGCAACGCGCCGATCTGCTCCGCGAGCGGCCGCGCGCCCCGGCCGGCGCCGAGCACCTGCGCAATGCGCGCATAGCGATGCGGCACATCGCCCTCGAAGTTGATCGGGTAACCCAGCGACTCGGGTTGCACGACCTGGTTGTTGCCGGTGCCGAGAAAACCTTGCGCCGGGTTTTCGATCCACGGCAATTGGTCGGGCGGAACGAATTCGCGCCAATCATAAGTCTCCACCCAGCCCGGAACCGGCACGGTGCCGAGGTGGTGGGCGCGTTTGGGCAAATACAACGGACCGCAATAAGCGATATTTCCCTGGCGATCGGACAGCGCCCAATGTCCGACCATCGCCGCGAAATCATTCAGCGCCAGTCGCGCCTCGGTGACATTGTGCGCGCGATACAAATGGCGCAGCGCCGTGATCGGTTTGCCTTTTTGGTGATCGCGTTGCAGCGCCACGAGCGGAAAATCCGGCGGCAGGCGATCGACGAAATCGTTGAGCAGCACGCCGTGCCGCGAACTGCGCACCGTTTTCGTTTCAGTCTTGAGCGTGCCGTTACTCTGCCGGATGCGAAACACTTCCCGCCGCACGTCGAACGGAGCCGCAGCGCCGCGACCGTCGTAGCAGGCGTTCGCCTGGCCGGGCACGGGCTTCTCGACGTAGAGGTCGGCGACGTCGGCCCAATTGGAGGTGGGCCCCCAGGTGACGTTGCCGTTCGTGCCGAAGGAGATGGCGGGCAGTCCGACGAAACCCGCGCCGATCACTTCGTACGAACCGCCCGGGCAGTTGTCGCAACGCAGATGAGCCAGGTAGCCGAGCGGCGGAATCGAGAGCGGCATGTGCGGGTCGTACGCCGCGGCGCCCGCGCCGGTCCCGGTCCAACGCCCGGACATCGCCCAGTTGTTGCTGTGCGAACCGCCGTGCACAAACGCATCCCACGGCGAGTTCGCGGCGAGGGTCACGGGCGGGGGGGTAAACGCGGTCGGCGAGTTCATTGTCTTGACGTATTCGGTCAGGTACGCGGCGAGCTCCGGCGCGATCGGCGGGATGTCAGCGAACGGATCGTGCGCCGGGCGTTCGCCGATCAGATGCGGCGGCAGATCAAACCGCGGTTTCCAAATCGCCAGCGCGCGTTCGATGGTCGACCCGGTGCGCAGTTGATGGACGATCAGCTCCAGACGCCCGAGCTCCTGCTCCCAATTCTTGTTCAGCCCGAACGACACCAGCGCGGTGATCAGCGTGGAATCGAGCGCGGTCCACGGCTCCGGCCGGTAATTGAGTACGCGAAATTCCATCGGGATCGGTTCGCGTTCGGTCGCCGCGTTCACGCCGGCGGCGTAGGCGTCGAGCAGGGCGTGGTCTTCCGGGCTTGCCGTGCGCAAGATTTCCTTCGCATCCTGTATCAGGTAGATCGCGCGGCTGACGATCTCGAGGTGGGCCAGACTGCCGGAGGCGTCCTGATCGCCGACCATCTCGCGAATGCGGCCCGCCGCGACGAGACGCAGCGTCTCCATCTGAAAACGCCGGTCGCGCGCGTGGATGTAACCCATGGCGAACGCGAGCGACGGTTCGTCGGCCGCGCGGATATGCGGCACGGCGAATTCGTCAAACACGATCGTCGCCGGCGACGACAATCCGGGAACGGCGATCGTGAAATCGCCTGCGGTCGGCGCGACGTCCGGGTTGCCGCGGTAATTGAGATAGCGCATCGCCTGCGACGAGCAGGCCGCGATCATCGCGACGGCGATCAGCAACCCGACGACGAAAACGATTCTCTTTTTCATGGCTCGTAACACTCTACCAGAACTTCATCAGAAAACGTGAACCGGCGGTCAGCACGTTGGCTGCGCGGGAGTTACGTCCGGGAATCCAGGTCAGATTACGATATGACACGTACGGCTGCAGGGGGACGCCCAGCCGCAGCAGGCTGATCGTCGCCTGTCCCCAGAGAAAGTTTTTGTAACCCGGCCGCCACAGCTTCTCGTGCTCCCAGTCCCAGATGGCGGAATCGGACTGCCAGTCGGTCTGGTTCAGATGCACATACGTATAGCGGAACGACAACGTCAACAGCGGCGGCAGGCTCTCCGCGCGCGCGGCGTCGTGTTTGACCAGCCAGGTCGCCAGCGCCGGACCTTTCCACGGCACAACGTCAATCTGAAACGCACCACCCATGAAATCGCCGCCGTTGATCGTATAGTACTTGCCGACGTACGGGCGACAGTCCAGCAGCAGCGGATTCTTTTTGCCGGTCGGCGTGACGTAGCGATGCGGCAGCAGCGCTTCATAGAACGCATCGACGCCGAGCACCAGCCGTCCATCGAGACTTTGTTGAAACGATTTGTCGAGCGAAACATGCACGCCGAGATCGCCGTTCGA
This sequence comes from Deltaproteobacteria bacterium, assembly GCA_003170555.1. Classification (GTDB taxonomy): domain Bacteria; phylum Lernaellota; class Lernaellaia; order Lernaellales; family Lernaellaceae; genus FEN-1099. The sequence goes on from PMZC01000090.1 coordinate 11,451, forward strand.
ATTGAAATCCCACGACGTGGTTCCGACCGAAACCAGTTCCTCCGGGTCGGCCTGACGGCCCGTCGGCAGCGCGCCCATCAGCATCACCGACATCGACAGGCCGGTTTGCCGCCACCATTCGTAACCGTCGGTGAAACGCCAGCGCAGACCGAGTTGGATATCCCCGAGCACGCCGTGGTTGCCGTTCCAGTCCCCCGGTTTGGGTTGGCCCATGCTGGCGGCCCACTGCCAAAAGTCGCTTTCGCTGTACGAGCGGCCGAGCATCCACTGGTAGTCGCCCGGCGACCATTCGAGATTCGGTTTGACCTTTGTGTACAGCACGATCGGCACGCCAACGCCGAAGACGAGATTGTCGAGAATGCCGTAGTTCAACTGCGCCGCGAGAATGCCGAAGCTGACCTCCGCGCGCGGCGTCAACACGCCCTGCTTGCCGGCGCCGGGTTCAAAGCGCTCGATCGGGTCGATCAGCGGCGCGCGATGTCCCTGGTTGTCCCAGCGGCTGTCGAGTTGCGACATGATGTAGCTCAAGTCGAGTAGGAACGTGCCTTGCGGCAGCGTCTCGGTGAACCCGGCCCACGCGATGTGCGGCAGAAGAACGATCAACAGCGCCAGCAACGACCACCGGCGCCTCATGGCGCGCCCCCGCCGACTGCCGCGCCAAGATCGTATTCGACAAACGGCCCGTCGGTCGCCGGCTCTTGGCCCATGGCGTAATGAAGTTTGAGCCGCTCGGGCTCGTAGACGACCGCGTTCATGCTGTCGCGATGATCGACGAGGTCCGGCGTGCGCAACACGGCCTCCATCTCGGAGACGTTGAACCGGCCGTAGCGCCGTGCGATCTGCTCGCCCAGCAGGTAGAACGCGCGCAACGACCGGAAATAGAAGCTGCTCCAATACCGTTGCGGGCGGATGTCGAAATCGACCATCGAGTAGCGGATATCTTCCGTGTTTTTTTGGTAATGGGACGCAGCGCGCAGATCGTCGGCGCCCACGCTGGCCAGCCGCCGGCCGTAGGCGTCGAGGTTCTGCGGATCGCCGGCGTCGGCCGAGTAGGTGAAGCAACCGCCCGCCGGATCCTCGAGGATATTGGAATCAAGCTCGGCCACGCTCATCCGGCGATGCCGGTCGGCGAGCAGCAGGTTCCAACCGAACGTCGCCGGCGTGGTGCGGAGATAGGCCAGCGCGTCGTCCACCGTGCTCGCGCCGCGCAAAATCTCCCGGCCCATGATGCCGATCGGAATGCCGGAAGACAGCAGTTGCGCGAAAATGAGTCCTTCATTGAACGAACCGGTAAACGGGTTGTTCAGTGTGTCGGAGGAATTGGCGACGTACACCACGCCGTCGGCGTTCATGCCCGAGAAGCCCCAAATCACCCCGGCCCAGCCGACGTACGCGAACGGCTTGCCGCCTTTCGGGTGGTGGATGAACAGCACCGTGTGTTTGTGGCTGACGTTGCTGTCGAGCATCGCGAAATGATGCGCGATCAACAGGCGGCCGTCGCGCGTCGCCGAACCGCGCACCGCGAAGCCGATCGACGGCGGCTGCGTGCGGCCGTCCGACATGCCGATGTTTTCTACTTCGTAAGGCTGCCGGCCGTAACCGACGGTCGTGAACGTGATGCGTTCGTCGCGCATGAAACGCGCGTGCGGCGGCGGCGGATCGGTGATGTGATTGAGGTCGCCGGCCTGCACGATGACCGACATCACGCTGGCCGCGGGCATGCCTCCCGGCGGCGTGAGGATCGCCTCGACGGTCTTGCCGCCGCGCCCGGCCGGTACGACTTGCAGCGCCGGGTCGCCGGCGACGTACAGCTCGTCATTGAGTTGGATGCGCACGGATTCGGGGTTCACGCCTTCCAGCTTGTCGTCGATCACGAAATGCAGCCGGGCGTCGATCGGCACTTCGACCATCGAGGCGTACGGACTCGGCTCGTACGGATCAATCGTCCCTTCATTTTCTTCGTCTGCCTCGCCGTCGCCGTCGTTGTCGACGCCGTCGTGATCCACGCCCTCGAAACGAACACTCAACATCTGCGGCCCCTGAATCAACTTGATGAAAAAGGTGATCGAGCGAAAACCGAGCAGCGTGTCGACGAAGGTGTTGAGGATGAGCACCTTTTCGAACGGAAAGCCCGCGCCGTCGGCCACGCCGTGCAGTTCCTCGAGGTACTCCGGCGGCAGTGTCTTGGCCAGGTTCTGCGCCGACTCCAGCATGACCCGGTAAGAGAACTGACCGTGGTCGTACGCCGGGTCCTGATAGCGCAGCAACACGCTTTCCACGTCGGATTGGTCGCGATTGAGGTAGGGGAAAATCGAACTTTCCAGCAGCATGGTGTAAAGCGATTTGATCTTGCTCGCGAAGTGTTCGCCGTGTTGATAGCCTCGCTCGTACGGCGTGCCGTGCATTTCGAAGACTTCGCAATACGGCGGTTGGTGCGCCTCGCCCCATGAATCGCAGGCGAGTGAAAACAGCGCGCTCAGTGCCAGCAACAGCAGCAATGGTCGGTTCAACTTCACACCGATCTCCTACGACAACAGCCAGGCGAGGGCGACGCCGGCGTAGTTCGCCACGGCGTAGCCCACCAGACCCGACGTAATACCCGAGACCATGATCTCTTTGTTTTTCAGAGCTAGCGCGACCGGCGGCACGAACGGCGGAGAAAAAATTGTCGCCGTCGAAGTGATGATGGTCGTGTCGCGGTCGATGCGGAACAGCGTGCACAAAAGCAAGTGGATCAGAATCGAAGTGGTGATCACGACGACCGTGAAGAGAAACACCATCCACGAGCGAATCAGCGTCGAAAGATCGGAGGCGGCGCCGATGCAGGTGAAGAACACCAGCATCAGGTATTGGCCCATGTACTGCGTGCCGCGAAATCGCCGGACCTGCGGCACGAACGACGCGGCGATGGCGAGCGTGGTGATGGCCAGGATCGAAACGTTGTCGCGCGCCGACTGCGGTATGAGAAACGATACGGCGCCGCAGATCGCCACGATCAGCACCGCCAGCCCGATGCTGGGGAGCAATTGGCGCAACGGCGGCAGGGTCTCCGAGTAAGGGTCCCAGGCGGCGGCGTTGTTCGGCGTCGCGCCCTTGGGGTAGGGGAACGGGGGCAGAAATTTCGCGTACAGCGGACCGGCCAGCGACATGAGAAAAATAAGGTAGGCCAGCGACATCATCATGTCCGAAACGTTGAGCGCCATGAAGGTCGCCGGTTTCGCCCCGAGCGCCAAGCCGACCGCGTTCATGTTGGCGGTGCTGCCGATGTACACCGCGGCCAGCATGCCGGCGGATTTCGCGCCTTCGGCCACCCGGCCGTCGAAGATGAAATAGGCCAGCGTGCCGCCACCGAATGCCGCCAACACGGCGAAGACGAAACCGAGCAAAGTCGTGCCGGCGAGGCGAAACCACGCCACGAAATGCACCGAAAATAATAGCATCGGCAGCGCCAGCGCCACGGCGACGGTGGAGATGGTCATCGCCAGATCATTGCTGAATCGCACCCAGGGCTGGTTGCCAAGCGTGATGCCGACCAGATAACAGACCACCACCGGGCTCAGTTTGCGCACGAAGGTCGAGGTCCGCGCCAGGCGCAACACCACCGCCGGCGCAGCGATAGCGACGACGATCAGGAAGGCGGAGACGGCCATGGTCACGATTTGCGCTCCAGCTTTTTCGCCAGTTCGTCGCGGAGCCGCAGAAACAAGAGGCCCGCTTTCGTAGCCAGGTCGTCGGGCGGCTCGTCGGAGAGGTTCGGTTGTTTTCCTTCCGGGCCGTAAAGCTCGGTCATCATTTTCATCACGTTCTGGCGGACCAGACCGCGCAACGGAATGTGCGAAATCATGCCGTACATCGCCGCGCCGCCGCGTTCGCCGAGCTCGGGATGTTTTTTCACTTCGTCGACGGAATCGCGCAGGTCGGCGAGGTATTGCTCGATCACCGGCGCGTGCCGCGGCGTGACCATCGCGTGCAGGCTGTCGGGGCGCTGCTGGCGGTCGATGTGCCAGCCGCGTTTTTCCATCTGATCGCCGACCGCGAAGATGTTCAGTTCCCGCGAGGTCGATTCGTAGCAGAACACGCTCATGTGCGGCTGGGCGACAACGCGCAGGCCGGGAATCGCGTTGACGCCGTCGATCAGCCGACGCGTGATCTCCATCGTTTCCTTCGCCAGCTTGAGGTAGCCGTCTTCGCCGATCGTTTTCATCGACGCCCAGGCCGCGGCGATCGCGCCGCCCGGCCGCGTGCCGAGCAATGCCGGCGACGCGAAGATGCCGCCCGGCCAGTTTTCGTAGACGAAGAACTGGTGTTTCAGAAGATCCATGTTGCGGTAGAGCACGACCGACGCGCCCTTCGCCGCGTAGCCGTATTTGTGCACGTCCGCCGACATCGAGGTGACGCCGGGCACGCGAAAATCAAACGGCGGCAGCGGATAGCCGAGCTGCTCGACAAACGGCAGCAGGAAACCGCCGAGGCACGAGTCGACGTGCAGCGGAACGCCCCGCCGCTGCGCCACGCGCGCGAGGTCTTCGATCGGGTCGATCATGCCGAACGGATAGCAAGGCGCTGAAGCGACGATCATCACCGTGTGGCGATTGATGAGCTTCCGCACCGCCCGCACGTCAACCTGATAATTTTTGTCGAGCGGCGCGTGCACCGCCTTCACGTCGAAATACGCGGCCGCCTTTTCAAACGCGACGTGCACCGAAGTCGGGACGATCATCTCCGGCTTCAGCCAGCGCTGGCGTTTGCGCGCGCGGTCGCGATAGGTCTTGACCGCGAGCAGGCAGCTTTCGGTGCCGCCGGAGGTCATCGTGCCGACGACCTTGTCGTCGCCGCCCAGCATGGTCGCGGCCATCCGCACGACCTCCGCCTCCAACCGCTTCAAACTGACGAAGGCCATCGGGTTGAGCGCGTTCTCGGAAAAGAAGAGGCCATACGCGTCGTGCAGAAACTTCGTGTGTTCCTCATCCAGGTAGTAAACGAGGCTCCACGTTTTGGCTCCGCGGTAATCCGGATCGCCGACGCCGAATCCGCTCAGCGCTTTCAGCACCTCGGCCTTCTTCATTCCTTTGCGCGGCAGGCGAATTTCGTTTTTACTCATTTTGCGGCTCGATGGCTTGCCAAATGTTGATGACGAGCTCGAGTATATTCCGCAGCTCGTCGGGTTGTGGGNNAGGTAGTCCAGGTCGGACAGCCGCAGCAGGTCGAGATGCGTCGGATCGATGTCGAACGGAGTGCCTTCGTAAAATGCGGCGGACAAGACGGCCGAGAGATCCCACAGCGCGAGCGCCAATTGCGGATCGATGGTGACCGTCCGGCCAATGAACACCGGCTCCGTGGCGCCGTCATAGCGGCCGTCGAAATCGAGATCCCGATAGCCGAATTGATCGTCCGGTCGCGGCCCCGATCGCGCCATCGCCGAAAAGGCGAGGGTCAGTCGCGCGAACGCGTCGCCGAAATCGACGCCCGCCGCTTCGAGATCGGCCGGGCCGGTGTCGGGCATCAACCGCAGAAACGTCGGGAACTTTTCACTCGACAACAACGCGTCGAGCAACTTGACGATCGCATCGATCGTGTCGGTCAGCGGCGCGCCCGCTTCGATCTTGGGCAATTGCAGCTTGGTGAAATCGAACCGCAGGTCGTACGCGAGAATGAACTGCAGCAATCCATGCAACAGCGCGTTCACTGCGCCGAAGAAATGCAGGTCGGTCTGATCGAACTCGCCGCCGAAGGCCAGTAACGCCTGTTGGTTGATTTGCAGCGCGTAGGCGTCGAGATCAAATTGAAGATCGGGCGCCGACGCCAGCGACGCGTACAACGATTCATTTTCCGTGATTTGCGGCACGATCTTCTCGCGCAGGTAGCCGTGGATCGAATCGTAGAAGATCGCCGCGCCGTCGCCCGACTCTTGATCGGCGGTCGCCGGCGTGTTGCCGGGATACGGCACGTTCTGGAAGTTCAATCCGTTAATCGTGGTGACGATCTGATCGATGAAGTTCGCGAACTGCATGACGTTCGCCAGCAGGAGGCCGTATTGCGCGTCGGTGTTGTCGGCATCGAGGTTCAGCGCGTGATGAAAGTCGTCGGCCGCGCGCCGGCCGTGATTCTGCTCCAGTTGTTTCTTTCCGTGGGCCAGTAACGCGGCGAGGCTTTCGTGGTTGGCGGACTTCTGTTCCGGCGAGCAAGAGAAAAAGAGCGCACCGCAGAAAATGACGACCAACGCCATTCGAGCTGCGCGACACCAATTCGGCATCAACCCCACCTGTGCAGAAACGCCGCCGGCGGATCGCGGATGCTGCGCCGCGACCCGATTTCAAACAAAACCATTTAGTCGCAAAGAGCACGGCATCCTAGCACGCGAATCCGCGGGGACGCAATTCGTTCGTTTGATCCTCACGTTCGTCCGCTGACGACGCGGCAAGACTTCGGCGTCGTCGTAGCCTTGTGAACCGACATTGGTTGCCCTAACATTTTCGCCTGACAAAAAGTTGTTTCCTGTCCCGCGTCACGAATGCCGTCGAAAGAAGCTGACCGGATGACCTCCGCGGGTCCAAGTTCATTTCGCTTCGAACGCGCCGTCTGGGCAGCCTACGCGCTCGTCTGGCTTTTGTGGTACGCACTGGTTTTCGCCCTGGCCGCCGGCGAAAGCACGGAACAACTGACGACCGGCAACCTGGCCCAGGGCCTGGTCGACGGCTTGGTCGCCTCGCCGTGGTCCTACCAACATCAGGCGGTGGGGCGCGGCCCGCTTTTATACGGCGTGTTGCTCTACCCGCTGTACAAAATCGCCGGCTCCTATCTTCTCTGGCTCAAATTGCTGGCGGGGCTCTTCGCGGCCGGCGCGACCGCGCTTTGGATCTATGTCGTCAGAAAGGCCTGGGGGTTCACCGCCGGCTTGATGTTCGCCCTGTGGTGGCTGGCGGCGCCGCCGCTGGTGGCGTACATCCTGCACGTCGCCTACGCGAATCATATGGAAAGTATTTTCTGGTCGGGTCTGCTGGCCGCGTTGTTCGTCAACGAAAATCGCGATCCGCCGCGTCGCGTGCGAATCGGGCTGGCTGCGTTCATCGCCGGGTTCGCGTCGTTTTTCTGCGGACAAAATCTGGCGTTCTCCGCCGCACTTTTCGTCGTCGCCGTCATTCGTTGGCGGAAGAGCGTAGGGCGCGTCCTGCTCGTCGCGCCGCCGCTTTTCTTGCTGGGCTACGCCCTTCATTTTTTGCGGAAAATCCAGACGGGGGAAACGATCAGATTGATTGCGCGTCACCCGCACCCGTGGCAGCAGTGGCGCGACTTGGTAACGAAATACTGGTTCGCCGCGCCCGGCTATTCTCTCCACGCGGCTTCGGCGGCGGTCGGCGCGTTGCTCGCCTTGGGCGTGGCGGCGGCCGTGTGGCGTTTTGTTATCGCCGCACGCCGGCCGCCGATCGAAGAGCGAAGCGGTTTCTGGCTCGGTCGGCTGCTTCTGTTGCAGATCGGTTTTTACTTCGTCGCTTACGGTTTCAGCGAGTATTACATTCCCGAACCGGGATTCAGCTACAATTATCGCTACCTGGCGCCGATCTTTCCCTCGCTCCTCGCGCTCGTTTGCCAGGCGCTTTCCCAGTTGCCGCGCCATGCGGGCTGGCTGATGTTCTTGCCCAAATCCCAATGGCGCCGTTATGCGGGCTGGCTGATCCTCATACCGGTGTTGGTTGTCGGCGCGTACGACGCCCATCCGGTGCGAAGTATGATCGATGCCGGACAACAATGGCGTAAGGGTCTTTTGGGTTGGGACCTCTTGTCGTTGCGCGGCGATGACTTTGGCGATTTCGTCAAGTTCAACCTATCGAAGGATTGGGGAAACTATTCGCCGCACACGGGTGACCAAAAAACAATCGCCGCGATTTCAACCATCGAAAAACTCCCGCGGCAATGGCGGGAGCTGGGATTCGAAACGTTAGGGATTTGGTTAGGGGACGACGGAGGCCTCGATGCGTTGCTGCGCGGCGTCGCCTGTCCTCCCGCCTATTGCAAAAATTTCGCCGTCGGCGTGGGAGAGGTCTTGCAGATTCGTTTCTACGGCGATCAAAGAGATGCGATCACCATGACCGATGTTCTACGGCGAATCGCCCTGTGGCAGGACCAGGCGCCCGAGCTGTCGAGTTACTATCTTCGCGGAATAGGTCGCCAGTGGATCACCATGATTCTCGAGGCGAAACCGAGTGTCCGCGAAGAACTGACGCCCTTTTTCGTGGGCAGAAAGCGGTGGAGCCTCAACGCCTATTTCGCCGACGATACCACGCGGAAATTGCTCAGCGTCACCCAGGATCTGATCCGCGCGCTTTCGCCGGGGCAACGGGTGGTTTTGGCCGCCGGGGTCGGCGACACGATCAGCCAGCTCTTCTATCGCGGCGCCGACGAAATATCGTTTCCCGCGTTTCTCGGCTTCGCCGGCACACAAGAGGAAATCGCCGCCTACCGGCAGACGTTCTCCGAAACGTACGCTTTTCAGGTCATGGGAACGCGAAACCGATTGCTTCTTCCTTTGCCGGTCGCCGACCCGAATGCCGTGCGGCAATATCTTCTGAATCACGGCATCCGTGTCACCCCAATCTCGCGCCCCGGCGGGCCGTCGTATCTGCAATTGGAGCGCCCCGCTCGCTGAATGCCGTTTGTTTAGTTGTTGCGCACGGCGTTTGGCGACCGAAGAACCGACGCCGCTTGGTGAACCAAATGATTGATTACTATGACACGCCAGCCGGGATTCGAACCCGGAACCTGCGGATTAGAAGTCCGCTGCTCTATCCAGCTGAGCTACTGGCGTAGTGCGCGCGAACGATAGCACGCGCGAATATGGAGAAAAAGAGGGGCGCTACCACACCCGCCCGAGGACGTTCGCGCCTTTGCGGATGAAAATCGGAATGCGATCCAGCGGCACGTCCGCGGTGACGGTGGTCGGACCGCTGATCGTTTGGGTCGGGTTCCAATAATCGGCGAAGTCGCCCGCGGGAACGTAGACGTCGCGCTGGCGTGTGCCGACCTTCCACACGGGGGCGACGAGAATATCGGGACCGAAGAAATACTCGTCCCAGATATCCTTGACCGCCGGATCATCCGGATAATCGAAGACCAGCGGGCGCGCGATGGCGCGGCCGGTTTGCCGCGTGCCTTGGGCGTAGTCGTAAATGTACGGCGCGAGTTGATGATGCAACTTGGTGTAGGTGCGGAAGATGTCGATCATCTCCTGGTCGTACGTCGGATCGGTCGGCATGGCCCACGGCGCGTGGTTGCCGGTGCCGCCGATGTCCATCAACCCGCTGAAGGCCGAGAATTCCAGCCAGCGCGCGAAGACTTCGCGGTCGCGGAATTCCTGGTAGCCGCCGGTGTTCGATCCCCAGATGGGAAAGCCCATGAACGCGCAGCGGAGTTGGGAGATGATTGCGCTACGCAATCCGAGATCGGTGCTATCCGCCGGGTCTTCGCTGAGCGCGCCGCGGACGTCGCCGCAGTTGACGATGCCGTATTGCTGGCTGCCGGAATAGCCGGCGCGGAAGACGTTGACGAAGTCGTCGCCCCACGCTTCCTGCATCGCGTCGAAGTAGCAGTGTTGATAGATAACCGGGTAGTCGTTGCGCACCTCGGCGCCCGTGCGGCCGTCCCAGAAAATGTCCCACCACGTCGAGGGATTTTCCTCGTCGCCGCGATCGAGTTTCCAGCCGTGCACCCCGTTGGCCGTGCTGAAGTCGCGCACCTTGTCTTTCCACCAGGCGACGGCCGCCGGATTCGTGAAGTCGATAAAACGCGTGCTATGCGGCGCCCAGTAGCCGCCCTGTTGGGCCTCATAGCCGTTCTGACCGGGGTCCATGCCGATCGCCCACGGACTGCCCCAGATGATGAAGTGATAGCCGCGATTGAACAGCGATTGCAGCATGTCGGTGGGGTTGGGAAAGCGGTTGGTGTCGAAGGCGAACTCTTCAAACCCTTCTTCACCCGGCGTCCACGGCCGGTCGATCATGTAGATGCCGACGGGAAAGTCGAGTTCCTCGTACTTCTTGACGTCTTCGGCGACCTGGCCGTTGATGACGTGGCCGTCGAGTTCGTCGGTGACGAATGCATCTTCGTCGCGCCAACGCCAGTGTCCGAACGCCCAGAGCGGTGGAATGTACGGCCGCCCGGTGAGCGCGGTGTATTCGTCGAGAATCTGATCGTGCGTCGGACCGTAAAAGAGGTAATAGGAGAACGCCGGGTTGCGACCCTCGGCCGTGTTGAAGATCAAACGCAGGCGATCGGGGTTGTCGTGGCCGATATCGAAATCGCCGTAGAAGGTGGAATCGACATACAGCCCGTAGCCGCGGCTGGAATGGTAGAACGGCGTGTAGATGGCGATCGACCGCAGCATGACCATGGGGATCGATTCGCCGCGTCGATTGAGCGAGCCGACCTCTTTCGGGAAGTACTCGCTGTCCAAATAGCCGGGCACAATGCGTTCGGTCAGGCCGTAGATCGCCTCATCGTCAAAGAGGCGCAGCGTCGCGCCGAGCCACAACCAACCGTCGGTCTTGTCGAGGCTAAGGGCGACCTTCACCGAGCGATCGCGCGTGAAGGTGACGGTCACTTTCGCGCCGATTTTTTCGGTCGTGTCGTAGTACAACGCGACGCCGCCCGGAATATCGCCGTGCGAACGCAGCTTGGTCAGCGTGAAGTAGTTGTGATTGCGCAGATAGAACATAGCGCTGTCTTTGCCGAAACCCTCGGTCTCGGTGATGACGCCTTTCTCCTTCGATGACATCTGCAAGCCGAACGGCTCGAGCCAGATTTTCAGCGTGACCGCCGAGTTCTCAAGGGTGAGGAACTCGGCGTTGACGCTGTCGTCGTCGGTTTGGCTGGCGTCGTCATCGGCGGGCGCCTGTTGATCGTCATCGCCGCCGTTCGAGGATTGGTTACACCCGGCCGTCAGCGCGAGCAGTAGAACCGTCAGCACCAAGCCAAGTCGCAGCCGCCAACTCATCGTCGCCTCCGCACATCGATCCGCTAGGGTTTCAACCACAAGTCAAAAAAGTCAAAGATCTCTTTCATGCCGTTCGTATAATTGTACGGCACGGTTTTGACGGGAACCGAGGAAGTGGTGAAGTCATTGATCAACAAGTGATAGGGGAAGACTTTGGGGATCGTCTCGCAATGATATGGTTCCCACAAGTTTCCCCATTCGGAATAGTCGATCTGCAAGTCGGAAACATACGCCGCGAAGCCGGGTTCGAGGCGGACCGTCAGATTGCTGGTGCTGCTGCCGCCCGAGTGGCCGATCAGGCCGATGCGGTCATGCGCGATCTCCGGCCGGTAGTTCAGATATTTGAAACCGAGCAGCGCTTCGTAGACGCGCAGGCCCATCAGCGCGAAGCCGTTGAGCAGCAAGGCCCGCGAAACGAAATGCTCGTTGTAGTCGATCGCCATCACGCGCATTGTCAGCATCAGGATCGCGAGGCCGTGAGACGGGTAATCGCGGCCGTGCCAAAAGTCGCGGTAGAGCGAGGCGCGCGCGCGGTGGCCGTGAATCGCGATCACCGCCGGGAACGGGCCTTCGCCTTTCGGGGTGAGGTAGATGCCTTCGAACGTGCCGACGAACGGATCGGTGAAGAGCAGATGCTTTTCGACGTACTGGTCCGTCTCCCACTCGCCGATCACCGTGACTTCCAGCAGCCGTTGGTTGATGCCGTCGAGCAGAAAACTGATGTTGAGCGCGGTGGCGATGGCGGTGCGCAATTCTTCGGCGGGCAGGGGATCGGTAAACGGTTGGACCAGGCCATCTTCGATCGCGCCGATCTGATGAATCAGTGCGCCGTCGCTGATCGGCTCGGCCCAGGGCGCGGCGAAGGTTAGAAAGCTGTAGTAATCGTCGACGCACGCCGCCGAGAGCTGGCAGTCCCACGCGCCGCCCAGGTCCGTGTGCTCGATCACATTGTACGGCTTCGCCGCATCGTCGTCCGCGTTGCTTTGATCGTCGTCAGTGATCGGATGGCCGGTATCGTCGTCTGTTTCGTTTCCGCTTCCAGTCAGGCCACGGTGGCAGGAGAAGAGAAACAACGCGACCGCGAGCAGAAGGACAACGGGCAGCCTCGGTTGTAATGACTTCATGCAGTTTGCGCGCCCCAATCGACCACGCATGGTAGGCGCACGGCCCGACCGGCGTCAAGAAGAGCGACGGGGGCGGCGATCGTCACGGCTTGATCNNGCGCGAGCCACTCGTCGGTCGTGGCGGCCGCATCGCTCGCCCCTTGCAGCTCGCGCAATTGCCGGTAGGCCGCACGGGCGCCGGCCAGATCGCCGGTCATAAAACTCGCGTACCCCACCGCACCCCACGACGTGCGAACCAACTCCGGGTGCGGCAGGCCGAGCGCCAGCGCCCGTTGCAGCGCCTGAATCGCCTGCGCATAAGCGTAATCCGACAACATGCGGCGCGACATGAGGTACCACAATACCGGATCGTCGGCGTGCGCCTGCAGGGCCGCCGTCAACACCCAGCGGCTGGCGCGCTCATCGGCGAAGTCCGTCAGATAGGCGCGAATCGCCGGCTCCACGTCTGGATGATAGAGCGCGTACTGCGCGCACGCGGCTTCGCGCACGAGCGAGCTCGTCAATTCGGCGCCCAGGATTTTTTCGTAGATTTGCCGTGCGCGATCGTTTTCACCGCGCGACCAGGCGAGGGCGGCGACGATGAGATCGGCTTGCTGCGCGACGATCTGGCTGCCGACCACGTGTCCGGCGCGGTCGCGGGCCGGGCGATCCGTCGCGCCCTGCGCCGCGCTGATGTCCAGCGCCAGCCGCTCGGCCAGCGNNAAGTAATCGCGCGAAGCCTGCCGGTCGGCTTCATCCGTCAGCCGCGCCACCTCGCGCGGGCAACGCATTTCAAAGATCGACTTTGTGCCGAAGAGATGTTGGGCGCGCGCGATCTCGGCTTCGCTGAGCGTCGCTCCGACCGTCGCGAGTTGCGCCAGCCAGTCCTTTTCGAGCTGGTCGAGCGGACGGCCGAATTGACGTTCGATGTTTCCCCAACGATAGGCCGCGAGCAGCTTCGGCGCGCCGTCGGGCAGACGCGAGAGGTAGCGCACGAAGCTGCCGGCCGCCGTGTACGCCCGCGAACCGGATTCGGCCCAGAAGCGCAGACCCAAAATATTTTTGATGCGCGGCAGGCGGTNNCCCGCCGCGAGCCGATCGATATCTTCGTCGAGATAGCGCGGCCCGCCGAACGCCTTGGCCACGCCCTCGGTCAGCGAAATCTTCGCCGAGTAGCCGAGGATCGGCAGGCCGTAATCGCCGAGCATGACGTGGATCATCTCGTGGTGGAGAATCTCCAGCGGGAATTGCTCGAAGTTGACGTGCATCTGGTGCTGATGGCAATTCGCGTATTCCGTGCCGCCGGCGCCCATCCACTTTTTCTTGGTCTCTTCGCTGGGGTAGATCCAACTGGTGATGCGGTGCGGAAAACGGATGCCGAGCTCGCGTTCGATTTGCGCGAAAAAGAATTCGTGGTCGGCGGCGATCAATTTGATTTGCCGTTCGATGTTGTCGCGCCGCGGGTAATAGATGTCGAAGTGCTCCGTGCTCACGTGACCATCGAGATGCTCGCGCAAATGCGCCTGGTCCTGGTCGAACCCGAGAGCGAAACGCGCATGATGGAGACCCACAACCGTGATCAACAAAAAGAACGTGGCGAAGACAGACGTGATGCGCGGGCGGAGGCGTTGACCGGGTTGACGTAGAGCCCAGGCCCAAAGCGCCGCCAGCAGATAGACGACCAGCCACGCGGTCGCGAGGTTCTCCACGCGGTAGGCGAGGAGCGCGGTGGTCGGCGTGGCCGCCGCATCGTAAATGGGGCCGGGGAAATGGCCGAAGAACGGGTTGTAAACCCACACCGCCGTGCCCGTGACGAAGTGGATCGCGGTGAAGGCCAGCGTCAGCAGCGCGAAGACGGTCACCAATATCTTGGCGCGGCGCGGCCGGCGAACGAGGCTGGCGAAAACCAAACCCCACGCGCTGCTATAAACCACTGTGACGAACGGCAGCAGCACGAAGAATCCGGCGCCGCGTAACGGCGCACACGGTTTGCTGACAAATGCCGAGGCCGCTAATCCAATCAAGGAAAACAACACGGCCGCGCCGTGCAGCAGCGAGGCGTCGAGCCACAGCGCGATGCCGCCGATGTCGGAAGCCGCGGCGAACCGGGCCTTCATCGTTTCGCCCGGTATCCGCCGCCGAAAGACGCTCACGGCCAAGGGGCCGCCCATGAATCCGGCGACGATGCAGACGCCGAGCGAAAATTCGAGGCCCAGGTAATTGGTGAATGGTAAAAAGGCCAACGCCAAACCGACCACGAGGTAGACCGCGGCGGGGATGAGAAACAGGCGCGAACGAAAAAGTGAGAGAAGTCCGACAGACGGTTCGGGCATCTACGCCGACGGCTGGTCGAGCCGCCTTGTACCCCGGGTCCGCGTGACCGGCAAAGACAAAACAACCGTGCTCGCGATACCGGCCCAGACGACTTTCCATTGGCCCGGTGTGACGCTCGAATGGTTCGCCGGCGCGGAGTGGGTTCCGCACATGAAATACGCCCCGAAGATCACGATTGCCGCGAGCAACGCCAGCAGCACCACCGCGAGGATGCGAAACAGCGGCGTGTCGCGACGCGCGTCCATCCGCGCTTTCACCTCCAGCGCGAGCGGCGTGGAATCGGTCGCCGGTTTCTCTTCCTCGTCGCCGGCTTCATCGCCGCGAGGCTGCTCTTCCTCCAGGTACGAATTCTCGATCAGCACCTTCGCGCCGCTTTCGAAATCGCGGCTGAAGCGGACCGGTTGTTCTTCCGGTTGATCGGTCGCGACCACCGCGCGGGTCAACAATAGCGCCAACAAAAACCGTCTCGTGGCCGGTTCCGGCCATGGCGAACTGCTGACGACGGCGTCGATCCGCCGTCGGCCGTTAATGGCTTGCAGCACCTTCGCTTCTTCGGGGGTGAGTTGAACGTCGCTCAAACGAAAAGCGGTTCCGACCGTCGGCGCCAGGTAATGAAGCGGGGGCGGCAGCAGCTTGCTGATCTCCATCGCCGAAAAACCAAATTCCAGGCCGTCAAGAATCAACCGGAAGGGGTGCTTCCGTAAGTGCGGTTCCGGATTGGGGTGGCCGTCCGTAAAGGTGATTTCCGCCTGTTCCCACTCGAAGATCGACATGACGATCGAAGTGTATTGCTCGTAAAGCGCCTCTTGTAACTTGCCGCCATCCAGGTATCCGCGTGCGATGAATTCCTGGCCGATGGGCCGCTTCGACGTTTGCAGCGCGCGCTCGACTTCATTGAGGGCCTGCTCGGTGACCAGATTGTGCGCGAGCAGTATTTTGCCGAACCAATCAGATTCCACACTCGAAGACGCCGAGCGAATCCAGCCGTCCACGAAGTGCAGGCTTTTGTTCACGCGCTTGTCGCGCAGCGTCAGGATGCCGTTCAACTCGAACAGAAAACACGCGAAGAGAAACGCCGGCAACTCGCGCTTATCCAGCCGCCACGCATAGACGTAGGTCTCCGGCGAAATCGGCGGCGGCAGCAGTTGATGCACTTCCGCCAGGTAGGTTTTGCTGCGGCCGGTGCGCGGAGAAAACACCGCGTTGGCGCCGGCGGTTTCGGCCGCCCGGTTGTTTTCGAGTACGCCGTCGACATCGGTGAGGAGGATGGGCGTTTCGGCGAGGCTTGGTCCCATGTCGCCGGAGCGCAACAACTCAACCGGGTTATCCGGGTCGATGCCGGGAAATACGACGTCGAGCACGAGTAACGCCGGTTCGTATTGCAGCGCCTGCTGGCGCAACTCGGCCAGGTCGCGCGCGACTTCCACGTCGTAACCTTGTCCGCGCAACAGAAGGACCATCAGGCTCCGAATTTCGGAGTGGTATTGGGCCACCAGGACTTTGGACATTTCCTCCGCCTCGACCGGCCTCGTTCAGGCCAGCAATAGAATGACGAAGATCGCTCCCGCCGCGCCGACCTTGAGCATCAATTGCGCGTAATTCGTTTCGTCGTCGTTCATGCTCCCGACGAATTTGTAGGAGTTGGGATAGTAGGCGCCGTCGTTGCCCGGAATCGCGCCTTCTTCATAAAGCCCCAGCGTCTCCTGAATCTTTACGGTCATCGCCAGCAGGTCCTGCATGCGTTTGCGGTTCAACTCGATCAGCGAGCCTCCGGCGAAGGCGAACGCAAACGATACGCCGCAGAAGACGAGGCGGAAGATCAGCCGACTGATCCACACCCACGCCTGGGCGTCGCCGAGCACGATCGTGGCGCCGAACACCACGGCCACCAACGCACCGACCGAGAAGAAGAGAATCTTGTCTTCTTTGGCTTTGCGATAGAGCACTTCGTTTTCGTGCGTTTTCCATGCGGTCTTGAGCACCTCGAGCGGATTCGACTCGAGCGCGCGCAACTCGACCGGCGCGGGCTTGCCGTTTTTGCCGTTCGCCACGGCGACCTTCGCCGCTTTTTTGTCTTTGCCGTTCGCGGTCGAGGCGAAAATGTCGTCGAACCCTTTCTTCTTGGCGGGCATCTCATCCTCCTTCGGTGCGGGCCAGAACCTCATCGGTCAGGCTGTCGAAATCCACGGTCCCTCTGCCTTGTTCGCTGTTTTCGTAAGCGAAAATCGTTTGCGCTCTGCCGGGCGCGCCTTTTTGTTTGGTGTTGATGCGGATGCGGCACTTGAACACGTCGTCGCCGAAGTGATCGAGCAGCGTTTGTTCGACCTGAAAGGTGATCGACTCGCGCCGGTCGTACATCGTGATGATGTAACCGAGAATCTTCAATTTGGAATGCAGCTTGTCGTGCACCTTGCGCACCGTCTCGAGCAGGAACTTGAGGCCGAGCAGCGGCAGAAATTCGCACGAAACCGGGACGATGACATAGTCGGCCGCCACCAGCGCGTTGACCGTGAGCAAGCCGAGGTACGGCCCGGTATCGATAATCGCGAAATCGTATTGGTCGTGCAGCGGCTCGAGCAGATTGCGCAGGAAAAGCTCGCGGCCCATCATCGCGGCGAGGTTCAGGTCGGCGTTGGCCAGCGATTCGCCCGCCGGCGCCAGCGACAGGTTCTCCTGCTTCGTGGGGACGATAATCGGCGTCAGCGAGCGTTCATTCAGCAACACTTCGCACATGCCCGGTTCGCTCTCGCTCAACATGCGATGGACGATCTGCGTCGCGTTGCATTGGGCGTCCAGGTCGATCAGCAACACCTTGCGCCCGCGCCGCGCCAGCCCGGCGCCGAGATTGACCGCCACGGTCGTCTTGCCGACGCCGCCTTTCTGATTCGCCACGGCAATGGTTTTCATGCGCCACACACCCGTTTCTGAAAGCAGACCAGAGTTACCATCGGCGCCGTGCACTGTCAATCGAAAGGAAAGTAAGAAGTTGAATTGGTTGCTGAGGTTCTCAATAAAAATGTCAAGCGATATCGATCTTGCAGAGGTTGGCTCTAAACCCGGCTCTCCTAATGGTTTTTACGTGCTCCAACAAATTGATCTGGCTGAAAAAGAACATTGAATCATGCAACGATCCAGGTTTACGAGTCGGGATGGCGAAAACAAAAACTACATCGTCGTCGTGTACTACAAACCCCGGCCACATGATCGAAGCATTTTCCTCGATGGTTCTACGGTATTCCGGTAACTCCTTTAACAAATTCGCTGAAACACTTCCTTGAGCAAACAAATGACTCAGAGTAGCAGACGAGGTCATCTTTTTGACGCAAACGAACTGATGGTTTTCGGACAACAAGTCGCATATCTCGATTTTGTCATGCCTATCAAGACGAAAGAGCGCCTTGTCAAGCAATAGCCAGTTTCTTGCGTTAGCCGTTCTTCTGTTATAGTCATCTTCTCGCTCTCCGAGATTCATTGGTGGCATGTTTAGGACGCCAGTGACGTCGGTAATGACAGCGATTTCTCGCCGAACTGCTTCAACGTAATCTCTGTCGGCCTTGAACCACTGTTTCAAAGAATATACGTAAGGTTCACCGTCGATGAGTATCTCGGCAACTAGAAAATCTAGAAGACTTCTCTTGCGCGTAGCCGCCGAATCGTCGGTCTTGATCCCGATGATTTTTATTTTGTCGTAGTCGTCTGGTTCGTCGCGCAAGATGTCAAGAAATTCGTAGATCGCCTCCAAGGTCACATCCTCCGCGCGCATACTCACTCTGCGCGGACCTTGTACCTCAAAGTAATCGAGCGTTTCCCAGTCTGGAATATCGGGCAGCGCTATGGCGATCCTTGTCATGTCTCTTTGGCGAATTTTCTCAAAAAGTTCACTATCAAGTTGTACGACAAGGGGCGCGACGGAAGACAACGGCGTGATATAGTCAATAAACGGATACCTTTGTTTGTAGTCATCAGACGAAAAACGTTCAAGGACTTGAGCGCAAATCCTGGGAAGATCGGTCAGCCTGCAATCGACGTTGAAGCTCAAACCGTCCGCGCCCGTCATGTTTTTCGTAAAATCGAATATCGCTTTCCCGGACATTTTTTTTACCCAGTCAAGCCTTTCGTTAATATCGAATTCAGCGATTGGGCTGCCTATGTTCAAATTAGTTGACTGTTGTTTGGTAACTAGATCAATATTTCTTGTCTCCAGAAAGCGCAGTCCTTTTTCGTCTACGCTATTAAGAACCACCTTCAATCCGAAATTGGGTTCGGTTTTCGATTCGTCTATGGCGCTATAGCCGTAGCCAAATGTGGCGGCAAAACAACGCTCTCCCACCTGAAAAAGAAGAACGAAGGAGTTGAACTTATTCTGAATATCTATATCCTCAACGGCGAAGAAGGGATGAATAAATTCAACCCATTTTGGCGTTTTTGCCTGACTATGGAGGAGAAAGGCCTCACATGGGAATCCGAGTTCTGCGGTTGGGTTCAAACGCCGGTATTCGTCCTGGTTGACGACATATTTCTCTTTGATGAGCCCGTCAATGCCTTGCACTTCGGGCCGAAAAAGGTGCAGGGACAATTTCATGGCGATGACTCCTTTGTCTTCAGCCGAAAAAAGTCTATTTCGCAAACTTTTTCAGCAAGGGCTTTGCGTCCTCTGCTCGAACTCCTGTACCTACTTGCGATCCTTTGGCGGGCAGGGGTCGTTTCCGTAGCTTCTTCGTTCAGAGATTTGTCCGTTTTTGTTGTGGGACACGAGTTCGCCGCCTTCGTTCTGCGCGATCACGCGACCGCGCTCAAAGGCTTCCTGCTTGCTATCGCAGTGCGCACTTGCTCTTTCAGCGTGCGGTTTGACGACATCCCAGCCACCGCGTTCGCGGTTAGGCACCACATGAACTTGCTTTTTGTTGCTCATCCTACTTCTCCTTCTTGTCGTTTTTACGTGCGTTGTTATAAGACCGCGCAGGAGGCACGCAAAGTTCCGCCGTAACCTCCGCGGTCTACGACAACGTGCCATTGGCCTTGGCGAGGTGGCCGAATAACAAAAGGACTTTTTGTTGCAAGACCGCCAATATAATGAAAGGATCCTCCGGTTCGGTAGCTGTGAAAATCGCTGTTGTCCAACAACATGACGTTGGCCTGTGCATCCANNCCCCGCCGTTACTTCGAAATCTAGGAAGTTCATCTGTCTGTCCTTTCGAGCAAAATCGTCCAACCATCATACATACTACATCGACAGCAAAAATACCAACATGTTGCGGAATTGTCAATACCTCAACACAAGATATAGTGGGGCGCTAAAAACCATAGTAATTCTATTGTACTTATATTAAATCCGGATTTCTGACGTTGGTTCGAAACGCCAACGATTGCCAGCCGTACCAATTTGGGCCCCGTAAATATTGAATTGATACGATTAGTTTTTCGTGCGTTTACTCAGTTGGCCCGGTAGTCAGAGCCTATTGACGGCCAGTTGTCCGCAGGCGGCGAGGATATCGCGGCCGCGCGATTTGCGGACGATCGCGGTCAGGTTCTTTTCGATGAGAACCTGCTGAAAACGCCGGATCGTATCTTCATCCGGCGCGGCGAAACCGGAACCGGCGAACGGGTTGCACGCGATCAGGTTGATCTTGGGCCGCAGCGACTTGACCAGATTGGCCAGCCGCCGCGCGTGCTCTGGCGAATCGTTGACGCCCGCGACCAACGCGTATTCAAAGGTCAGGCGGCGGCGGTGGCGCAGGGGATAGCGTTCGCACGCGGCCATCAACTCGGCCAGCGGATACTTCTTGTTGATGGGCATCAGCT
>PMZC01000361.1 GCA_003170555.1 Deltaproteobacteria bacterium
CGGCTCATCCTGAACTTCGAGGCCGAAGCGGAAGGCATCACGACGGACCATATCATTGGACAGATACTGAGAGACGTGCTCAGGGACGCGCAGGCGGTGAGTGTGTGAGGTAATGCCTGAGCCTTTCCTCACGCCCGAACTCCTGCGCCGCCTCGAGCAGTTCCAACTGCTCGCGGCGCGGCGGGCCAAGAGCTCGGCTAAAGGGGAGCGGCGCAGCCGTGCGCGCGGGCAGTCGGTGGAGTTCGCCGATTACCGCAACTACACGCCCGGCGACGATCTGCGCTACCTCGACTGGAACCTGTACGCGCGCCTCGGTCAATTGGTGACCAAGCTGTTTCACGAAGAAGAAAACCTCAACGTCTACTTCCTGCTCGACGCCAGCCGCTCGATGGATTACGGCGCGCCGAGCAAGCTCGATTACGGCCGCAAGGTCGTGGCGGCGCTGGCCTACGTGGCGCTGTCCAACCTCGACTCGGTGGCGGTGATGCCGTTCGGCCGCGATCTGCTGCCGGAGTTCCCGCTCTCGCGCGGCAAGCCGCAGATTCTGAAGGTCTTCGACTTTCTTGAAAACCTCCCGCTCGCGGAACAGACCGATCTGAACCGCGCGGTGTCGGCCTTCATCGCGCAGAAGCGCCCGAAGGGACTGCTCGTCGTCGTCTCCGATTTCTGGGACGAACAGGGCTACGAGCGCGCGCTGAAGATGGCCTACTCGGCGGGCTACGATCTGTCGGCGGTATGCCTGCACCACGAATTCGAGGCGCACCCGAAATGGCGCGGCACCGTGATGCTCACCGATTCCGAAACCGGACGCCGGCGGCAGGTCAGCATCAACCCGCGTTCGCTGCGCCGCTATGCGCGCGAGTACGGCGCGTACCTCGAGCGGCTGAAGGACGTCTGCCACTCGCTGCATTGCCACTACCTTTACGCGCAAACGAAGATTCCGTTTGAGGACCTGATCCTCAGCGTGTTCCGGCAGGGGCAATTCATCAAATGATTCCGCACGGCATCGCCTGGGCCTCGTTCGCCAAGCTGTACGGCGCGCTCGCCGCGGCGGCGACGCTGATCTTCCTGCTGCGCTTCGCCCGGCGCGGCCGCGCGGTGAGTTCGACGCTGATCTGGGAAAAGGTGGTGCGCACCGGCCGCTCGCTGTGGCGCGAACTGATCAGCTTCCTGATTCAACTGGTCGTGCTGTTCCTCATTTGCCTGGCGCTGGTCGATCTGCAGACGCCGCCGGAGAAGCTGCACCGCCGGTGGGTCGGATTGATTTTCGACACGTCGGAAAGCATGACCGCGCGCGATGTCGAAGCCTCGCGGCTGCGGCTCGCCGAGCGCGAAGGCTGGCGGTTGATCTCGCAGCTCGCGCCGGTCGATCGCGCGATGATCGTCTCGGCGTCGGTCGAGGTGGACGCACGCACGCCGTTCACCAGCGACCGCACCGAACTGACGAACGCGCTGAAAGACCTGCCGGCCTACGGCGCGCGGCCGAAGATCGGCGACGCGATCGGCTACCTGCTCAGCGCGTTCGACTACGCCGGCGTCGCGGCGCNNGCAGGACACGCGCCACATTTACGTCTTCACCGACCGGCCCGACGAAGTGACCGCGCCCACCGCGCCGGGCGTCGATTTTCAAATCATCGGCGTCGGGCAGTCGGCGGCCAATCTCGCCATCACCTCGTTCGACGTGCGCCGCACGCTGAACCTGACCGATCTGCACGAAGCCCTGGTGCGCGTGCGCAACTATTCCACCTCGAGCGTCACGGCCAACCTCTCGCTGTTCACGCCGGCGCAGCGCCTGGGCAGCGAGCCGATCGCGCTGCCGCCCGGCGGGCTGTTCAACAAGGTCATCGGCCTGCCCTTCGGCGCGGCGGGCCAGGTGACCGCGGTGCTGGAAAGCGTGCGCTTCGCTTCGGGCGCCAAAGACGCGCTGGCCAGCGACGACGTCGCCTTCGCCTTCGTGCCGCCGAGCCAGAAAGCGCGCGTGCTGCTGGTCACGAAAGACAATCCGTTCCTCTACAACGCGCTGGCGCTGAACCCCGAAGTGGGGCTCACCGCGATCAAGCCCAGCGAATACCAGCAGGGCCTGTCGGCGGCGGCGGACGTCGCCTTCTTCGACAACTTCACGCCCAAAACCCTGCCCGCCTGCAACGCGGTGTACTTCCACCCCGACGCCGGCGGACCGTTCACCATCAAGGAAGAGAAAAAGAAGCCGGAGATGACCGGCTGGGCTGACGGCCATCCGCTGCTGCGCCATGTGAAGCTCGACACGTTGTCCATCGAATCGTCGCGCGTGCTCGTCCCCGGCCCGGCGGACGTGGTGTTGATGGGCTGCTTTGAAAACGCGCTGATGTTGCTGCGGCCCGCGGGCGGCCGCTTCCTGCTCGGCGTCGGCTTTGATCTGACCAAGACCGACCTGCCGCTGTACAGCGCGTTTCCGATCTTCCTGCACAACATCGTGCACGTGTTCTCGCACCAGGACACTGAAGACCCGATGACCAACTATCGCCTCGGCGAATTGGTCGAGCTGCATTTGTCGGCCGACAAGCCGGCGGTGATCGTGGTCGATCCGCTGCGCAAACAGCTCAACGTGGCGGCGCGCGGCGGGCTGGCGCTGTTTCGGCCGACGACGCCCGGTTTCTACGCCTACGCCGACGCCGGAACGACGCGCGTGTTTTCCGCGAACCTGCTCGACGAGGATGAATCGAATCTCACGGTGGCCAAGACCAGCCCCGCGCCGGCCTTCCCCGCCGAATCCAAAAACAAAACGCCGGAGGGTCCGCGTCCGTGGCTGATTTTGGCCGCGTTGTCGCTGATCGCCGTGGATATGGTGTTGTTTTTCAATGGGCGCATCTCTTAGCTCGCACGCTTGGCTCGACTACCTCGCCGGCCTGTCGCTGGCCGCGCCGCACGACCGCCTGCTGTGGCCGGCGCTGGTGCTGCTCGTTGCGACGGCCGCGCTGGTGCTGCTCGCGCTGCGCAGCCGGCTGATGATGCGCCGGCGGCATCGCCTGCTGCTCGTGGCGCTGACGCTGCTGCTGCTGGTCGCGCTCGGGCTGTCCGTCGCCGAGTTGACGCACACGAAGAAAGAAAAGCGGCTGGCGGTCGCGCTGCTGGTCGATGCGTCGGCCTCGGTGCCCGACCAGGAACTGGCCCGCGCGCGGCAGTGGCTGGAACAGGCTTACGCCCGCCGCGGCGAAACGTGGATGCGCACCATCGTCTTCGGCCGCACGCCGAAACTGCTGCCGGCGACCGACGCGGCGGCGCGCGAGATCGCCCGGCCCACCGACGGCCCCGGCACGAACGTCGCGCGCGCCATGCATCAGGCGATCGAGTTGTTCCCCGACCAGGCGGTGCGCCGCGTGGTCTTGTTCTCCGACGGCAATCAGACCGACGGCGATCTGCTGGCCGAATCGTCGCTGCTCGCCGCGCACGGCATCGAGCTCGACGCCGCGCCGCTCGACACGCGCGCGGAATACGACGCCTACGTCGAGGCGCTGCACGTGCCCGCCGAGGCGCGTCCCGGCGAGCGGGTGAAGGTCGGCGTGACGATCGGCTCGAACTACGCGACGGGCGCGCAGGTCACGATCACCCGCGGCGGCGAGCGCGTCTTTTCGCAGCAGGTGCAGCTCGAGCCGGGCCGCAACGACTTCGAAACCGACGCGCTGGTCACCGGTCAGGACACCAACGTTTTCGTCGCCACGGTCAGCGCGCCGCGCGATCAGATCGCCGACAACAATCGCCTCAGCGCCGCGCTGCGCGTCGTGGCGCGGCCGCGCGTCGTGCTCTTCGCGCAAGAGCCGGACGCCGACCTGCCGCTGGTCGAGGCGCTGAACGCCGCACACCTCGACGTGCAGGTCGCCGCGCCCAGCGCGATTCCGGATTCGTCGGCGGCGCTGCTCGCCTATGACGAGGTCGTGCTGTCCGATATCGATTTCCAGGCGCTGCCCGACAAGAAGCAGAACGCGCTGGCGGCCTATGCGCACGAGGGCGGCGGCGGCGTGCTGGTCGTGGGCGGCATGAACACCGCGCAGCTCGCGCAGCAGAAGCTGAAGGCGCCGGTCAAGAAGATGATGCCGGTCGTCTTCCAAAAGAAAAAGAAGACCGAGCCGAACCCGATCGCGCTGGTGCTGGTCATCGACAAGTCGGCGTCGATGGGCCGCGATCGCAAATTCGAAATGGCGGTGCAGGCCGCGTGCGACGTGATCGACCTGATGACCGAGAAAAGCCGCATCGGCGTGATCCTCTTCGACGACGCCCCGCGCTGGGCGATCCAAATGCAGGAGATCGGCAACGCCGAGAGCCGCGAAAAGATGAAGGCCGAGCTGCGCACCTTCGGCGTCGACGGCGGCACGTCGATCTACCCCGCCATCGCCGAGGCCTACAAAAAGCTGAAGCCGGACCCGGCCAAGATTCGCCACGTCATTCTGCTGTCGGACGGCATTTCGCTCACGACGTTCAGCCAGTGGGGCCACATCATCAAGTGGATGGCCGACAAGAAGATCACCGTGTCGGCGGTCGCGCTGGGCCATGAGTCGGACCGCGCGCATTTGCAGCATATCGCCGAGGTCGGTCAGGGCCGTTTCTATTACACCGACAACGTGGCCGATATTCCGCGCATCTTCCTCGAAGAAACCAAGACGATCACCAAGACCAACGTGGTCGAAAAAAAGTTCACGCCCGCGCTGCTGAAACGCGGCGACCTGCTGGCCAATCTCAAACTGCCGCCGATTCCGGATTTGACCGGCTACAACTCGTCGCAGCCCAAGCCGACCAGCGAGGTCTTCCTCACCGCGGAAGGCGAGCCGCTGCTCGTGCGCTGGCGTTACGGCCTGGGCCGCGTGACCGTGCTGGCCACCGACACCGGCAAGCGTTGGGCGCAGGAATGGCGGACGTGGTCGGAGTACGCGACGCTGATGGCGAACCTGGTGCGCGGCACGCTGCCTGACCTCGCGTTGCGCAACTACCGCATTGAGGCCGAGGCGATCGACAACCGCGCGCGGGTGTCGGTCGACATGACGGATCAGTTCGGCAACTTCGTCAACGATCAGCAGTTGACGCTGCACGTCACCGACCCGAACGGCGGACATCTGCCCGACGTCACGCTCGAACAGGCGCGGCCGGGCGGCTACGAAGGCGCGTTCAGCGTGGCGGCGTTCGGCTCCTACTCGCTGCGCGTCGAACCGCGCGGCTCGCAGGCGACGCGGGCGCAGGGCGTCGGCCAGGTGAATCTGGCGCCGCCGCGCGAATTCGTGGCGACCACGACGAACGTGGGGCTGCTCGAACAGGCGACCAAGGTGGGCCGCGGGAAGCTCAATCCGACGCCCGCCGAGGTCCTCGCCGAACCGAAATTCGAATTTCCGCGGCGCGAGCCGCTGTGGAACGATTTGCTTTACGCCGCGCTGGGCCTGGTGCTCATCACGCTGTTGGTCCGGCGCAGCTGAGTAGGGGCAGGCCCCCGTGCCTGCCCAACGATCGGGCGACCACAAGGGGTCGCCCCTACGAAGGAGGATCGCGATGACCGATTACAAAGCCCGCGTCGCCGAATTCGCCACGCAGTACAAGGACGTCGTCACCCAGATCGGCAAGGTGATCGTCGGCCA
>PMZC01000225.1 GCA_003170555.1 Deltaproteobacteria bacterium
GACCGCCAGCGCCACGCCGCCCATTTCCGCCAGCAGTTCCTGACTCATGCGCTCGCCAGCATGGTTGGCGACCGCGTGGGCGATTTCATGCCCGAGCACGACCGCCATGCCGGATTCGTCGCGCGTGACCTTCAGCAGGCCGGTGTAGACCACGACCTTCCCGCCCGGCATACACCAGGCGTTGACGTCTTTGCTTTCGATCAGGTTGAACTCCCATTGATAGCCGTGCAGACGATCCCCCATTCCGTGTTGCGTCAGGTAGTGCTCCACGCCATGCCGGATATTCTGCCCGACGCGCTTGACCATCTGCGTCGCCACGACGTCATTGCTGAGATGATGGGAATGAATGAAGTCGCGATACTGCTGAGACGCCAGGCCGAGCATCGTGCCGTTGGGAATGATATCGAACTGCGTACGCCCGGTGATGGGCACGGTTCCACAGGCAATAACAACCACCACCAAAATAATCGGAAAAGCGAACCAGGCGGGCCGGAGTCGGGTTTTCATTGCTTCCTCCACCCCCAATTAATTGACACAGCACTCGCGCCTCTTGGTTAAACGATTCGTTGCCGGGGCGTTGCTGTCAAGTGCCGCGCTGCAACATTGCCTTCCCCGGTTGAATG
The DNA here is from genome assembly GCA_003170555.1 of Deltaproteobacteria bacterium. Lineage (GTDB taxonomy): Bacteria > Lernaellota > Lernaellaia > Lernaellales > Lernaellaceae > FEN-1099. The sequence continues at coordinate 624 of PMZC01000225.1, forward strand.
TGCGACAAGCAAATCCGGTGGAATTACCTGGGGGTAAGCAAAGCTCGTGGCGGCCGGCAAACTCGGAAAAGGCGTGATCGGCGGAGGCCGGCGGGTGCGCCGATTGCGGCGCCGCTGGCTTTTTTTGCTGTGCCTCGTCGTCGGCGCGTTCGTTTTTGTTATCTGGCGAACTTCTGATTACCCCACGGAACCGCTCGATATCTTCCGCGTCTTGGGTCGCCGGATTGTCGCGACGCATCAGTCGCCGGCGCCGCCGAACAAACTCGGCTCGCCCGCCGTGCGGCATTTGATCTGGATCACCTTCGACGCCTTGCGCGCCGATCATCTGGAGCTGTACGGCTATCCGCTGGCCACCGCGCCGCTGCTGACCGGCTGGGCGAAACGCGCGGTCGTGTTCGACCGCTGCATCGCGCAGTCGGTGTGCACGCACATTTCCATGCCCGTGCTGCTCTTCGGCAGCTACTATCATCACCTCAGCGCCAATCAACTGAGCAGCGACATCAACGGCCGCACCGCGTTGCCTGAGTTGCTCCGGAGTCGCGGTTACCGGACCGCGCTTTTTTCCAACCACGGCGCGCTGATCATCGAGCGCCACTTCGACGTGGTGCGCGACAACGGAAAACTTTCCGAAATGGAAATCGCGAAGGAGGCGGTGCGCTGGCAACTGGAAAACGATCAACGTCCGACGTTTCTGTGGATCCATCTGATGGCCCCGCATTCGCCGCAACCGCGGTCGGGTCCGGCGTATAGACGATTTCTTGCCGCGCGGCAAAACCCCGCGCTGTTTCCGCCCGGCTACTACGACATCCCGCCGCGGTTGGATCAACGCGCGCGCACGCTTTACGCCCAGCCGCTTTGGGCCGCGTATGATGCGGCCATCGGCAAGTCCGATCGCGCGATCAATTTGTTTCTGCGGCGCTTGTCTGCACTCGGCGTGCTGCGGGATTCCCTGGTCGCGATCAGCGCGGATCACGGCGAGCACATGGACGAGCAACCGATGCTCTACCACCAGCGCTGGACCTGGCGCAGCCTCGTGCACGTGCCGCTGATCATGCTGCTGCCGGAATCCCTGCAACCCGTGTATGGCCGGTCGCCGCGCATCAAAGACGTTGTGCGCCATATTGACCTGGCGCCCACTTTTCTCGCCGCCGCGTTGCCCGGCTCACGCGATTCGCTGGCCGACGGCGAGTCGTTGTGGCCGTTGCTGGCGGGCGCTCCCGGCCCGGAGCGCCTGATCTTCTCCGATGGCGTCGGCAACAAGCTGCCTTACAGCCGCTCGATTGAAAGCGGTCATTTCGTGCTGTGGCGAATCGACGGCCTCGCCCGGCCTGAGTATCGGTTGTTCGATCTGACCAACGTTCCCGAAGAAACGACTGACGTCCAAGATCGCTATCCGCAGGAATTTCGGCGACTCAAAACCTTGCTCGATCCGCTGTGCCCGCCGCCGACCGCGTTCGATTTGCGCGAGGAACATCTGACGCCGGAGCAAATCGGGCGGCTGAAGAGCCTGGGCTACCTCTGACGTCGAAAGAAGATTGCCCGGCCAGGGTGAATCTGTTACCTTGACCGATAATGCGATTCGGCAGAGACCCGATATTCTACAAACGACGCTCTCGCTTCGGTCCGGTCGCCCTGATCATTCTGTGTTTGGCGCTGGCGGCGGGCGGTTGGTATTACTACGGCCACGCGGCCAGGGCGCGCGCCAAGGCGAAAGCGACGCCGACGCCGGCGGCCAAACCCTCGCCTACCCCGGCGCCGACGCCCGCGCTGCCCGGCACGCCGCACGCGGGCGAGATCGCCAAGGGGCAAAATCTATTCCCGGCGTTGCAGGCGGCCGGCGTCGCCGATGCGGATGCGAACGCGGTCATCGAATCGCTCAAAGCCGTCGATTTTCCGTTTCGCAATATCCGCCCCGCGCAAACCTTCACCGCTTATTTCGGTGACGCTGACGCGTTCACCGGCCTCGACTACACGTTTGATCGCTCCGTACGGTACGAGGTTCGACGCGAAGCCGACAAGCTCGTCGCGCGAAAGCTGGAAACGCCGACCGCGTTGACGATCCAGACAATCGGGGCGCGCGTGACGGATTGTGTGTACAACGCGATTCTAAGCCAGAACGAAACCGACGAACTGGCGAGCCTGGTCAGCAACCTGTTCGCGTGGGACATCGATTTTTCGCTCGACCCGCGCGCCGGCGATTCATTCCGCCTGATCTTCGAAAAGAAAAAGATGGCGAGCGGCGAGATGCTCGGCTATGGGCGGCTGCTGGCCGGCGAATACGACGGGCAACGCACCGGCCGTAAGCAAGGTTTTTGGCTGGAAGTGGGCGATCCGGAAATCGACGGCTTCTACGATGAAACCGGCATGCAGATGCGCAAAACATTTTTGCGCGCGCCGCTGGATACGATGCGGATCACCAGTCGCTTCGGCATGAGGTTCCATCCGATCTTGCACCGCCGCATGATGCACGAAGGCGTGGACTACGGCGCGGCGACCGGCACGCCGGTGTGGGCCGTCGCCAACGGCACGGTGATCTTCTCCGGCTCGGCCGGCGGCGCGGGCAACATGGTGCGCATTCGGCACGCCGGCGACGTGGTGTCGATGTACCTGCATCTGTCGCGGCTCGCGGTGCGCAACGGCCAGCACGTGCGCCAGCGGCAGTTGATCGGTCGCGTCGGTTCGACGGGCCGCGCCACCGGTCCGCACCTCGACTTTCGCCTGACCCGCAACAACGAGTATCTCAATCCGCAGAAAATGAAGATGTACTCGCAGTCGAAGAAACTGCCCGATCAGTATCGCGCGCAGTTCGACCAGGTCATGGCGCGCCTGCGGCCGCAACTGGAGGCGATACGGCTTCCGCCGCCGCCGGCGACGACGCCGACGCCCGATACAGAAACAGACGCCGCTGCTCCAACCCCGTGACGCGCACGAGACGCACCACGAGGCCGCGCCATTCCGCGATCAACTTGGGTTCAATCGCGCCGCGCTCACCGAGCGCAAACGCCGGACGCGCCAGATACGCGGCCGTGCTGCCGGGCGGCGCCGCCGCGGCGGGCGCGAGAACGAAATGCTGATCCTCTCCTTCCGCGCGGACGCGGCCGGGAAACACGTTGCTCAGCGTCAACAGAAAACGACCGGGGATGCGGTTCATGACCATCACGATGCGCAGCGCGTCGCCGACGTTCGGACGGCCCGCCGAACCGCTTGGCGTCAATGACGCGCCGGTGAGCACCCAGACGTCGTCGGTTTTCGCGTCGACCTCGCGCACCGCCGCGAGCAAACGTCGCGCATCGAACTCGCGGCGCGGTCGATCCGCCGGCAAGACGCTCGGCTCGTGCAACCCCAGGAAGCGCACGTGCTGCGCCGAGCGGGCCAACGGCAGCGTCGGATCGCCGACCCGCACCCAACCCAGCAGCGCGAAGAACAACAACGCCGCCAGCACCGGCCAACGCCAAACGCCGCGCGGCAAAAGCGCCGCGCCAAGCCCGCACGCCACCGCCAGCGGCGAAGTCATGGACAGCGCATAGACCATGTCTTTCGTCGCCACCGACGACAACGCGAACAACGGGACAGCGAGCCACAGCGCCGGCAAAAGCAACCGCCGTTCGCGTCGCCAGGCGCCCAACAACACGGCCGCCGGCAGCAGCGGAAAAAGCGCGGGGCCGATCAGCGTATTGCGCACGCGGTCGAAGTAGTAGCCGGCATCGCGACCGGCGTTTACCGCGTGCTGCGACAGGGCGACGGTGTGACCCCAATTGGCGCGGATGAAGCCGACGAGATAAGGCCCGGCGATTACCGCCGCGATCGCCGCCGCCAATGCGAAATCCATCAGCACCCGATGTTTGGCCCGCCGATCCGGCCCCAGCAGGCGAAGAGCGATGGCCCAGGCAATCGGCCCGGCCAAGAAAAGCAGCGGCGTCCCGCGTTCGGACAGCAGCGCGAGCGAACACGCCACGCCGACGGGCAAGGCGCCTTTCCAACCGTTGGCTTCTTTCGTGCGCAGCAAAACGTAGACGGCGAACATCGACAGCGCCGCGTGCGGCAGAAACGAGGCGTAGTGCCGCGCGAGAATCGTCGCCAACGGCGAAAGGCCGATCGCAGCCGACGCAACCAACCCGGCGAGGCGACCGCTCAGCCGTCGGCCGACGCCGTACGCCGCCAGCATCCACAGCAAATGAAAAATGACGCCGGTCAGACGAACGGCGGTGACCGACGGGCCGCCGACGCGCATCGCGAGCGCGCCTGCGAGAAACGGCAGCGCCGGATAGCTGGAAAAATCAAGGAAGCCGAGCCAGTGAGTCGGCGGCTCCTGCCGCAGCAGCGTCTGGTACTTGGTGAGATGATCGAAGAAGGCCAGCTCGTCGTAGCCCGACAGCGACGAATCCGCCGCGAGCCACGCCCCGTGCCCGAGCGCGACGAACGCCAGCAGCGCGAGCAAAATCGTCGTCGCCGCGCCGCGGGAAATTTCGTCGCGCGCGAACGCCGGCAACCGCCGCTCCGTCGTCTACAGGTAGAGAATGGCGAGCACCGCCAGACAATACAGGCCGAGATTGATGATCATCGGCTTGTCGGTGACGAGCACGCGCTCGAGCGTGTGATAACCTTCGCGAATGTGCACCAGATACAGGTAGCGAAAGATGCCGTACAGCACGAACGGCACCGTGTACACCAGTTTGGCCGTATGAAATTTCTGCATCGTTTCCGGGCTGCGGGTGTACAGCGTGTAGGCCACCAGCAACGCGGAAGTGATCACCGCGGTCATCTGGTCAAGCAGATAAAGGTTGTACTCCGCGAGCGTCTTGCGATGGCTCTGCGCGTCTTCCTGCAGCACGCGAATTTCGACCGAACGCTTGGACAGCGCGAGGAACAAACTAAGCAGCATCGCCGTGATCAGCAGCCAGTTGGAGAGGGCGACCGAAATCACCACCGCGCCGGCCACCACCCGCAGCACGTAGCCGGCGGCGACCGTGAACAGGTCGACGATGACCACGTTCTTCAGCACGAGGCTGTACGCCACGAACACCAAGGTAAAAGCCAGCGCCGCCCAACCGAACCAGCGACCCAGGACGAAAGACAGCGCCAGCGAAATCACAAAAATCAGCAAGCTCGCGCGCAGGGCCGTGCGGATGGCGAGCTGCCCCGCGGCGATCGGACGATTGGCTTTGATCTTGTGCAGCCGATCGCCTTCGCGGTCGATCACGTCGTTGAGCAGATAGCCCGCGCCGGAAATGCCGCAAAAAATGATGAACGCGATCAGCGCCTTGACGAACGGCGCGAAATGGGTGACGTCGCGGGCGAAAACCAGCGGCACGAAAATGAGAATGTTCTTCACCCAATGACGCGGGCGCATCGAAAGCCAGATCAATTGCCCGGCGCTTTTGGATCGCTCCATTCCCTCACTCCAGCGAGTCGGGTTCCGTTTCGGTCGGCGGTTCGGGCGCGGCCGACACCGGCTTGACCTCCTCGCGCCGATAGCCTTCCTCGTGGCCGTCCTCGAGCATGACGAACACGCGCTGTTTGATGATGTCGTAGCGGCTCACGCGGCCGACGCCGCCCGGCGTTTGCGCGCGCTTGCCGATCTTCGGCAGCCCCTCGCGGAAATCCGCATAGGCCTCGTGTTCATAAGCCAGGCAGCACAGCAAGCGGCCGCAGCCGCCCGACACCTTGGCCGGGTTGAGCGAAAGCCCCTGGTCCTTCGCCATGCGAATCGAGACCGGCGCAAAGGCCTGCAGGAAAGACGAGCAGCAGAATTCGCGGCCGCAGATACCGACGCCGCCCAACAGCTTCGCTTCGTCGCGCACGCCGATCTGGTACATCTCAATTCGCGTCCGCAGGCGATGGGCCAGGCTGCGCACGAGCTCGCGAAAGTCGACGCGCCCCTCCGCGGTGAAATAGAACACCACTTTGGAGCCGTCAAAAACGTATTCGGCTTTGACCAGTTTGATCGGCAGGTGGTGTTCGACGATCGCGTACCGGCACGTTTCCGCCGCCTGCTCCTCGCGGCTTTTGTTTTCCTGCGCGTCCTTCAGGTCTTCGTCACGCGCCTTCCGCACGATCTTGACGAGGGTCTGGTTTTCCTTCGGCGGCATCTCGGCGGGATCGCCGACCGCGCTGCCCAGCCGCCAGCCCCGTTCGGCTTCGACGACCAGAACGTCGTTCCCGATTATTTCCAGGTTGCCGGCGTCAAACAGATAGAGCTGTTTGCTGCCGGGAAATCGAACGTGCACCACCCTCATCGCGGTAATCTCCCCCGGGCAAACGTCGTCGGACCGGCGGCCAATAGCTCCAGACACAGTCCGTCGACGATCGCATCCTTGTTCACGTTGCGCTCCACCAGCCGCCGAGCATAGACCAGCGCGCGTATCTTGCCTAGCAGATCCTTCACCTCATGTCCGGCCGCGTAACGCTCGATGAGCGGCAAGGCGTCGCGGTGGCGAAGGCGTCGCGCATCGCCGGAGCTTCGCCACACCGCCGCATCGCGGACAAAACCGCCCAGCAGTTCGATGACCGTACGCAGATCGTCGGCCGCTTCCTTCAATTTCGCGCCCAGGGACAACGCCTGCACCGGCTGATCTCCGTCGGCTTCCGCCAGTTGCGTGAAGATTTCGAGGCGCGTCGTCTTCAGGAAATCGAGCGGCATGTTCTCCGCCCGACCCAGGCTGCCGTCGGCCAACGCGGCGACCAGCGTCGCGTCTTCATCCGACAAACTCATCCGCTCTTGTATCAAGCGGCGGAGGTCTTCTTCCGCGAGCGGGCCGAAGCGCACCATCTGGCACCGGCTGGCGACGGTGGGCAGCAGTTGATGCGGCGCCGGCGTGACCAACACGAACACGTTGTCCGCCGTGGGTTCTTCCAACGTCTTGAGCAGCGCGTTCGCCGCTTCGGTCGTCATCGTTTCAGCCTGATCGAAAATGAACACCTGAAAGCGGCTTTCATATGGACGCCGCTGCGCGCTCTTGATCACCGCGCGCACCTGCTCGATGACGATGCCCGTCCGTTCGTCGTCGCGGCTGATTTCGAAATAATCGGGATGATTGCCCTGCGCCATCTTGTGGCAGCTCGCGCAGACGCCGCACGCGTCTTCCCCGCCGGCCAGGCAGTTAAGCGCGGCGGCGAACGCGCGTGCGGTGGTCATCTTGCCCACGCCCGGCGGACCGGCGAAAAGGTAGGCGTGCGCGAGCTTGCCCGTGCGTTTCGCTTGCTGCAGCACGCGGATCGGACGTTCCTGACCGATGATCTCGGCGAACTTCATCGGCCGCGCCTCCGCAAAACTTCCGCGTCGAGAATCGCGCGCGTACGTTGCCATACCGCGTCGACATCAGCAGCCGCGTCGATCACGCGGAACCGCTCGGCGTGTGCTTTCGCCAAATGCAAATAGCCATCTCGCAAGCGTTGATGAAACGCGATCTCCTCGCGCTCGAAACGGTCCTCGCGTTGTTCGTCGGGAAGATGTTTGGCGCGCGCGCCGGCTCTCGCCAGTCCGACCTCCACCGGCAAGTCGAACAGCAAAGTCAAATCGGGTTCCAGGCCGCCGGTGGCGAAAAGATTGACCTGCGCCACGAGATTGAGATCGAGTCCGCGCGCATAGCCCTGATAAGCCAAGGTCGAATCGGCGAAACGGTCGCAGAGCACGACCTCGCCGCGTTGCAGAGCCGGCTTGATCTTCTCGACCACATGCTGCGCACGCGCCGCGGCATAAAGCAGCAGTTCGGCCGACGGCGTCAGCCCCGTGTTGGCGGCGTCGAGCAGCACCTCGCGAATCCGATCCGCCAGCGGCGTGCCGCCCGGCTCGCGCGTTTGCAGGACGGTCAGGCCTTGCGCGCGCAGGTAATCCGCGGCCCGCGCCAACTGCGTGGTCTTGCCTGATCCTTCCGGTCCTTCAAAGGTAATAAACACGCGGTCTCCGTATGTGTCCTGCTCGACCGAGCAGATTATCGCCAACGTAGCACTCGCGCAACACTTCAAAAAATGAAACGACCGCGCCTCCGAGCAGACGCGGTCGTCTTTCTACCGTCGTCGGCTATTTCACGACGCCCAGCTTTTTGCCGACCTTGATGAACGCCGCGATGGCGCGGTCGAGGTGCTCGCGTTCGTGCCCGGCGGAAATCTGCACGCGGATGCGCGCGCGGCCCTTCGGCACGACCGGGTAGAAGAAGCCTTTGACGTAAATGCCCTCGGCCAACATGCCGCCGGCGAAATCCTGCGACAACTTCGCGTCGTAAAGCATGACTGCCACGATCGGGTGCGTGCTCTCCAGAATGTCGAAGCCGGCTGCCTTCATCTTCACGCGGAAGTACTTCGTGCTGTCTTCGAGTTTGTCGCGCAGCGCGGTCGACGCTTCGAGCAGATCGAGAACGGCCAGCGTCGTTCCGGCGATCACCGGCGCGAGCGTGTTGGAAAAGAGGTACGGCCGCGAACGTTGGCGCAACAGGTCGACGATCTCCTGCCGGGCCGCGGTGAAGCCGCCGGATGCGCCCCCAAGCGCCTTGCCCAGCGTGGAAGTGACGATATCCACCCGGCCGATGACGCCGCGATGCTCGATTGTGCCGCGGCCGGTCTTGCCGATGAAACCGGTGGCGTGGCTGTCGTCGACCATCACCAGCGCGTGGTGCTTGTCGGCGAGGTCGCAAATCTGATCGAGTTTCGCCAGGTAGCCGTCCATCGAAAAAACGCCGTCAGTCGCGATCATGCGGTAGCGTTTGGACTGCGTCTTTTTGAGGATGTCCTCCAACTCATTCATGTCGCTGTTGGCGTAACGGAATCGCTCGGCCTTGCACAGCCGAACGCCGTCGATGATCGACGCGTGATTGAGCTGGTCGGAAATAATGGCGTCGTTTTCGTCGAGCAGCGTCTCGAACAGGCCGCCGTTGGCGTCGAAGCACGAGCTATAGAGGATAGCGTCCTCCGCGCCCAAAAAATGCGCGAGCCGCGTCTCCAGTTCGCGGTGCAGATCGAGCGTGCCGCAAATGAACCGTACGCTGCTCATGCCGTAGCCGTATTTGTCGAGCGTCGCTTTGGCGGCGGCGATGAGCGCGGGGTTGTTGGCCAGCCCGAGATAGTTGTTGGCGCAGAAGTT
>PMZC01000291.1 GCA_003170555.1 Deltaproteobacteria bacterium
GTGATCGATGACGCCCAGCGCAAGATCCACCTGGTCAACACCAAACCGCGCTTGTTGAAATTCAACGTCGACAGTCTGGCCGTCGAAAGCGAATTGGTGCTGCCCAGCCTGCCGGAGCGGATCGCGCTGGACGCCAAACGAAACCGCTTGTTCATCACCCTGCCGATTCTCGGCGAGGTCTTGGTGGTGGACGCGCGCAGCTACGAACCGATCGCGACAATCGGCGCCTTCCCCGGCGTGCGCGTCGTCACGGTTGATGCGGAAAGCGGCCGGCTCATTCTCGGCGGTTTCTCCCCGGTGATCGAAATTCGCTCGCTCGGCGATTTCTCGCTGCGGAACCGTGTGACCGGTCCCTATTGGATGCGGTGGATCACGGTGGACGCGAAACGAAACCGGCTGTTCATCGAGGCCGCCGACAGCGGGTTGTGGAAATTGGATCTGCAGCAGTTGCAAAGTGCGCCGGGCGCCTTCTGGCAACGAACCGACCCGGCTTACCTGTTTCTGCGCGCCGCCGTTCGGGTTGCACGCCGGCTGATTTTGCTCACCCGCCCGCACCCGGATATGTTTCAATAGGCGCGACGCCGTCCCGCGGAGCAGACCGCGCGCCGCGATTTGTGCTACCATTGGCCCGGAGTTGAGGAGCGAAGATGATCTTGTTGCGTCGCGGCGTGGTGGTTCTCGCTTTTCTTTTTTTATCGGCCGTTTTGCTCGGCGGGTTTGCCCGCCCGGCGAGGGCGCAGGGCGTTTATCAGGCCGACGTCGAGCGCGCGCAGGCGGCGATGACGCCGGCTGATTGGCAAAGTTGGCGGCAATTATACGCCGCGGCGCAATCCGCGAATCCCGGGTTTCGCGTGCAATCGGTCGAAGAGTTCGTCAAGATCAACGCCTGGTATCGCGCGTTCGTCGAGGACGGCGTCATCCGGCACGCGTTCACGACGGAACTTGGCGATCAGATCGTCTGCATCGACGTGCGAACGCAGCGCGCGCTGTCGGCCGCCGGCGATGATCCGGACCGCCTGCCGCCGCCGCCGATTATCGCGCGCCGGCCGGCGAACGCCGCTGGACAATCCAGGCCGACCGGCAGCGCCGGTCTCGACGGCTCGCTCGATGAAAATGGCCGCGTGCGGAATTGTCCGACCGGTTCGTTTCCGAAGTTGATCCCGCCGCTCGAAAAATACTATCGCTTCAAAACGCTGGCCGACATTTTCAAAAAGCTGCCCGATCGCGCCGCGACGCCGTTTCCCGGTTCGCGCGATTCCCGCTCGACCAACGGCTACGATTGGGCGGAAGCCGATAACGTCACCGTGGAGAACTACGGCCAGGAAGCCGACTTCAATCTCTGGCAAAACTACACGGAATATGCGATCGAGCATTCGTTGGCGGAAGTCTGGAACATCGGCGACTACGACGGCCCCGACATGCAGTCCGCCGAGGCCGGCATCATTCACAGTATCTACGTCAGCGGCGACAACATGTGCCTGTTCATCTATTTCACGGCGGATGATTACCAGTACACCGGCTGCTACAACCTCGATTGCGCCGGCTTCGTGCAGACCGATCCCAGCGTCGTGGTCGGCGGACCGTTCGCCAACTACAGCACGGACGGCGGCGACCAATACCACGTGAAGATCGGCTTCATCCGCAGCACCGGCGACGGCAATTGGTGGTTGTACGTCAACGGCGCGCCGATCGGCTACTACCCCAACAGCCTGTACGTCGGCGGACCGTTGTCGGCGCACGGCGATATCCTGATGTACGGCGGCGAGGTCTACGAATATCCCACCGCCTTTGTGACGCTGGAAGACATGGGCAGCGGCCGGTTCTCGTCCGCCGGGTGGCGGCACGCGGCGTTCATCCAAAACATGCAGTATTACGATGCGAGTTTGACGGCGCAGGATGCTTACGGCCTGACCGCGCAGGCGACCGGCTCGGCCTATTGGGACATCGGCGCCGTGCACGATTCCGGCGACCCGCACCTGGAAGGCGTCAGCTTTTACTACGGCGGACCCGGCAGCACCGCGTGCGACGCGACGAGTTGCGCGTCGGGCTGCTGCGACGGGAACGCCAACTGCCAGGACGGAACCGACCCGCAAGCCTGCGGCGCCCACGGCGCGGCGTGCGTCGCGTGCGCGGATGGCGTCGCTTGCGTGGACGGCGTCTGTGAATCGAGCGACGACGATGCGACGCCGGATGATGACGCGACGCCGGATGACGACACCGATGATGACAGTACGCCGGATGATGACGCGGATGATGACGCGACACCGGCGGACGACGACACCACGCCCGGTCTCGACGACGATAGCGACGACGATGCGCACAACAGCGGCGGCGGCGGCGATAACGGCGGCTGCGGCTGCTGAGCGGCGACGCGGACCAACGCGTTGTTGAGGGAGTGACCCGTTTTGAAAAATTGGCTCCATCGTTTCTTGCTGTTTGCGTCGGCGGTGCTTTTCACTTTCGCCTCGGCGGCCTGCACATCGAGCGGCGGCGACGACGACTCCGCGAGCGCGGATGACGACGCCGCCGGCGACGATGACGCGGCGCCGTCGGTCTATCAGCACGTCGCGGTGGTGTTGCCCGGCGATGCCGATCCGGCCGTGCGGCTCGCCGCCGCCGATGCCGTGAGCCTGTTCGGGCAGATCAGCGGCCTTTCCGCGCAGCAGGCCGACAAGTTGTCCGCCGATCCGCAGACGCTGAACGTGGCCGTGGTGGGCGCGGGCGTCGCGGAGTCGGTGTTCACCGCGGCGGAACTCGCGGCGATGCCGGCGGAGTCGTTTCGCCTGCGCACGGCGACGGTCGACGGTGCGGCGGTGATCGCGATCGCGGGCGGCGATGCGCGCGGACGGCAGTACGGCCTCTACGATTTGCTCGAGCGGTTCGGCTTCCGCTTCTTCCACCCCGAGCAAACGTATGTCCCGGCGGCGGCCGATGTGACCTGGCCCGCCGCGCTCGACGTTTTCGAGCAGCCCGATTGGGGCCGGCGCGGCTTCCATTTTCACACCATGCACCCGATCGAGGCGTCCGAGTTTGTGCTCGTGCCGTCGGCGCAGCACGAGGTGTGGGCCAAACATCTGATCGACTGGCTGGCGCGCAACAAGCAGAACTACTGGCAGTTCGAGCTGCTGCGCACGGTCGACTTCGATCAGGCGGCGCCGTATTTCCGCGGGCTGGTGGACTACTCGCACGCGCGGCTGGTCGACGTGGGCCTGGTGGTCACCTGGGTGTTCCAGCAGCAGAAGGCGTGGAAGCTGTTGCCCGACGCCCGCGCCGAGCACCAGGCGGAATTGCAGCAGAGTCTCGATCAGCTCATGCAGGTTCCGTGGGACCACCTCAATCTCGAAATGGGCGGCACCGAATTCACCTCGGTCAACGACAAGTTGCAAGTCGCCTGGATGAACGACACGGTCGCGTACCTCGCCGCGAAATATCCGCACACCACGGCCTCGGTGAAAGTGCATTGCTCGTCCGACCAGACCGCGCCCGACTACGGCGGCATCAACTTCAACTACCTGCCGCAATTCGCCGACGAACGCATGGGCATTTATCCGCACACGGTGATGTACTACGCCCTGAACGGCCCCGCGCCGGTTTACGGCAACGAGAACTACGACGCGCTCTACCACTGGATGCTTTCGATGATCGACGGCGTGCGGAAAGTCTACTACTACCCCGAAACCGCGTATTGGTGCTCGTTCGACATCGACGTGCCGCTGTTCCTGCCGCTCTACATTTTCAATCGCTGGAACGACATGGCGCTGCTCGTCGACCAGGGCCTCGACGGGCAAGTCACCTTCACCTCCGGGCACGAGTGGTCGTACTGGCTTTCCGATTGGTCGGTCGCGCGCTTCACCTGGAACTCGCGTCGTCTGTGGACCGACGCGCTCGCGTGGTACGCAAAGATTTTCGGCGACGCCGGTCCCGATTTGGCGGCGGCGATTCAGGATCTCGCACTTGCGCAGCAGGATTTGCTGATCGACAAAAACCTGGCCAGCTACCTCGCCGGCGAAGATACGTGGGATGAGCTCGGCTATCTGTTCGGCGCGACCACCCATCCGAAGCCGGTGATGTTCTCCGAGCTCTACCGCATGAACGAAGCCGACGTGCGCGCGCTGCAAAGCGGCGTCATCGCCGACCTGGCCGACGCGGCGACGCGGTTCGACGATCTGGCGCAGCGGGTCGAGGCCGCGCGGGCGAAGGTTCCGGCGCGGGCGCTGGCGTGGTACGACGAGTTGGCGGACAGCTTTCAGGTCGATCAACTGCGCGCCGCGCACGCGCATCTGCTCTGGGCCGGCGCGGCGGCGCGGCGGTTGAACGAGTTGGGCGTCGAACCCGGCGGCGAGGCGCAGGCGCAGCAGCTTTTCGCGCAGGCGAAAGACATCACCGCGCAGTTCCGGCAGGTTGTCGCGCAGCGCGAGGCGTCGTATCGCTACCCGCTGTTTTATTCGACCGGCTGGAAGCGCAGCGTAACGTCGTACGACTTTCGCTACCTGTTCCAGGCCTCCAACGCCTACTGGTTCCGCCGCTACGAAAAGCAGGCCATCGACAAAGATTTCAATCCGTTCCTGATGAACCTCATCGACCCGATCTGGTTTTTCTTTTAGCGCATCTAACGGTTGCGGCGATCCTTAGCGAGATGTTGGCGGCCCGCTGAAGAATATTTTCTGCTTAGGCGCGATACCGTGCCGCTAGCCCTGAAAGGGCGCCATTCGCCAGCCCAGGGCGTCAGCCCTGGGTAGGGGAGCGCTTTGGATCAGAGCCCTGAAAGGGCGTCATCGGGTAACTTGGTCCAGGCCCATGCCGCCCCTTCGGGGCTCGTTTGATGTGGTCGGTTCCGTCCCAGGGCTGACGCCCTGGGCTTACGGGTTACGCCCCTGCGGGGCTCATGAATATGGTTAATCTAGATCTTGTGGTCAAATGCAATCGTGAAATGCCCAAGCGCCGCCCGCCTGCGCAAGACGCATGATCCGGCTTTTTGAGCAGGTAAGATAGGTGACGGTCCCTCATCTTCACGCCTGACCGGCAAATACGAGATCGCCGGGGCGGATTCGAGAGCGAAGAGGTCCTTGACGCCGCGAAGCAGGAAGCGGACAATCACGTCACACAGCAAGTAACCATCAACTAAGAGTAATCAAAAACCGCAACGGACGTTGTGAAGGAGGCTGTGTACGTTGGCTTTGGCGATATCGAGAGACAACCGCCTTTCCGGAACTTTCAACCGAGTTCGGGACAGGTGCAAAACACCCTAAGGAGGGAACGATGAAAGGGACGAATCTGGTTTTGGTGCTGTTGATTGCGGTGTTGGCCGCGGCGGGCTTGGTGTTGTGGGGCTGCGGCAGCAGCGGCGGCGGCGGCGGCGACGACGACAGCGGCAGCGGCGACGACGACAGCGGCAACGGCGACGACGACA
>PMZC01000124.1 GCA_003170555.1 Deltaproteobacteria bacterium
TCAGCATGGTCGGCATTCGAGGACTGATGCGCTTGTTGCTCAACGTGACCTTCTTGCCCACCAGCCAGCTTGTGTTCATCCGACGACCCGCCGCCCCAGCATGTTAACGCAGATTCCACTCCAAGACCTGACGGTCACTATATAGCTTTTCGTGCAATTGGAGGATTTTCTCCAACTCTTTTTTCGAAAAGTGCATTTCTTCCGCCGCGGCGAGCGTTTGGTCGCCGGTGGGCTCGACGCCGTGGGCGACCGCGAAGTCGCGCCGCCATTTCGCCACCCGCTCGACCTCCGCCACCAACCGTTGCATCGCTTTCTGACCCAGCCCGGCCGCGCGCCGCTGTTCGTCGTCGAGCAGCCGGATTTCCAGGCGCCACCCGTGCCGGATCGTCTTTTTCAGGTAGCCCCTGCGATCCGGGTTCAGCATACCGAGCGCGGCCATGTTGTCCGGGCCGGGAATTTCGCCTTCGAGGTAGACGTGCACTTCGATCCATTGGACCTGGGTCGGGTCTTGTCCCTGGTAGATGCGGATCAGTGCGTTTTTCGTCGCCGCAATGAGCGCGGAGCGCGTGACGTCGACGGGCACGAAGACGTCGGCGACCGCCGCGCCGCGATTGTAGCTGCGTTTGACCGTCGGCTCGGTCGGGCGGAACTGGGCGGCGCCCTGCATGGTCTCGAGGGAGACGTCGATGCGCGGGAGCAGGTCCTCCGGCCCGCGGACGATGTGTTTCGGTTTGGTGTGATCGCCCGAGGCGTAGAGGAACGCCCCCACGGCCAGGATGATGACGAGCAGACCCAGTTGCGTTTTGTCCTGCGGCGTCCATTTGTGCTTCATGCCGGCGTCATCCGCACTTGGAAAAACCGCACGAACGGCAGACCAGGCAGCCGCCTTCGCGCTCGATCGGCGTTTGGCAGTCGGGACACAAACCGCGGGCGAGCCAATCGGCCTCGCGCCGGTGGATTTGCAGCGCGTCGGGTTCGGCGACGGCCGGCGCGGCGAGTTGGCGCACGACGGCCTTCGGCGATCCGTTGGCGAATTTCCGCGCGGCCATCTCCAAAGCCAGGCCGACCGCCGCCGGGCACGAGACCGCGCGCAAACCGTTCTTCAGCAGTTCGTTGCGCCGCATGGCGCTGTGACAGCGAATGCCGCTGAGTTGATGGGTCAGTTCATCCACGGCGATGCCGGTGCGCAAGGCCAGGCTGACCAGCCGGCTGATCGCTTCCGATTGGCTGGGGCAGCCGCCGGTGCGGCCGGGCGAGGTGAACAACTCGCACAGCCCGAGCTCGTCGCGGTTGATGGTGATGTACAACTTGCCGCAGCCGATCGGCAACAACTCCGTGCTGCCCAGCAACTTCGCCGGCCGTTCGCGCGGGCGCAGCTCGTTGTAGCGCGCCGACGGCTCGATGAGCTTGCCGGTCCGCGGCTCTTTTTTGTCCGGCGGCGACGGCTCGCTGTCCGCGGGCAGATTCAACACCGCCTCGCGCGTCCCGTAGCGAAAGATCGTAATGCCTTTGCAGCCGAGGTCGTACGCCAACAAATAGGCTTGCGCGACCTGCTCGGGCGTGGCGCCTTCCGGGAAATTGACCGTCTTCGACACCGCGTTGTCGGTGAATTCCTGAAACGCCGCCTGCATCCGCACGTGCCACTCCGGCGTGATGTCGTGCGCGGTGACGAACAACCGGCGCAGATCCTCCGGCACATCCTTGGACGAACGCACGCTGCCGGTTTCGCTGATGCGGTTCATCAACTCTTCCCGGTCGAGGCCGCGTTCGTGCATCGCTTTGAGGAACAGCGGATTCACCTCGACCAGCGACGCGCCGTCCAGCACGTGACGCGAGAACGACAGGGCGAACAGCGGCTCGATGCCGCTCGAGGCGCCGGCCAGAATCGACAGCGTACCGGTCGGGGCCACGGTCGTCACCGTCGCGTTGCGCGGGCGTTTGCCCTCAGGCAAATCTTTGAAGACGCTTTTCCCGATATTCAAAAACGGGCCGCGCACCCGCGCCAGTTCGTTGCTCGCCCGGCGCCCTTCTTTTTGCAGGAAGGCCATCACCTCGCGGCCTTTTTCGAGGCCTTTCTTCGAGTCGTAAGCGAGGCCGAGCAGGATCAGCGTGTCGGCGAAGCCCATCACGCCCAGGCCGATCTTGCGATTGCCGAGCGTCTGTTCTTCGATTTGCGGCAGCGGGTATTTGTTGACGTCGATGACGTTGTCGAGGAAATGCACGGCGAGGTGGATCGTCTCGCGCAGCTTGTCCCAGTTGATTTCGCCGTGCTCGACGAAACGGGCGAGATTGATGCTGCCCAGGTTGCACGATTCATACGGCAACAGCGGCTGTTCGCCGCACGGGTTGGTGGCCTCGACCTCGCCGACCTCCGGCGTGGGGTTCGCGGCGTTGATGCGGTCGAGAAAGATCAGTCCCGGTTCGCCCGTCGCCCAGGCCTGCTGCACGATCAGATCAAACACCTTGCGCGCCGCCAGTTTGCGATGCGGCTTGCCGGTGCGCGGGTTGACGAGGCGGTACTCCTGATCGCTCTTCATCGCGGTCATGAATTCGTCGGTGACCGAGACGCTGATGTTGAAGTTGTTGAGCTTGGCGAGGTCGCGTTTGCAGGTGATGAACTCCAGAATGTCGGGATGGTCGACGCGCAGGATGCCCATGTTCGCGCCGCGCCGCGTGCCGCCTTGTTTGATCGTGTCGGTGGCCGCGTCGAACACGGTCATGAACGAGATCGGCCCGCTGGAGACGCCCCGGGTCGACTTGACCAGGTCGTTGCTCGGCCGCAGCCGCGAAAACGAAAAGCCGGTGCCGCCGCCCGATTTGTGGATCAACGCGGTGTTTTTGATCGCCTCGAAGATCGACTCCATCGAATCGCCGACCGGCAGCACGAAGCAGGCGGAAAGCTGGCCGAGTTCACGCCCGGCGTTCATCAGCGTCGGCGAATTGGGCAGGAATTCCAACCGCGCCATCATTTCGTAGAAGCGGCGACCCAGCGCGTCTAGATCAGCTTTTGGATCGTACTTGCGATCGGCAGCCGCGATCGCTCCGGCCACGCGCTCGAGCATCTGCCACGGCTGTTCGGTCGGGTTGCCGCGGGCGTCGCGAATCAGATAGCGTTTGGCCAGCACGACGCGCGCGTTTTCGTTGAAGTCGGGCATCGGCAGGCCTTCCGGCGTGCGCGGCCGGTCGGCTTGCTTGCCTTCGCCCACCAAGAGCGAGGTGACGGTCTGCGCGGTCAGCAGCGTGGTGCCGCTGTCCAGCACCTTCTTCGCGACCGTGCGGATGAGCTGCGCCGGCTGGCGGTAAACCAAGCCGCTGTCGTCCATCACCTGCATGATGAACGCGGTCAGGCGATTGTCGGGGCCCGACTTGTCGAGCTCGATGAACAGCGGCGTGGCGCCTTTGCTTTTCTTCCGCCCGCCGGTGGTTTTCGCCGCCGATTTCGCTCGTTTTTGCGCCATCGCGATCCTGACTATCCTCACCGGGCTGTCGATGCGTCTTACTTTTTCGGGCGAAAATCAGACTCTTCGCCCCTTCACGAGAACGCGACAAAACACCGGCCGCGCCAACTCGGCGTGGCAACAAATAATATAACGCACAATCAACTATTTGCTACCAAATCTGGGTGTAGGTCAAGAGCCGATTACAACATGTTGTACGGAAATGCCCTGATGAGCAATGGAGCTAGCGCAACCGTGAACCTTTGGCTCTTGATGGTGTGTAGGTCGTCACGCCCTAGCGAAACGAGTGCTTTCTCGAATACTGGAACGAGAGCCGGTCGCCCTATCGCGGCGCGTTCGGCGAGCCGGTCGAGACTGAGGAGTACGAAAACTCGGGGAAGTGCATCAAGGCGATTCTCATTGAGTCGAGCCGCGCGCAGGGGTAAAATTCAAGATATGAAAAGATGGAAGTTGCCGCTGGCTGCGCTAATCCTCGTGCTGGTCGGCCTCGTGGTTTTGTTTTTTTCACGCCATCGCCCTGAACCGGATATCGGCAAGCCAATCGCGCGTGCGGCCAGACCAAAACTGACGCGCCCGGTGCGCCCAAACGCACCCCGGTCCGAGCGAGCGAAAAAGATCAATGCCAAGACCGATACCGGCGCGCGGGCCGCCGGGGGCAGATCCCACAGTTGTTTGAAACGTGAAACCTATGACGAGGCCGCAAGGACCCTCCGGCGCGAATTCGACAAAAACTGCGATGGGACCGACCTCTATTGCACGGTTGACGAACTGAACGATTATGGCGAGCCGATCCGCAAGACGAGCTATCAGCGGTGCGGCAATACGCCCAGCTATTGCACGACGTTGGAACACGACGAATACGGCGAGGCGATCGCCTCCCACATCGACCAAGACTGCGACGGCCGCCACGTCGAGTGCAGCACCGGCAAGTACAACGATCATGGCGACATCGTGGAATCCATCATTGACAAGGGGTGCAAAGGCAATTCCGACGGAGAAGGCGACCAGGACTATTGCTTTTCATACTCGTACGACGAGGACGGCATGATCGTCAGCAGTGCTCAAGGCAAGTGCGGAGAGGAACCGACGTTGTGCACATCCTACGAATACGATCTCGCCGCGGGAGTTCGCCGCGAGACGTGGGACAGCGACTGCGACGGCACGCCGAATTTTGTGTGGGTCAAGATTTTTCACGAGGGTGCGGAGGAAGACGACTACGACCAGTTCGTCGACAAAGGATGCACCGGCAACTGGTATTGGTGCATCATAATCGGTGAAGACAATTTCTCGTGGCAGAGATTCGAGGGCAACGAGGCGTGCGCCAAAAAGTATGGGGAGCTCGTGAAGCGGAACCGGGAAAGGCGATAAGGCCGGCGGTAAATGCGGTCACGCCGGCGAGGGTATCTGATGCCTAACCGTATACGAGAATTTCCGAAAAAATGGAAGTTGCCGCTGACTGTGCTATTTCTCATCCTGGTCTGCTTCGCTATTTTCTTGTTTGCACACCATCGTGTTGAACCGAATATCGGAAAGGTGCTCGATCATCCGGTCAGAAAAAAATTGACGCGCCGGGTGCGCCCAAACGCGCCGCGGTCCGAGCGAGCGAAAAAGTTGAATAAAAGGACCGACACGGGTGTTGCCGCAGAGATGGGATCTTTCAGGTGCACGAAAAATACCTTTCTGGACGAAGCGGGCCGCATCCTTCGGCGGGAAATTGACGAAAATTGCGATGGGGCCGTTGATTTTTGCGTAGTCCAGGAGTTGAACGCCTACGGCGAGGAGGTACGCCGAACGCGCTATCGGGGTTGCGGCAATGTGCCCAGTAACTGTATTGAGATTACTCGCAACGAATATGGCGAGGAGATCGCCTATTATACCGACGAAAACTGCGACGGCCATATCGACGAATGCCATTACCTCAAGCGAAACGATCATGGCGACGTCATTGAAGAGATAGGCGACAAGGGATGCGACGGCGTGTTGGCAGAAGACGAATGGCATCGTTGTTCCTCATTTTTCTACAACGAGGACGGCCTGAAAAGCAGAGAATATGAAGGTAAATGCGGAGAAGAGCCCGAGAATTGCCTATACTACGAATACGATCTTGCCTTGGGAATTGAACGCGTAAAGGAGGATGCCAAATGCGATGGGACGGTGGATCATTGTTGGACACAAATCTACCGCGATGACCCCGACAACCCGGATCGGTTTATGGACAAAGGATGTGTTGGAATCTGGTATTCCTGTACGATTTGGCGCGACAATGGTTACTCGTATCAAAAATTCACGAGCAATGAGGTCTGCGCGAGGAAGTACGAAGAACTCGTGAGAAGAAACCGGGGACAACAATAAGCCCGCGACAAATCGTAAAAACGCCTTGATACGCTAACGAAAAACCGGCGCGTCCTTGGCGGACGGCCGGCTTGTCGATCGAAGGAATTCGTTCGTTACGCCGGTTTGCAGGCGTCGACCGGGCATACGTCGGCGCAGCTTGCGCAGTCGGTGCACTTCTTCGGATCGATCACATACGGTTCACCTTCGGTGATTGCATCCGCCGGACATTCCGGCTGGCAGGAACCGCAGGCGATGCACTCTTCGGTGATCTTATAAGCCATCTGCCACTCCTTGTTCGTGCTGGTTGACAACTGGTCGACGGAACGCGGTGCTCATGCCAGGCGTCAGACCGTTTCGACCGTGATTTGTGAATCGACTTCCTCGCGCAACGTGCGCTCCACGCCGAGTTTGAGGGTCATCGTGGCGCCGGGGCAGCCGTGACAAGCGCCCTGCAATCTCACGCGGACCACATGCTTTTCGGGGAGCACTTCGACCAGTTCGATATCGCCGCCGTCGCGCTGTAGATAGGGACGGATCTTTTCGATTACCTTGGTCACTTGTTCCTGCATTTTTTTCTCGCTTTCTCGCCGGCTGGACCATCCCGCCGCGACTGGCGAAGTATAAGTAGGGGTTGGGGGGGTGTCAAGTTGCGCATCGCCCGCCCCAAGCCCGTTACGGTTGGCATTATTGGGTCAAAACGCCGCGCAGCCATTCGCCGAGCGCGGAGAAATGCCGGGTGTAGATGTTCGCCCCGGCGGCTTCGTTGGCGCGCGAGATCAACATGGCCGGGGTATAGCGAGCGTAATCCGTGTTGTAATCGACGTTGCCGAAGTAGTAGCGCATCCAGAAGAACGAAACGAACTGCAGGTCGTACTTCGCGCCGGTCCGCAACATGCCTTCGTGGAAGCGGATATCGAAGGGGCGCCAGAAGCTGAAAACGTCGCGGCCGACGACGCGGGGAAAGTTGATGACCGACGGTCCGCCCAATTCTTCCGCCAGCGCCTTGTACAGCCAACTCTCGCCGCACGCGAGTTTCTTGCCCCCGGTCTTGGCCAACGCGGCGATCTGCTCGATTTTGCCGGTCGCCCAATCGCGGTTGATCGGATAGATGTGCAGATCGATGTAGTCCAGGCCCGGCGTGCGCGCGGCGATCTCGAAGTATTCGAGCGGGCTCCAGGTTCCGGCGCCCGCGCCGATGAGCGTCGCCCCGCGCTCCTGCCCGGCGAGGATGCCCGCGATCAACTCGCGGTAAAGCGCGGGTTCGATCTGGCGATGCAGGTTGACGCCGGTGGTGTCCGGTTCGTTGACGACGGTCAGATAATCGGGACGCAGGTTCCGCAGAAT
>PMZC01000388.1 GCA_003170555.1 Deltaproteobacteria bacterium
GGCTACTACGACGTCATGCGCGACATCGCCGCCAATCACCCCGGCGTTTTTTTCGTTGACGTCCGCCCCCGGTTCTGGGACTACCGCCGCGCGCACCGGATCCCGTACCTGGACGAGGTGCGCGGGGATTTCGACGTACTGTTCGCCGACATCTGCTGCCATCCCACGGATTTCGGTCATTCGCTGTACGCCGACGCTATCTACGAGGCGCTGNNCCGTTAGGCGCCGTACGAGTTCTGTGGTACAAAAAATCCAAGCTGATGAATGATCGCGTCAATTTTCCGCGGCGAGGGGGGACCAATGAGCGGTTTTGAGAAATACGACAACTACGACGGGCTCGGGCTCGCGGAACTGGTTAAGAAGGGCGAGGCGTCGCCGGCCGATCTCGTCGAAGAAGCGATCAACCGCATCGAAAAAACGAATCCGCGGATCAACGCCGTCGTGCTCAAGATGTATGACCGCGCGCGCNNGTTCCAGGGCGCGCCTTTTTTGATGAAAGACCTGATCGACGAATACGCCGGCGTACCGATGACGAGTGGCTGTCGGGGTTACCGCAACTACATCCCCGCGCAGGACAGCGAAATCGTCCGCCGTTACAAGCAAGCCGGTCTGATCGTCGTCGGCAAAACGAACACGCCGGAGTTCGGACTGCTCGGCTACACCGAACCGGAACTGTTCGGCCCCTGCCGCAATCCGTGGAATACCGAACACACGCCGGGCGGATCGAGCGGCGGTTCGGCCGCGGCGGTCGCGGCGGGGATCGTGCCGCTGGCCGCGGGCGGTGACGGCGGCGGCTCGCTGCGCATCCCGGCCTCGTGTTGCGGCCTCTTCGGCTTCAAGCCGACGCGGGGGCGCAATCCCACCGGCCCGGAATACGGCGAGATTTGGCAGGGGGCCGTGGCGCTGCACGTGTTGACCCGCTCGGTGCGCGACAGCGCGGCGGTGCTCGACGCGGTGCAAGGCNNGGAAGCCGGCGCGCCCTATGTCATCCCGCCGCCGGAAAGGCCGTACCGCGAAGAAATCGCCCGCGACCCGGCACGGCTGGTGATCGCGATGGACACGGTGTCGCCGGTCGGCAAGGACGTGCATCCCGAGTGCGTGAAGGCTGTCGAGAAAACGGCGAAGCTGCTCGAAAGCCTGGGGCATCGGGTGGAACAGGCGCGGCCCAAGATCGACGGTCCGGCGCTGGCCGTGGGCTATCTCGTCATGAATTTCGGCGAGGTCGCCGCGGACATCAAAAAGCTCGAAGCCTATCTCGGCCGCAAGGCGGGCAAGGGAGATCTGGAACTCGTCACCCGCACGATGGGTCTGCTGGGGCGCGCGTTTTCCGCCGGCGAGTTCGTGTCGGCGCTGCGCGAATGGGACCGCGCGACGCACGCGATGGCGACGTTCTTCCAAACCTATGACCTCTACCTCACGCCGACGCTGGCCCGCCCGCCGGTGAAGATCGGCGAGTTGAAGCCGAAGCCGGCGGAGCGCCTGGCGGTGTCGATCTTCAACGCGCTCGGGGCAGGGCGGGTGTTGAAGGCCACCGGCGTCGTGGACAAGATGGCCATCGAAAACCTCGCCGCGACGCCGTTCACGTACCTGGCGAACACGACCGGCCTGCCCGCGATGTCCGTGCCGTTGCATTGGACGGCCGACGGCCTGCCGTGCGGCGTGCAGTTTGTCGGCCGGTTCGCCGGTGAAGCCGTGTTGTTGCGTCTCGCCGCTCAACTGGAAAAGGCGTCGCCGTGGTTCGACCGCCGTCCGCCCGCGGCGTAACCGCCGTTGCGCCCCGACGCGACTTGACGCTGATCGCGCCGACGGAGTAAGGCTTCCATCCAGATGCGCGACTATAACGTCTACCTGCACGGGTTTTCGTACCGCTTGCGCCGGATCAGCGGCGTCAAGCGGCTGGCGCTCCTGCTGCTGGTCGCCGGGGTGCTGGCCCACCAAACGAAAGTGCTCATTCTTTATCTGCGGCATGAACTCGTCGCCTACCTGGCGCACGGCTACAGCTTCGACGCGCAATTCAACCGCGTCAACAATCTGATTTTTTTCGACGTGCTCGTCCTTGTGGCGCTCGTCTCCGGCGGGTTGTTTTTGTTGTCGCTGCTCACCGGACGACCGCCGGTCGACCGCACGGTCGAGGGCGCCGGATCGCGGTTCTTCATTCCGTCCTTGCGCGGCCGCCCGTGGTTGACGTTTTTTATTTTCGCGCCGCTGATCGCGCTGGTGCTGTGGTCCACGCCGTCATGGATCGCCAATCACGTGCTCTACTACGACGTCCACGGCGTGTCGATGATCTCGTTCGGCCAGCCGCCGGATTGGCCGAATGCGCACTACGTACGCGCCGCGCTGCTCACCGCGGTGTGCCTGGCGGCGAGCTTCGCCGATCTGGCCGCGTCATCGGCGACGGTCCATTGGTGGCTGCTGCCGTTGCTGTTTGTGCCGCCGAGTCTGGCGCCGGTGTCGCTGCTCTGGTGGAACGTTGCGGCGCAGTGGGCGCCGTCGCGGCTGTGGAGCCTGTGGCGCCCGGTGTTCGCGGCCGGCACTTGCCTGCTTCCCCTGCTCGTGTTTGTCGAGCGCCAGCCCATTCGCACCCACTATCTTTTTTACGAAGGCATGCACGACCCGCGGGTCGTCCGCCTCGATCAACCATGCCCGTACGCGTCATACGAGGTGATCCGGCCGCCGGGTCGTCCCGACTTGTTCCTGCGTTGCGGCCCGAGCCTGCGTCAATATCGGCGCAGCGCCACGAAGTGGGACCTGGTCGGCGATCTGGACTTCCGCACCCTGTGGAACAAAGCGGGTTTCGACTTCGAGCGCCATCTGGCCTTCGTTTTTCTGCCGCAGATCGCCAAGATCGCGGTGGTGGATATCTCGCGGCCGCCGCCGCGGCTGATCCGCGAGGTCCCGACGCCGTCGTTTTCGCGGATGGGCGATTTCATCAGCCTCCAATTGATTCTGGCGGTCGACGCGGCGCACGGCATCTTGTTCGTCGCCGACACCCGCGGCGAGATTCGCGCCTACGACGAACAAAGTCTGAGCCTGTTGAAAAGCGTGACGATGAACTTCGACGACGGCGCCATCGCCGAAATGCAGTTCGACGCCCGACGCAGCCAATTGCTCGTCTTGCAAAACCAGCGCCTGTCGATCCTCACCACCGATCTGCAAATCACCGCCTCCCGGACGTACGACGCGATCATGTCCGGCCTGACACAGGACGAGCAACGTAATCGCCTGTTGATCGGCTTGCCCGAGAGGCTGCAGGTGATGGCGGTGGATCGCGACTCGTTGCGCGAGGTCGCACGCGGCGACGCGCCGGCCGGCGTGCGCGTGCTCGGCCTGGATCGCGTGCGCGGCTATCTTTTTCTGACGGCGATGAGCGGCGTCGTCGAAACACGCCGCGCCGACGACTTTCGCCTGCTGGGCCGCACGCGCCTCATCCCCTGGATTCACGGCCTCGAGGTGTTCCCCGAGTTCGGCGAACTGATGGTGACCGGCGGCGAAATCATTCCGGTGATGTGGCGCTACGAGCCGCCCGCCTCACGCTGGAACTTCTTCGACCAATGTCTGCGCCTCTTTGAAAAACTCATGCGCGAACATTTCAGCGAGCTGCAGACGAAATTGGCCGCGACCGGCCGGTGACCTCGCTTGCGTTGCGCCGGAGAACGCGGTCGCGTTAAGGACGCAAGGAAACCACCCATGAACCGTGTTCAATGGCCGTTGATGTTTATGCTCCTGGCGCTGGCGGCGTTGGCGTTGGCGTGCGGCGGCGCAAATAATAGCGGCGACGACGACCACGCGGACGATGACGCCGCGCCGGCCGACGACGATGCGGCCGATGACGATGCGGCCGATGACGACGCTGTCGATGATGACGCCGACGACGACACGACCGCCTGCTGGACCGATCTGCCGGTCGGCGAAAAGGCGGTGCTCGCCCAAGGCTTCGCCGGCAGCGAGGGCATCGGGTTTTCGTCGACGGGCGAACTCTACGTCTCGGCGAAGACGGGCGTGGCGCATGTGCATCCGGACGGCTCGTGGGAGATGATTGCGACGCTCACCTATCCGATCGGCATCGCGTTTGGTCCCGACGACGTGATGAACGTCTGTGACTTCGGCGCGAGCATCCTGCCCGGCGTCAACGACGGCGCGATGTACCGCGTGACGATGGACGGCGCGACGACGCTGCTCGCCGGCGGCATCGCGAACCCGAACTTCGTCACCTACACCCCGTGGGGGACGCTGCTGGTCTCGGACGCCATGACCCAGACCATTTATGAAGTCACGCTCGACGGGACGCTGACGCATTGGATCGACGGCGTGGCCGCGCCGAACGGCATGGTGTTTTCCGAGGACCGCCGCGCGCTGTACGTCGCCGGTACGCTGGTGTTCGACAGCCCGGTGTACCGCGTCGATCTCGACGAGTCCGGCCACGCGCAGACCTTTGCGACCATCGCCCACCTCGACGCCGGAGCGCTACCCGACGGCGCCGCGCTCGACGAGAACGGACTGGTGTATCTCACCGAAAACGGGCTGGGGAAAATCGTACGCGTCGACCCGACGACCGGCGCGTACGAGGTCGTCGCGTCCGGCATGAAGACGCCGGCGTCGATGGCCTTCGGCCGCGGACCGAATTTCGACCCGTGCTCGATCTACGTCACCGAAACGTTCAACGCGCTGGTGTGGCGGGTCAGCCTCGGCGTCCACGGCTATCCGCTGGCCTCAGAATGAATTCCGGGAACAACCTCGGTCAGCTTACGGTGCTGCGGAGCGCGGCGAAAAACCGCCGCAGCAATTTGTCGATCGAGTAGACGATGAACTTCAGCGCGTCCTTGAGGTCGAGCATCGGGCTGGGCAGGCCGAACGACATCGGCACCGCGACGAGCAGTTGCTTCGTGCCGATCGGGCAGCCGCCGACGCGCCGAATCTTGCGCGCCGTGATCTTGCCTTCGACCCGCGTGCATTCGCCGATCAGCAGCGCCACGCCGTCGCCGGCGTCGACGTCGCCCCGGTAGACGCCGGTCACGATCGCGCCGGGCCGGGCGCGCGCGACCGATCCGGGCCGCCGCTTGTCGATGGTGCCGAGGCAGCCTTTCACCGCGGCCAGGCAACCGCCGTGGCAGAAGCGGCCGCGCGTGTTGTCGGTTCCGCAATAAAAGCGAATCGGCGTCTTCACTTTTTGGATATCCTGATACTCGCTTTCGAGGCCGGCCGTCTTCGCGCGCAGTTCGTCGAGCGTGACGTCGCCCTCGATGCGGACCTGCGCGATGTCCTTCGGCCCATACCCGCGCTCCATCGCCAGCATCAGGTGCTTGCAA
This sequence comes from Deltaproteobacteria bacterium, assembly GCA_003170555.1. GTDB lineage: Bacteria > Lernaellota > Lernaellaia > Lernaellales > Lernaellaceae > FEN-1099. The sequence goes on from PMZC01000388.1 coordinate 5,310, forward strand.
TCGGCGGGCTGATAGCCGAGCGCCTGGTTGGCCACGATGTCCATCGCCACCGGATCGTCGGCGACCATGATCGCGCCCAGATGCACCGGGTACGGCGCCGACTCATAGCCGATGCCGATCTCCACCGCGTCGGTCACGACCGCGTCGGGGTAGCCGACTTCCAGCAGGTCGACGATTTTTTCATCGAGACGGTCGTCGTGGTAAAGCATCCGTTCGCGATGGGTCAGGATGCCGATGTTCAACTTGATCGCGCAGGTGACCGTGCAACAGATGTGGTACTTGAGCTTCGGCATCCAGAGCAGGAAGTCGGCGTCGTGCAGGCTTTGCGCCAGCAACATGCTGCGGTGGTGCATGCCGCGGGCGAGGGGAACTTGGGTGACGGGTTCGGTGTTGAAGTCGACCACCTTGGCGCCGTCGCGCTGCAGTTTGAAGTAGCCGGCCTCGTTGAGAAACAGCCGCGACGGCACGCCGAAGCCGCTCGACTCGCCGACCGTGACCGCCGCCGCACCGTTGGCCCGCGCCCACTTCACCGCCTCCGCGATCAGCCGCGGATCGGTGTACGAATGGTGGATGTAACTGCGATTCGCCGTTACGCAATTCGGCTTGATGAGCACCTTGCCCGCCGGCTTGATGCCGAGGTCCTGCAGCGACTCGGCCACGATGCCGCGCACGACCCCCGGGTCAAGCGAGTCGCACCGGCGCAGGATTACGCGATACGAACGCGGCCTGCTTAGCCGATTTGCCGCCTTCTGCTGAAACGAGAGATCGTTCGCCATGTCATTCCGCCCGTTCACGCGACGTGATCTTCATGTAACTATACCCGATTTCGGATTGAGAAAAAGAACAAATATTGGCGATCTTCTTTTCGCTGTCTTCTTTTGAAACTAAGTGTTTCATTACGAAACGTGATAAACGCAATCAAATTATTACTTTCAACACTTTCCCCTATTTCGTCGGCAACCAGTGGACAGGAACCGACCGCGGTTCCTGTTTTTATTATTCCGGTTCTGGGAGCCTTAATTCACGTCAGGCGTCACGACGGGAAAAGGCGCTCGTCGATGCTCCATTTGCCCGCGCCGTTGGCCAGCAGAATCAGCAGGCCGCCGGTCATCGAGACGTTTTTCATGAACATGATCATCTGCATCTGCTCGCCGACGTGACCGTGGAAGATGAGCGTCGTCGGGATCATGAAGATGATCAACACCGTCGCGCCCCAGCGCGTCAGCAGGCCCAATAAAACCGAAAGCGATCCGCCGAGTTCGGCGAGAATGGCCAGGACGAGGAACATGCCGGCCAACGGCATGCCGGCCTTTTCCATGTATCCTTGCGTCATCGCCGGATGCAAGACTTTCCCGACGCCGGATTGTACGAAGATCGCCGCCAACAAAATTCGCCCGAGAAGTGGGACTGCTGGATTATCGCGGTAGGCTACCTCCTGCTGACGGATCGCCGCACGCAAAATACGCCCAAGAAGGGGGACCCAGGTTTTCATGATTTCTCCTTTCGCCCTATTTAGTCTGACCGCATACTCCGGGAACAACCGCTCTATTTTTAAAAAGCTAACCATCGGGAAGAAAATCGCAGATCAAGTCTAGAGATTCTCGTCGCCCGGCGGACAGCGCTTGTTTTCGGGATTAGATTTCATCCGACAGTTTTGAAAAAGCGGATGAAGTCGGCCGCGCACCGGCCGAAAAGGAGAAGGAAATGGTGGACTCGATGAACGGCAAAACCGTCCTCGTCACGGGGGCGAATTCGGGCATCGGCAAGGTGACCGCCCTCGAACTCGCTCGGGCGCGCGCGCAGGTCGTGATGCTCTGCCGCAACAAAGAAAAGGGCGAGGCCGCGCGGCGGGAGATCATTGATGACACGGGCCATCAAGCGGTCGAGTTGATGATCGCCGACCTTGCGTCGGTGGCGTCGATCCGCGAATTCGCCGCCGAGTTCAAACGCACCCACAACCGCCTGCACGTGCTGGTGAATAACGCGGGCTTGTTCGTACCGGTCCGGCGTCTGACCGTCGACGGCTTCGAAAGCACTTTCGCCATCAACCACCTCGGCGAGTTTCTGCTCACCGATCTGCTGCTCGATCTGCTGCGCGCGAGCGCGCCGGCGCGGATCGTCAACGTCAGCTCGCGCGCGCATTTCCGCACCGGGATCGACTTCGACGATCTGCAGGGCGAACGAAAGTATCGCGGCTTCAAAGCTTACGCGCGGTCGAAACTGGCGAATGTCCTGTTCACCTACGAACTGGCGCGGCGGCTCGAGGGGACCGGCGTCACGGCCAATTGCCTGCATCCGGGGGTCGTGCGCACCAACTTCGGACGCGTTTCCGACAGCGCGATGGGGTGGGGGGCGCGGGTGGCCGCGCCGTTTATGATCTCGCCGGAGAAAGGGGCGAAGACCTCAATCTATCTCGCCTCGTCGCCCGAGGTCGAAGGCGTCACGGGGAAGTACTTCGTCAAATCCAAACCGGCGAGGTCGTCCGCGTTATCGTACAACGTCGAAGCGGCGCGCCGGCTCTGGGACGTGAGCGCGCGGCTGACCGGCGTCGCGGTCAGTCCGTCGGCAGCACGAGCGGCGGCAGCGGCTGCTGGTTGAACAAAAACCACATCAGATGGTGGAAGGACTAGTTGGAAGTCGGCCCCGGCGCCTCGTTTTCATCGCCCTTGCTCGCCGGCCGCAAACGAAGCAGTTCCTCCATCAGGTCGGTTTGAACCTGCTGGATATCCAACAGCCTTTGCCATTGATGGCTGAGCAGGCGGTCCATTTTGTCGCCGAGAATCCGAATTTCCATCTCGGCTTTCAGATTGACGCGATAGTCGTTTTCGGCTCGCAACCGATCTTTTGATTCCTGCCGATTCTGGCTCATCATGATGATNNGAATGAAGGGGAAGGGGTCGAACGGCCGATGGAGGATCATGATCGAATTGAACGCGATCCAAACCATGAGCACCGATCCGAAAATGATGATGAAGGTCCAGCTTCCGCCGAACTCCGCCATCCTGTCGGCGATGCGTCCGCCCAAGGTCAGTGACTGGTCAAAGGCCTTGTTCTCATTCACGGAGAGCGATTCCCGATCCTTCACCGCCTGAATGACATCTTTTTCCAGTTCGGTGATTTCGCCCTTTTCTTCTTCCAGGATCGTCTGCACGTGTTCGCCGAGATACTGATTGAGATCGGTGAAGCAGATGTAGCCGCTCGGCGACCAGTCCGGATGCTGCTTTCGAATGGCTTCCACGATGCTGGGTCGCACCGCCTCGCCGAGCATCGCGTCGTGCTGCGCTTTCTCCTGTTTGCAGATCTGGCACACCACCGTGTCGGGATGAGTTGGCGCCATGGCCTGACCTCCGGATTGGTTATCACGTTGCGTTGTCGGTGAGCTGAGGTTAGCAGCGTTGAATACGTCGGACAACCGGCGCCGACCGGGGCAAGAACCGCAAGCTTCGAAACACCAAGTCGTCCACTGACCGTTGCTTGCTGGATTCGACTATCGTATGATGAGCGAAGTAATCGTCGAGTGTAACCATGACCAGCCTACCGCTGCTTCCGGGCGAGTTGGAGATTCGCCACAAGTTCGTCACCGTGTCGGTGCAATTGATGTTCCGGTCGGGGTCCGGCGAAAAGTTATTTCGTGTCTATTGCCCGTCGCTGCGGTTGCAGCGGTGCGCTTATCTCTATGCCGTGAGAGAAAAAGAAGAGCTTCTGCTGTGGATGAGTCCGGTTTGGGGCCTGACCTGGAACGTGCAGATCAACCTGCCGAACGACGAGATTCTCGGGGTATTGCGGAAGGAAAGATCGGAAACGACCGGTCGAGTGGAATGGGTGGCGATTGACGCCAACGGCGAAAAGATGCTCACCGTCCGACCCGAAGGCACGGTCCTTCACCGGCTCCGAAAACGGCTGACCTTGTTTTCCAAGCAAGAAGAAAAAATATTCGTCGGCGACAAATCCGTGGGTTCGTTCATTCGACGCGCGGGTTACGTTCACGAGCGCTATTCGGTGAAGCTGGACCCCGAAACCCGGCAATTCGTCGAACCGCGGTTTCTGTTGGCCGCCGCCACCGGGTTGACCGGCATCTTCGACCGCTTGTTTACCTGAGATTTCTTGGCTTTGTCTCGAGGCGATTGCACATGACTGATTTTCGCGACAAAACGGCGATCGTCACCGGCGGCGCATCAGGCATCGGGCGCGCACTGTGCCGGGAACTGGCGCGGCGCGGCGCCATGGTGACTGTGGCGGACATCAACGGCGCCGGTGCGCAAGAGGTTGCGGCGTCCATCACGGCCCAGGGCGGGCGGGCCGTCGCGGCGCAGGTGGACGTAGCCAACGAGCGCGAGGTCGTCGATCTGGTCAACGCCGCCGGACGCCTGGACTACATGTTCAACAACGCCGGCGTCTGCATTCAGGGCGAGATGCGCGACATGACCATGGAAATGTGGCGGCGGATCGTCGGCGTCAACCAATGGGGCGTAATCCACGGCGCGATGGCCGCGTATGCGGTGATGCGGCGCCAGGGATTCGGGCACCTGGTCAATACCGCGTCGGCGGCCGGTTTGATCCCGATCCCGACGCAGTCCGCCTATACAATGACCAAACACGCGATCGTCGGCATGTCCTTGGCCTTGCGTATGGAAGCAGCCGCGCTCGGCGTGCGGGTCAGCGTGGTCTGCCCCGGGCTCGTCGACACGAACATGATTCGCACGACCCCGGTGCTGCGCGCCCGGATGGAAGACATCGAGCCGCGGATCCCGTTGCGGATGTTTTCAGCCGAAGCGATGGCGGCCGCCGTGCTGCGCGGCGTCTCCGCCAATCGCGCCATCATCATCGCGCCGGCCAGCGCGCGGCTGTTGTGGTGGATCTATCGGCTGTCTCCGGGGCTCATGGAACGAACGCTCGGGCGCAAGGTCGTGAGTAGCTTTCGCGCCGTGCGGAAAGAAGACTGACTTCGGCGACGTGAAAAACGGCGCGCCGGCTTGTTGCGTGATAGTTTGGCAATGATACGGTGAAACCGTCATGGAAAAATCAGTCCACACTTTGCTCTTGCTGGGCCTGCCGGCTTCCGGCAAGTCGGAGCTGCGGCGCTACCTGGCGCACCTGGACCCGGAGACGCGCCGGCGCGATTTGCGCATCGGCCACCCGGCCTTGCTCGACGAACTACCGTATGTGCGCCTGATGCGCGGCGTCGACCGGGCGCTGCGAGCCGAGGGCCGCGACGGCATCTTTTTGTTGAGCGATGACGGTTCATGGATCGACCGCCGCGACTGGGGCACGCTCATCCATCTGCTCAACGAAGACCATGCCGATATGATGGACCACTACCTGGTCACGACGCTTCATGCGGGCGCGTGGGTGCTCGACCGCCTCGAAGCCGCGGCGCAAAAGACGGGGATTCCGCCGCGGCTGAATTCGTTGCCCAAGCCGGAGTGGCGGAAGGTCGCCGACGCCCTTGAAGCCGACGCGACCGATTTGCTGTGGGCGCGAAACGAATTGGCCACCGTGGAGGAGGACGGGCGAACCGTCGTGATTGAGTTCGCGCGCGGCGGTCCGCCAGGCGCGACGCTGCCGCCGCCGAACGGCTACCGGTATTCGCTGGCGCAACTGAGTCCCGAGATTTTGGCGCGCGCGATCATTCTTTACGTAGGTGTTTCGCCGGACGAGTCGTACGACCAACCACTCGTGCGCGTCGAGGCGCATGGTCGCGCGTGGGACCTGCCGATCGCGTGCTTCGACAACCGCGCGGACCAGACGAGGTTTCTGCGCGCCGATCCGGCGACGTGGCCGCCCGAGGCGGCGGCTTCGTTGCACCAGACGTTGTGCGCCGCGATGCAGTCGATCGGCTGAGCCGGCCGGGTTTGCCATCAGCGCCCGTGTTGCATAACATCTGCGCGGTTGAAGTCAACCTGAGGACCGGCCATGAGCAGGCATTCGTCGGGCAACCGAGCGGCCGTCGGCGGCACGTTGGCCGTGTTCGGGTTTTTCTTGGTCTTGATGGAAGGGTACTTGCGAATCGCCGGCGTACTCTTCTTGCTGGCGGGCGTGGCCGCGGTCGCGTTCGCGTTCTTGCGGCGGCGCTAAAGGAGATCTGAACGTGGATGCGAGCAGTTTGTTTTTGACCCCGGGGAAAAAGTCGAACCAGAAGAGCAAGGCCGAGCGGGTCGGCCCCGAACGGAAAGCGAAAAACGGTCAGGCGAAAAAAGTGGTGGCCCTGCCGAAGGCGAAGGAGCGGCAGGCGGTCCGGGAGTTGATCGAACGCATCGTGGCCGAGTGTCCGGTGCGGCGGCCGACGAGCGCCGATGAACGCCGCGCCCAATTGATCGTGCGCGACGAGTTTGAAAAGCTCGGGCTCAAGACCCACGAGGAAAGCTTCACCTTCAACGAGAACCTCTACGCGAACCTGGCGCTGCATTTCGGCGTGGGTACGCTGGGCTCGGTCGTGTCGGGCGTCGCGCCGCTGGCCGGTTTGTTGCTGCACCTGACGGCCGGCGTTTCGTATTGGGCCGACTCGACGCGCCGCGCCTACTTGCTGCGGCGTCTGCTCCCGTTCCAGGCGTCGCAGAATCTGGTCGCCACGATTCCGGCCGCCGGCGAACCGGATTTGCGGCTCGTCATTCTGGCCCATGCCGACGCGGCGTTCACCGGGCTCATCTTCGACCCGCGTATGATCAAGCTGATTTCCGGCGCCCCGCCGTTCGGCATCTCTTATCTGTCGCGGTCGCTGGCGATGACCACCCATTCGCAGTTCGTGCTGGCCGGCTTCGACTTTCTGCGGCTGTGCTTCGGGCCGTTGACCTGGCCGCTGCGGCCGCTCGAGGCGCTGCTCTCCGTACCGGCGCTCCTCGCGTTTGTGCTGAATCTGCAAATGGTGCTCCGCGATGAGATCGTCCCCGGCGCCAATGACGATCTGAGCGGCGTCGCGGCGCTGGTTGCGCTGGCGCAGCGCCTTGGTCCCGCGAAGCCGGCCAACGTCGAGTTGGATTTTGTGGTCACCGGCTGCGAAGAGACGAGCCTCGGCGGCGCCGACGCGCTGGTGCGTTCGAAGCAAGGCGTGTGGGATCGGACCAAGACCGTCTTCCTCGGCCTCGATGGGCTGACGAACGGCGAACTAAAGTTCCTCGAACCGGAAGGCGAGGTGGTCGCGGTATCCGTGCCGCGTTGGCTGCGGGCGCTGGTCGAAGAGACAGCCGTGTCGGAGTCGCGCTTCGCCGAGGTCGAGCCGTTTCAGCCGCCGGTGGGCGGCAGCGACATCGCCGCCGTGCTCGCGCGCGGTTGGGACGGCGTGTGCCTCGCGTGCGTCGACATGGAGCGCGGCAGCCCGCGGCATTATCATGCGCCGACCGACACGCCGGAGAACCTGGAATACGATCAGCTCATGTTCTCGATCGACTTCGCCGAACGCCTGGCGCGCAAGATCATCGAATTCAAATTACGTTAGCGCGGCGGGGTCGCCGCATTGAAAAGCCGCCGGTACGGGGCTACAACTAGTCAAGGTCATGACTGCCGTGGGAGGATGCCATGAAGTGGTTCGCCGTGGCGCTGCTCGCCATGCTCGTGCTGGTTTGCGGCTGTTCGTCGGGCGATGACGACGATGATCATTCCGCCGCGGTCGACGATGACGTTGACGACGACGTCGATGACGACGCCGATGACGACACGACGCCGGCGGATGACGACGCCGACGACGACACGGTCGTCGACGATGACGCCACGCCGGACGACGACACCATCGTCGATGACGATACGACGGTCGACGATGACACGACGCCGGATGACGACACGGTCGTCGACGACGATTCGACTCCCGACGACGACACGACGCCGGTCGACCTCGGCGCCTTGATCCCCGGTCCGGGCGAGCCGAATTACGATCCCGACACCGAAAACAAGGCCTTTCGCTACGTCCAGCAACTGCGCGGCATGAGCGCGTATCCGTTCGGCATGTCGCTCGACGTTTTTCTCGTCGACGACAATGCGCGCGCGCTGGTGACGGATTGGCTGACCAACTCGCAGCTCACGCAGAGCTTCGTCGACTACACCGGCGTCGCCGTGTATGACGCGGTCGGGTCGTATGGGGAGGTCGGCGACCTCGGCATGTTCGGCGGCGTCGCGGCGGTCGGCGATGCGGTGCGCTACGCCCTGGCGCGCGATGCGGGGGTGAACGTCGGCCCGGAATCGCTCGACCAACTGCGGCAGGACGTGGTCACGCTGCTCGAGGATTTGCACATTTGCGTCGCGATCACCGGCGTCCCCGGCGTGATCGTGCGCGGCATCCAACCGCGCGGCTGGCCGGGCGGCGATCCGCAAACGACGCCGATGTTCGATCAGTACGGCAATCCGTTGCCGCCGGTCAAAACCGGGGTGTATCGCGACGACCAGTCCGGCCAATACCCGGATTGGATTTGGATGGACGATACGAGCAAGGATCAGATGCTCGGCTATTTCCTGGCGATCGCGGTGCTGTGGGACGTGGTCGCGGACGACGCGACGATCGACACGTCGCTCAAAACGCAACTGCAGGCCGACGTCGCCGCCATCGGCGACAAGCTGATGGAGGTTGCGCCGGAGACCGGACTCGATCTGTGCATCCGCGACGCCGACGGCCGCCTCGTCGGCGCGCACGATCTCAATCCGCTGGAGCTCGAGGGCATCATCCTGCCGCCGATCGTCGGCAACGGTTTCAATTCGGTGGCCGCGCTCGGCATCTACAAGACGATCGCCCTGGTCACCGGCGAACAGCGCTTCATCGACTTCTGGCATCAGATGATCGACGAACGCCACTTCCTCCGCTATGTCGACGAGACCTTCAAGTTCGTCAACACCGGCCCGTTCGCGACGAACTGGTCGAACATCAACATGGCGTTCGTCGCGATCTATCCGCTGCTGCGCTTCGAGGCCGATCCGGCGCAGCAGGACTATTGGCGCACGGTCATTCAACGCGATCTGTGGCAGACGTGGTTCCCCGGCTGGAGCGTGGCGCGGACGAAGCTCGGGTTCTTCGGCGTGATCTACGCCGCCTTCGCCCCGGGACCGACCGATGACGCGGCCGCCGACGACGCCGCGAGCGACCTGCACGATTTCCGCGCCCCGCCGTACTACGACATCGATATCGAAAATTGCGACGCGAACGAAATCGCCGCCGGTCAGTGTCTGGCCGTCGACGGCGTGACGGTGATCAACCTCGCCGGCGTGATGATCAACGGCACGTTCCACCCGTTCCTGGGTCACGGCGATTCCCTGCAGGCGGCCGCACCCGTGCCGCGCGCGATTCGTCCGCCCAGCGATTTCGATTGGCGCTCTTCGCCTTACGACGTGAACGGAGGCGGCGCCGACTTATTCCTCATGCCCGGCGGCGACTTCCACGCCGCGTATTGGCTGGGCCGTTTCCTGCGCCGGGGCACGGACGCGTCCATCAACACCTCGCCGCACGCGTGGTAGTTCGTTCGGCCGGCGCGGTGTCGGCTTAAGGAGTGAGTCGTGAAAACAAGGTGGTCATTGATTTTCGTGTTGCTGCTCGGCCTGTTCCTTCTCGGTTGCANNTCGACGACGACACCGCCGCCGACGACGACTCGTGGCAGCCGGTCGAGCCGCATCGCGAATCGTACCAGGGCTTCACCATTGTCTGGCTGAAGGGCACGCCGTACGAAATGGGCCAGCAGCAGGGCCAGTTGTTGCACGACGAATTGAAGGCCGGTTACGACTGGCTGAGCCAGCATTACCTCAACATTCTGCTGATGGTCGCGAAGGCGCTCAAGCTGCCCGAAATGGCGCACGATAACTCGTACCCCGACATCGTCGATGAATGCCAGGGCCTGGTGGACGCGGCGGGCGACACCGGCTGGACGATGGACCTCTGCCTGCTGATCAACTTCGGCGACGTGCTGATCGAGCGGCTGGATTACGGCCCCGCGCCGGGTAAGGCGACGCCGGCCTGCACGCAGATCGTCGGCGCGTACGACGCGACGACCGACGGCCGCTTGTACCACGCGCGCAGTNNCAGTCTCGACTGGAGCAAGATCGACTACCTGATCGACTACCCGGTGATCTTCGTGCGCCAACCGGACGACGCCATTCCGCACGCGTACATCGGCTTCCCCGGCAACCTGAGCCCATATTCGGGCATCAATGCGGCGGGCTTGTCCGTCGCGTCGGATGAGGCCGATCCGCACGACGACAGCGAGCGCGCCGCCACCGGCCGCAGTCACGTGCAGATGCAGGCGATGCTGCTCAAACAGGCGCACAATCTCGATGAGGCCAAGGCGTTCATCGAAGCGCAGAAGCACATGAGCACGGAGATCATCGTCGTCGCCGACGGCCCGAATCGCGAGGCCGCCGTGTTCGAAATGACGGCCAAGGACATCGGCATCCGCGAGTTGCAGAACGGCGTGGTGTTCGCCACCAACCACTTCCTGGCGCCGGTGACAGTCGACGAGGACGCCGACCCCGCCAGCAGTTCCAGTCTGTTGCGCTACGCTCGCGTCGAACAGCTCATTCCGCCGGACGGGCAGGATACGATCTATGGCGACATCGACCCGACGGCGCTGGTCGGCGTGCTGCGCGATCGCATCAATCCGTACGACGGCACGGAAAGCCCCATCGACACGTTCGACAACGATTCGAGTATCGCGACCAACGGCGCCGTGTACCAGATCGTGTTCGACCCGGCCAACCTTTGCTTCTGGGTGGCGGCGGGCGCGATCCCCGTGCCGGTGCAGCCGTTCGTCGGCTTTTCGCTCGGCGAGTTACTCAATTTGCCGAACGCCGTTTCGTGTGAACCGGCGGTGTTTCCGCACGAATAACCGGCCCGTCGAACGCGACGGGACAAAGAAGGAGGGGGAGATGAAAAAGTGCTGGGTGTGGTTCGTGGTTCTTTTGCTCGTCAGCTTGGCGACCGCTTGCTCGTCGAGCGGCGGCGGCGGCTCGTCGTCCGACGACGACGGCACGGCCGACGACGACACGGCGGCCGATGATGNNGCCGATGATGACACGGCGGCCGACGATGATTCCGTGACCGACGATGACACTTCCGCCGATGACGACACGACCCCGAACGACTGCCTGATCGACACCATCACGCACGACTATGATTGCAACGGCGGCAACGACGAGTGCGAAACTTACACGTATGACGCCAACAACTACCTCACCGCGGACGTCGACGACATGGGCTGTAACGGACCGTCGGCCGACGACTGGTGCGAAGCCTACACCAATGACGCGGACGGCCATCCGACTCATCGCGCGGACGACGAAGGCTGCGATGGCACGGTCGATTCTTGCGGCGACTTCACCTATGACGCGCAGGGAAACGAGATCACCTGGCAATACGACGACAATTGCGACGGCACGCCGAGTTACTGCAGTACGTATACCTATGACGCCGAGGGACACGAGGTGAGTTCGCAAGCGGACGACGGCTGCGACGGCACGATCGACGAATGCGACGTGTCGGAGTACGACGCCCAGGGCAACGATATCAGCGATAAGTACGACGACGGTTGCGACGGTACGTGGGACACGTGCGTCACCAGCACCTACGACGCCGAAGGGCATATACTGACCGCGACCTGGGACTACGGTTGCGACGGCACGGCCGAGGAATGTGACACGTTCAACTACGACGCCGAGGGACATCTCGAGTCGAGTGATTATGACGACGCCTGTGATGGACCTTCGGCCAACGACTATTGTTACGCCTTTACTTACGACGCCAACAACAACATCGCGACGGAGACGCTCGATGTCGGTTGCGATGGCACGAACAACGATTGCATGGCGGAGACGTGGAACTGCCCGTGAGGTAAGGTAGCCGTCTAACTTCGGTAGACCGACAGCCGAAGCCCCACGGTTAAAAACCGTGGGCTAAATTCAATCGTCCCGCTGGGACGAACGATTTTAGCCCAGCGATTTATCGCTGGGAACGTATCTATTCGACGGTAACAGACCACTATTTCGCGCGGTCGACCGGCAGCCTGATCGTGAACGTCGCGCCGCGGCCGACCTCGGTGTCGATGAGAATTTCGCCGCCATGTTCGTCGGCGATTTTCTTGGTGACGGCCAGGCCCAGGCCGGTGCCTTTCGAATCCTTCGTGCTGTGAAACGCCTCGAACAAACGCGCCTGGACCTCGTGCGGAATGCCGGCGCCGTTGTCCGCCACGCTGATCAAAACGTGTCTGCCGTCGGATTCCGGCCGCGCGGAAATGCGCACCACGCCCGTTTCCTCTTCGACCGCGTCGATCGCGTTGGTCACGAGGTTGAGCGTCGCGCGGTAGATCGCCAGCGGATCGCATTCGACCTGCGGCATCCGCGGATCAATCTCCAAAGTCACCCGCACGTTTTTGTCTTTCGCGCGCTCGGTCATCAGCGCGTGGATGTTCTCCAGGTGCGGGGATAGGTCGGCGCGTTCGTACGACGGTTTGCGGTCTTTGGAATAGTCGAGCATGTTCATCACCAACTCGGTGATGCGCTGCTGACTGCCCTTGAGCAGCGGCCACGCCGCCTGCACCAACGCCGGGTTCTGCGACTGCATGCCTTCGTCGATCATCGAGGCGCCGCCCTTCAACCCCTGCAGAATGTTCTTGATGCAGTGGGCCAGGCTGGCGACCGTTTGCCCGACGGCGGCCAGACGCGCCGAGCGGATGTTGTCCTCGACCAGCCGCGCGTTTTGAATCACGACGCCCGCCTGGTTGCCGATCAGCGTGAGCAGTTGCAGATCGCCCCGGCTGAACACCGCCGCGCCGGAAGCGTCGACGTTGATCGCCCCGATGATCTTGTCGCGTGCGTGCAGCGGCGCGCACATGGCCGAGCGGATGTTGTGCAGAAAGATGCTTTTCGCCTGGTCCCAATCGCGGTCGGCCTGCGCGTTGGTCAACAGCAGCGACTGGCCGGTCGTCAGCGCTTTGTTGACGATCGTCCGCGAGAACGGAACATCCAGGTGGTTGCAGTGCACATCCATCGAGGCCTGGACGACGAGTCCGCCCGTCTTCTCGTCCTGCAACAGAATATTGGCGCGCTCCGCGGGAATCGTCTGAAAAATAGCGGTGAGGATTTTTTGGTACAGCTCCGTCAGGTCGAAGGTGGACGACAACGCCTCGCTGATTTCGTAGACCGTTTGCAGCCGCTGGTTGGACGCGGCGAGTTCTTCCTGATCGACGACGGTCGGTCGGCCGGCCGCCGCATCCGCCGGGCGACGGGGCAGGGCCTCGCCATCGGACAGCACGTGCAAGATGGTGAATGTGTCGTCGATCGACCCACCGGCGTCCGCTCGCGGCGTGACCCCGGGAGACGCCGGGGTCGTCTCGAACACCAAATCGGTCGCGCCCAAACGGATCGCCGTGTTTTCGGTCAGCGGCGCGGTGTCGATTTTCTTGCCGCCGACGAACGAGCCGTAACTCGAACCTTCGTCACGCAGGTAGTACAAGCCGTCCGGCCCGCGATAGATGGTCGCGTGCTTGCGCGAAACGCTTTTGTCCTGCACCCGAATATCGCAAGTCGGCGCGCGGCCGACGGTCAGGCGTTCGGTAGTGAGCTCGAAAACCTGGCCC
>PMZC01000359.1 GCA_003170555.1 Deltaproteobacteria bacterium
CCAATCAGGGAGATGCCCAGCGCCGTCGACACGCGCGGAAGCGTCAGTCGCATCGAACTGGCCGTCCTGACGTTCCAGGCGTCGACGATGGTCGCCGAGACCACCCATAGTCCGAGCGCGACGAGGGTTCCCAACCGCGGCACGGAGAAACCGACGTGCCGGACCTGGGCTGTCCAGAGATTGAAGGCGAGGACGAAGGCGAGCGCCACCGCCAGGGCGTCGAAGCCCATCAGCAGCAGCCGGCGCTCGTGGATCGACAGCCCGCGCCGCCGCGTCGCGGGCAAGCTGAGCGTGAGAGGGGCCTGCTCCACGGGGCTGATCCTACCGGCGGCCCGAAGGCTGCCGGTGATCCGGCGGCGACATGGTGTTGACAGGATCGCGACGGCCCGCCCGAGGGTCCGTCACCATCAGCCGACCTAGTCCGACGGTCAGCCGGTGACGAGGAATCCCGCGGCTCCGGAGGTCGACCCGGCCACAAGGCGCAGCCCCGGGATCGCTGCGATGCATGCCGCATTCCAATGACGNNCGAGGGGTCGGAGCACGCCCCCGCGAGAGCCACCAGCCGCCAGTCGTTGGGGAAGGATTCGGCATAGCCGCGGGGCTCGACCTCCACGTCATCGGTCAGTGCCGTGATCCACTGCCCGGAGTCCGCCACCCCGTCATTGAGGACGAGCGAGGCCGGCGGAAGCTTGGCGGCGAGCTCATCGATCACCGTCACGTCCTGGGCCGGGACATGCGGCGACATCGCGAGTATCGCGGACAGCATGTCGGAGGTGCGGGACGCACCGAGGACCAGCCCGCCGACCGCGAGGACGCCAATCGCCACGGCGGACCAGGCGGACATGCCCCGGGAGCGTTCCGGCCTGCGCCGGGCGGCGCGGCGGGACAGCAGGTCCACCAGCCCCACGGTTCCGATGGCGGCGATCACGGGAACGATGAAGTACTCGAGCCCGTACAGCCGGTCCAGGACCGTCCACGGATAGAGCCTCACCCAGAGGGGATGCAGCCACTGGGGGCCAGCGACGTCCGCGACACAGATCGCGGGAATCGCAAGCGATCCGAGGAGCCAGCGCCAGCGCCGCGTCGACACCACGATGACGGCGCCGGCGCACAGGAGGATTCCGCAGATGAGCGAGAGGTCGAGATTGATGAATGGGGTGAGGGCCCCGACGCCCGCGTTGCGCTGCCCGGCGATGTAGGCCACCCCCTCGTCCGGCACGGACCGAGGGGAGAGATGGGCCAGCGGAAGGGAGGGCGCGCGGGTCAGGACGTATCCGGCGCCCACTGCAATCACAACTGACGTGAGCGCAATGNNGGCCAGGACGGCGGCGCCCGTCATCACCGCGCTGCTGACCATCGCCTTCCCCTCCAGGCAGCGGGTCACGGCCAGGATCAGAGGCACGACCAGCGTGGAGTCGACGAGGTAGGGGTAGTCACCGTAGCCGACGGGCCAGGCCGGGAAGATCAGACCGAGACTGAGCGCGGCTACAACTGCCGCCACACGCCGATCCTGAGTGACGTGATGCGCGAGCACGGCGACGCCGAGTGGCAGAGCCAGGAGACTCACCAGGGCGAGTGGGATCATCACCTGCGCGGGGCCGCCGGCACCGAGCTCCGAGGCCAGGGCGTCGGTGGCCTCGAAGGCCGCCTGGGTGCGCACGAAACCAGATCCGTCCGCGGGGACCGGAACGACGGGGAGGACGTCACGGTCCTGAACGATGGTCGCGGCAACGGCGCCGTGGAGAGCAGGGTCGTTGGCCGGCGGGAGCACATCGCCGCTCATCGCGGCCGCGGCGATGCCGACCAGCACCGCTCCGCTCGCCAGGGCAACCGCCGCCACCGCCCAGCCCGCTCCGGCAACTGGCTTCCCATGCCGCCCGCTCATGAGCTGGCGGCCGATCGCGGCTCCGAGAAGCACGACAAGGATCGGAATGGCGGTGGGCGGATAGAAGGGCAGCCCGAGGAGATGGAGGACGAGTCCGATGACTCCGATGCAACCCACCGACAAGCCCGGTGCGGCCGCCAGGCGCTCAGGCCAGGAGAGACGGGGAGCGATCAGGGTCGCCAGGGCCAATCCAGGGACGGCTCCGAGAAGGAGGATCAGGGGAAGTGCGCGGAAGAAATCGGCCAGCGGCACTCCGCGGATTCTCGGAGGCCCCGCCGACCACCGGCTCGGCCGAGCCCCTTTCTCTCCACCCTGTAACGAAGATGTGATGGCCGTCACCGAGTCGTCAAGGTTCGCGCAATGCGGTGAGACGGCCCGCCTCGGCCTCGTATCGTGTGAATAGTTCGAACAGCGTCTTCGCGTCGGACACCTCGAAGTTGTACGTGCTCTGCTCGACCTCGTTCTGGTGATAGACCTGGCCGTAGGTCACGCCGGGAATCCAGGTCAGGTCGTACACGTTGTTGACGCCCTGCAAGTACATCGCGATGCGCTCGATGCCGTAGGTGATCTCGGCGCTGACCGGCTTGCAGTCGAGGCCGCCGCATTGCTGGAAGTAGGTGAACTGCGTGATCTCCATGCCGTCGAGCCACACTTCCCAGCCCAGGCCCCAGGCGCCGAGCGTCGGGCTTTCCCAGTTGTCTTCGACGAAGCGCACGTCGTGCTTGAGCGGGTCGACGCCGAACGCGCGCAGCGAGTCGAGATAGATTTGCTGAATGTCCTTCGGGCTCGGCTTCATGATGACTTGAAACTGATAGTAATGCTGCAAACGGTTGGGGTTTTCGCCGTAGCGGCCGTCGGTCGGCCGGCGGCTCGGCTGGACGTAAGCCACCTTCCACGGCTCGGGCCCCAGCGCGCGCAGAAACGTCGCCGGGTGCATCGTGCCCGCGCCGACCTCGATGTCGTACGGCTGCGCGATCACACAACCCTGCCGCGACCAAAAATCGGTCAAAGCGAAAATCAACTCTTGAAACGTCAACACAGACCTCCGTTCACTTGGCGCGATGAATGTAGCAGGAAGAGCGAGGAGTGAAAAGTGAAGAGTTAGGAGAACGAGGCGCCCTACTCCGTGTTCGAAAATAGATGGACCGTAATCAACTTCTTTTCGCGGTCGATCTGCTTCACTACGTCCGGGATATTCGGCAGCAGCGTTTCGCGTTCGCGGCTCATGACCTGCAGCACATCGTTCGCGCCGGTGGGGATGATCGACTTCACCTCGCCCAGCCGCTCGCCCTGATCGGTGACCACTTCCATGCCGACCAGTTCGTACCAATAGAACTCGCCCTCTTCCAGCGGCGCAAGATCGCTTTCGGGCGCGAGCACTTCGGCGCCGATCAACCGCTCGGCGTGGTCGATGGATTCGACGCCCTCGATGGTGAGAATGAAAAGCATGCCTTTGCGCCGGCACGACGTAATGCGCGCGGTGATCGCCTCGGCCTTCAGCGGCTGGATGACAATCTCTTCAAGCGAAGCGAGGTTTTCGGAATCCTGCCCGTGCGGGTAAACGCGAAATGCGCCGCGCAGGCCTTGCGTCTTCACGATGCGGCCGAGAGAGATGAGCTTGGGGGAGGCTGGCATGAGGGCCTCGGTGTCAGAGGGTCTGGGGGGCTAGAGAACCACATCCAACGTATTCATGAGCCCCATAGGGGCGTAATTCGTAAGCCCAGGGCGTCAGCCCTGGGAAGGCGCCAAACACATCAAACGAGCCCTGAAGGGGCGGTATGGAGACGGCCCGAGTTACCTGATGACGCCCTTTCAGGGCTCTGGCCAAAAAGGGGGCCTCCGACCCAGGGCTCACGCCCTGGGCTGGCGGATAGCGCCCTTTCAGGGCTTCGAGATCTCACCAACGATCGGCGAAAACGTCAGTTGCTCTAAAGTCGCGGGGCTGGCATGGGCAATATCTTCGTGGCGACGGCGACCGCCTCGCTGCCAGAGCCAAGATGGCGCGCCATCGCGCCGTACTGTTTTCGTCCGGCGTCGACCGCCGTGATCAGCACCGACGACCGACTGCCGTTCGATGTCGCCCTAGACCCTAGCCCCAAGACCCTAGACCCTTCGTGTCAATTACCCGATGCGCGGCGTAATACACGAAAGAATCGTCTCACCGGAAGCGGTCTATTCCAAGATCTCCAGCACCGCGCGTTTGTGCAGCTTGGTCGACGCGGCGGACAGGATCGTGCGCATCGCGCGGGCGGTGCGGCCGTTCTTGCCGATCACCTTGCCCAGGTCTTCCTTCGCCACCTTCAACTCAAGGACGGTCGTGGATTCTCCGAGCACTTCATTGACCTGCACCCGCGCGGGATCGTCCACCAGGGCCTGCGAAATGTACTCGATTAGTTCTTTCAGAGACATGGTTCTCCTCCCCACTCTGAACCATTAGGAACTCAACTTGATTTGGGCTGCGGTTTCAGGAATCCTTTCTCTTTGAGGAAACTGCGTACGGTGTCCGTGGGGATCGCCCCCTGATCCAGCCACTTCCGTACCTTCACTTCGTTCAAGACGACCTTGTTGGCCGCCAACTTCGGATCGTACGTGCCGACCTGCTCGACAAACCGACCATCGCGCGGCGAAGTGATCTCCGCCACGATGATGCGGTAGAACGGGCTCTTCTTTTTGCCGAAACGTGCGAGTCTCATCTTCAACGCCATCTGTTCACCTAACCTCTCTGTTAGTCAGTTAAGTCCTTACCATCATCGGAACGGGAATGTAAAGGATGTTTTTTTTCCCTTCTTCCCCTTCTTGCCTTTATCGCCTTTGCCGTGGCCGGCGGGAGCGCCGCCGAACATGCCGCCGCCTTTGCTCATTTGACCGATCATCTTGCGCGCCTGCACGTAGCGCTTGAGCAGGCCGTTGACGTCTTGAATCGTCGTGCCCGAGCCGCGCGCGATGCGCGAACGCCGCGCGCCGTTGAGCACCTGATGATTGCTCCGCTCCTCGGGCGTCATCGCGTTGATGATCGCCACGGTCCGCTTCAGCTCGGTCTCGTCGATCTGCATGCCCTTGAGCGCCTTGAGCTGGCCCATGCCGGGCAACATGCTGATCAGCGATTCGAGCCCGCCCATCTTCTTCAGTTGCAGGAGCTGGTCGCGGAAATCCTCGAGGCCGAATTCGTTCTTGCGCAGTTTCTCTTCGAGTTTTTTCGCGTCGGCCTCGGACATCGCCTCCTCGGCGCGTTCGACGAGCGTGAGCACGTCGCCCATGTCGAGGATGCGTCCGGCCATGCGATCCGGATGGAAAACCTCGAGGGCGTCCATCTTCTCGCCTACGCCGACCAGCTTGATCGGCTTGCCGGTGACGGTCTTGATCGACAGCGCCGCGCCGCCGCGCGCATCGCCGTCCATCTTGGTCAGCACGACGCCGGTGATATCGAGCCGGTCGTTGAACGTCTTGGCGACGTTCACCGCGTCCTGGCCGGTCATGGCGTCGCACACGAGGTAGATCTGGTGCGGCTGGACCGCCTGGGCGATCTCCTCGGCCTGCTTCATCATGTCCTCGTCCACGTGCAGCCGGCCGGCGGTGTCGANNCGTCCTGGCCGGTCATCGCGTCGGCCACGAAGAGAATCTCGGCCGGACGCAGGGCGCGTTTGAGGTCTTCGAGCTCCTTCATCATCGGCTCGTCGATCTGCAAACGGCCGGCGGTGTCGATCAGCAGAATATCCTGCCCGCCGAGTTCCGCCTGGGCGAAGGCCTTGAGGCAGATGTCCACCGGCTTCATCGACGTGGTCGAGTCGAACACCGGGCATTCGACCTGCTGCCCCAGTTGCTTGAGCTGCGTGATGGCGGCGGGGCGGTAGACGTCAGCCGGCACCAGCAACGGCCGGCGGCCGCGGCGCTTCAAGAGCACAGCGGTCTTGCCGACGCTGGTCGTTTTGCCGGAGCCCTGCAGGCCGACGAACATCACCGGGATCGGCGGTTTGCCGCCCAGTTGCAGCTCGGTGGCCCGGTCGCCCATCAGCTTGACCAGCTCTTCGTGCACGACTTTGACGAAAACCTGCCCCGGCGTGAGCGAGCCCATGACCTCGGCGCCGAGCGCGCGGTCCTGCACGGTCTGCAGGAACTGTTTGACGACGCGGAAGTTGACGTCGGCCTCCAGCAGGCTCATGCGCACATCGCGCAGGGCCTCCTGGATGTTGGCCTCGCTCAGCTTGCCGTGTCCGCGCAGGTTCTTGAAGACTGAATTCAGCTTCCCCTGCAGGTTCTCGAACATGTTCCTTCCCCTACCCCGGGGTCAAACGGAGTGTGCAAATATAATGAAAAGCGACAGAGTGTCAAGGCGGCGAAGCCTTTGTGGCGCAGGCGCCCGCGCCCATACGCACTAACTTCGGGCAAAGACCTAGCCCTCTCCTGTCATCCCGACCGGAGCGGACGCGCGGAGCGAAACGAAGTGAAGCGGAGCGCGGAAGCGTAGCGGAGGGATCGCTCCCTTGAGATTGTAGTTCTTCCCCTTTCGCGCCGACGCTGAAAAGGATGGGCGTATCAGCCGGGAAGGGATTCCTCCGCTCGCCCCTCGGCGGCACTCGGGGCTCGGTCGGAATGACAGTCCCGGTGCGCCGACGCCTCATTTTCATAAAGTCAGCGCCTATGGCCGCGCTCGCCTGTGGCGCCGACTCCTACTCCACCATGTTCCGTCGCGCCAGCTTATCCATCGCCGCGGCGATCTCATCGTCCGTTCGAGTTTTGCCCCAGCCGAGGCGGGACGCGGCGATCTGCGCGGCGGTGCGCACGGCTTCCTCGGTCAGCTCTCCCGTGTTGCCCAGGCCGGTGCGGCGCCAGAGGATGTCATCGAGCGTGAGCGCCATTTCCTGTTCGACCGCAAAGGCCACCGTCGCCGCCGGAATCGGATGCCGTTCGTCGACGAATTTCGCCAACTCCGGGTCTTGCATCCGCTCGAGGATTTGCTCGCGGCGCGAACCATAATCCCAACTCAATTGCTCGATCACCCGCGGCGACACTTGCGGATATTGCTTCCGCCCCTCTTCCAGAAAATCGCGCCAGAGGCCGAACCCGGCGCCGGGCAGCGGCGTGGTCGCGGTCTGGCACGGCGCGGCCGGCAGACCGAGCTTCGTGACAATGCGATCGACCAGCGTCTCGGCGAGCTGGCGGCTGGTGGTGTACTTGCCGCCGATCACCGTGAGGAAGCCTTGAATCTTGTCGGTTTCGGCGTGGTCGTAGATTTCGTACTTGCGGCTGGCGTCGTACACCTCGACCTGCACGTTGGTTTCTTCCTCGACGATCGGGCGCAGACCGCCGTAGGTCCAGATGATGTCGTCCATCTGCAATTTCGCCGAGGGATAAACCTCGTTGATCTCGCGGACGAACCGCTCCGCCGCGTGCTTCGTGACCTGGTAGCCGTCGGGCGTGCCTTTGTAGACCTCGTCGGTCGTGCCGGCGAGCGTCTTGCCGCGCCACGGAATGAGAAAGAAATGGCGGCCGCCGCGGGTGCGCAGCACCACCGCGTACTTGTCGATCACGCGCCGGAAGACCAGGTGAATGCCTTGGCTGCGGATCAAATGCTTCTGCGCTTCCTTGCCCAGCGCGAAGGCGGAGACGAAATCCGCCCACGGGCCGGCGACGTTGGCGGTCACCTGTGCGCGCACCTCGTGCTGCTGGCCGGAGAGCAGGTCGCGCACGCGCACGCCGGCGATGCGCTGGCCTTCCTTGAGCAGGCCGGTCACCTCGGCGTAGTTCGCCGCCTGCGCGCCGCGGGCCGTCGCGCCGAGAATGAATTCGAGGGTCAGGCGTTCGGGGTGATGCATCTGGCAATCGTAGTACAGCGCGCCGCCGGTCAGGTCGTGCGGATCGACGCCCGGCTCCTCGGCCAGCGTGCGTTTGCGCGAGAAGAGCCGAAAGTGCGGCAGCTTGCGTTCGGCATCGGCCAGGCGCGCCTTGTCGTAGCTGAGCAGGTCGTAGAGAAACATGCCGGCGGCGATCACCGGCAGGTTGTTGCTCGAATGGCGGTACGTCGGCACCAGAAACGGCGCCGGCCGGACCATGTGCGGCGCGATAAGTTCGAGCGTGCGGCGTTCGCGCAGGCTTTCGCGCACCAGACCGAACTCGAGATTTTTCAGGTAGCGCAAACCGCCGTGGATCAGCTTGCTCGTGGCCGCGCTGGTGGCCCAACCGAAATCTTTTCGTTCGAACAGCGCCACGCGCAGGCCGCGCATCGCCGCATCGTGCGCCGCCGCCGCGCCGGTGACGCCGCCGCCAACGAAAATCACGTCGTAATCGGATTGCACCATTCGCTTCAAATCGCGCTGCATCAACCGCCTCCGGATCATTTTGCGCCATTCTAACCGCTTTGACGCGCCGCGTAAAAGGGGCAAGAGGAGAATGAAAAATGATCAATGAAAAATGAAGAATGAAGCCGCACGTGGCGAACTTTGGTCGAATTTACACAACTTCGTGAGCCAAGTACTGAGGTGGCCGACGTTCGGCAATTCGATGTGCGTCGCGCAACTGATTTGACACTTCGGACCTCGCAAGTTAGAGTAAAAATTCCATATTGAAAGCGGGGACTTCGTGTATTCGAGGGAGCCGTAAGTGGATTCGAGTATGCGCGCGACGGAATATCTGGAGCGTAGCGAGGCGGTGTTGCGCCGCTATCGCGAGGCGGGGATGCCCGGCCTGGCGGCGTGGGTGCAGGCGACCGTGGCGGCGCTGCGGGCGGGACGCAAGGTGCTGCTGTTCGGCAACGGCGGCAGCGCGGCCGACGCGCAGCATCTGGCGGGCGAGTTCGTCAACCGCTATCTGATCCACAACCGCGCGGCGCTGCCCGCGATCGCGCTGACCACCGACACGTCCGTGCTGACCTGCATCGCCAACGACCTCGGCGTCGAGCAGCTTTTCGCGCGGCAGGTGCAGGCGCTGGCCGCCGCGGGCGACGTGGCGGTCGGCATCAGCACCAGCGGCGTCAGCGTCAACGTGCTCGAAGGACTGGCCGAGGCGCGGGCCCGCGGGTGTGTGACGGTCGGCCTGACCGGCGCCGCGAGCGAACGGATGGCGCCGCTCTGCGATCACCTCATCGCCGCGTCCGACGGACTGACGCCGGTGATTCAGCAGTTTCACATCACCGTCGGCCACTTGTGGGTCGACCTCGTCGAAACCGAATGGGAGGCGGCGCGATGACGACCCGCGTGCCGCCGTTTGATTTCCGGCGCCTGAAGCACGAAGACCTCGCGGCGCGCGAAAGCCTCGTCGAGTTGTCGGCGTTCGGCAAGCCGTCGGGCGGCGGCGCGAGCTTCGCCGAGTGGTTCGACCGCCTGCCGCGTATTCTGGGCGGCCGCGACCTCCACGACCTCGTCGACGCAATCGTACAGGCGCGCACCGCGTTCCGCCCCGTGCACTGGGCGATGGGCGCGCACGTGGTCAAAGTCGGATTGGGGCCGATCATCGCCGACCTGCTCGCGCGGCATATCATCACCGCGGTCAGCGTCAACGGCGCGTTCGTGCTGCACGATTTCGAAATCGCCGCCGTCGGCCGCACCAGCGAAGACGTCGCCGCCGGGCTTGGCAGCGGCGCGTTCGGCATGAGCGAACAGACCGGCCGCGCTTTCGCCGAGATGGTCGACCGGGCCGCGCGCGAAGAATGTGGGCTGGGCGAAGCGTGCGCCGCGCACATCGCCACGGCCGGCCTGCCCCACGCGGAGCAATCGGTGCTCGCCAACTGCCATCGCTACGACGTGCCGGTGACCGTGCATGCCGCGCCGGGCACGGATGTCGCGCATTTGTATCCGGACCTCGACGGCGCGAAATTCGGCGCCGCGTTGTTGCGCGACTTCGGCATCTTCACGACGCTGATCGGCGGCCTGCAAGGCGGCGTCTACGTCAACGTCGGCAGCGCCGTGATTCTCCCGGAAGTCTTTCTGAAAGCGCTTTCGGCCGTACGCAACGCCGGGCTCGAGGTCACGCGCTTCACCACCGCGAACCTCGACTTCATCCGGCAGTACCGGCCGCTCACCAACGTGGTGACGCGCCCCGTCGCGGAAGGCGGACGCGGCATCAGTCTGGTCGGGCATCACGAGATCATGGTCCCGCTGCTCGCGGCGGCGATCAATTATCGTTTGTGGAATCCGGTGGAGGAAAGTTGAGAACGGCGCTGGTCGGCGATAGCAACTACTCCGAGTTCGAAGTCCTCAACGACTTCCTCACCGGCAAGGGCTTCCAGGTCCACTGGGTGAAGAGCGGGCCGGACGTCGTCGAGGCGTTCGGCGATCTGCAGCCGCAATTGGTGATTCTCGACGCGCTGATTCCGGGGCTCACCGGGCTCAAGGTCTGCCAGCAGATTCGCAAGCTGCCCGGCGGCGAGCAAACCAAGACGGTGCTGCTGTCGAAGGTCTACCGCCAGTTTCAAAAACAATATGAGTCGCGGCAGAAGGTCGGCGTCGACGCCTACAGCGAAAAGCCGGTCAACGTCGCGGAACTCGAAAAGCTGATCCAGTCGCTGCTGCCGGGCGAGGCGCCGCCCCAGCCCGAGCGGTCGCCGGACACCAAACCCGCGCCCGTCCCGGAGCCGGAGACGCGTCGCCGCCTCGGCGTCGCGGGCAACCTGGCGGACACGCCGTTTCCGAAGCTGCTTTATTTCCTGCACAAGTTCCGGCGGACCGGCGCGCTGCGCGTCGCGCACGAACACATCAGCAAGGTCATCTATCTGCGCGAAGGCAACCCGATCTTCGTCACCTCGAACCTGTCGAACGAATCGCTCGGCCGATTCATGGTGCAACGCGGGATGATCACGCTCGAACAATACAACTCGTCGCTCGAGCGCATGTTGACCACCGGCCGCCAGCACGGCGCGGTGCTGCTCGAGATGGGCGTGCTGACCTCGCATCAGCTCTACGAAGCGTTGGAAGCGCAAATCAAAGAGAAGATTCTGCGCATTTTCGCCTGGGACGACGGCGAGTACGAATTCCGCGCCGGCAGTTTCCAGATCGACGAAAGCGTGCAACTGCGCATCCCGACGCTGTCGATCATTCTCGAAGGCATCCGCCGTTTCTATCAGTTGTCGCGGCTGGAGCGCTACTTCAACGAGTACAAGAACCAGCGGCTGGTGCGCGAGACCGGCTCGGTGCTCGACAACGGCGCGCTGGTGCTGCGGCCGCACGAAGCCAAGTTCGTCCGGCTCATCGACGGCGACCGCACGGTGGGCAAGATCATCGCGCGCAGCAATCTGAGCCTGACCGAAACGTTCCAGACCCTGTACTTCCTGCTGCTGACCGACGTCATTCGTTTCGTCGGCGATCCCGGCTTCGCGTCGCGCGGCGAGCGCGAGCAGGCCGTCTATGTCGAGCAGCGCAAACAACGGCACGACGATTTGCGCCGCCGCGCCGAGGATCGCGAAGGCGCCGCGCAAAACCGCCTCACCGCCTTTCGCCGCGCGGTGGCGCGCCTCTTCGAAACCATCGACAAGAAGGACTACTACCAGCTCTTCGAGATTCCGCCGGACGCGTCGACCGATCAGGTCAAGATCGCGTATCACAATCTCACCAACCGCTACCATCCGTTCGATCTCTACAACGAGGCGGACGAAGTGCTGAAAGCCAAGAGCGACGGCATTTTCCGTACGCTCAGCGAGGCCTACGAAACGCTGATCGACGCGGCCCGGCGTCGCGAATACGACCGGCTGCGCGCCGAGAAAAAAGCGCCGCCGCCGGCCGCTCCGCGCGCGACGGTCGAAGCGCCGCCCGAGGTGTTCGAATTCGACCGCGAGCTCGACCTGGCCAAGCCCGCGGCCGCGCCGGAGGAAAAAACCGACAGCCCGGATATCGAGTGGGACGTCGCCGCCGAGTTGTCCGCGCCCGGCGACGAAGACGTGCACGTCAAGCTCGAGGACTTCGACGAACGCCGCCGCGACGACCCGCTGCGCGAAGCCGACGAAGTCACCGCGTCGATGGCCAACCTGCTCAAGAGCGAACTGCTCTTCCAGCAAGGCGAGGATGCGTTGCACGACCGGAACTTCGTCGAAGCGAAACGCGCGTTCAACGAAGCGCTCGAACTGTCGCCCAACGAGGCCGAGTATTTCGCCTACCTCGGCTGGGCGACCTACACCGAGAACCCGCAAGACGCCGAAGCCGTGCGGCAGGGCCGCGATCTGCTCGAGCGCGCGATCAGCATCAACCCCGGACTGGATAACGCCTACACCTTTTTGGGCCTCCTCGAACTCCAGCAGGGCGCCAAGAACCGCGCGCGCGAATATTTCGAGAAGGCCGTGCAGTACAACCCGGAAAACGAGCGCGCGCTATCCGAGCTGAAAAAGTTGGAGGTCGGCTAGTTGGCCGAGAAATCGATTCTGCTGATCGAGCCGAGTGAATCCGAACGCGCGGAACTCACCGCAGTGCTGGAGCGGCTCGGTTACGAGGTCGACTCCGCGATCGGCTCGGAAGACGGCCTGAAGATGTTCGCGCAGTCGCGGCATGACCTGGTCATCGTGGAAGTGCTGCTGTCCGGGATCAACGGCCTCAACATCTGCAAGATCGTCAAGGATCAGAGCGCCCAGTGGGGCGGCAAGGTGATCGTGATCTCCAAGGTCTTCCAGAGCCGCGCGATGGAGTACGACGCGCTCAATCGCTACGGCGCCGACGCCTATTTCGCTCAGCCCTTCCCGCTGGTGAATCTGCTCAATGCGGTCTCCGCGCTGATCGGCGAGCCGATCTCCAAGCCCAGCGCCGCGACGAAGCCCGTGGACCAGACGCCGGAGAAACGCCGGCGCGCCAAGGCGGCCCCCGCGCCCCTCGAGTGGGAAGAAGAGCCCCCCGCCCTTCCGCCTCCGTCGCCGCGCGCCGCGACGAAACCGCCGAACGGCCGCCGGCGCAAAGCCGCGTCGCGTGAGGCGCCGCCGCCGGCGCCGGAAGTGCATTTCGCGGAGCCCGCGGAGTTGCCGGATGAAGGAGAGTTCGATCCGGAAAAGCTGGGGCTCTTGCTGGCCCGGCTGGCGCGCGATCAGGTCAGCGGTTCGCTCGCGTTGTCCGCCGGCAAAGACGCGAAGCAGGTGTACCTGATCGACGGCCGGCCGGTCTTCGTGCAGTCCACAAACCAGGAGGAAACCCTCGGCCGCATGTTGCTGGCCGACGGCCTCCTCACCGAGGAGCAGTACCGCGAGGCGATGATTCGCGTGGGCGAGTCGGGCAAAAAACTGGGCACGGTGCTGACGTCGCTCGGCTACCTGTCCAGCGAGGATATTTCGTTTCACCTGTCGGGCCAGACGCTGCGTAAAGTGTCGCGTTGTTTTGCGTGGCCGCACGGCGCGTACAAATTGCATCGCGACAAAACCTATCCGGCCAACGCCCCGACCTTCGAAGCCGACCCCGCGGCGGTGTTGCTCGACGCTTACGGCCGGTACGTCGAGTCAGCCGTGATCGAGNNATCGAGGCCGGTTACGAGCGCGACAAAAGCAAATTCGTTTTCCCCGGCGGCGCGACGGAAATGGCCGCCATGCGGGCGCAGCTTTCCGCGGACACCGAGCGATTGCTCGACGCGGCGGACGGCGCGCACACGCTCAGCGACGTGGTCGGTGAAAGCGCGCTCGGTTTGACTTATACGTTGCGCGTGCTGAGCGCGCTGATCGCTTTTGGGGCGTTGCGTTTGGGCGTCGTCGAACGTCGACCCGCGGTCGCCGCCCGCGAAGCGCCGACCCCGCCCCCGGAGAAACCGCCGGAACCGACGCCGCGGGAACAGACCATCATTCGCGAAATCCGCGAGCTGGCCGTGCGGCTGGACGATCTCGACTACTTCCAGGTGCTGGGGCTGAAGCGCACCGCCCACGAAGATGACGTCAATCAGGCGTATCTCGCGCTGCGCCGGAAGTATGATCCGGATCGTTACGGCCCCTCGTTCCCCCGACAAATCAAACGCATGGCCGTGGCGATCATCGAGCATATGCAGGCCGCGTTCGATGTGCTGCACGATCCGGCGAGCCGGCGGCATTATCTGAGCCAACTACCCGGCGATAAACCGGGCCTGCCGCGGCCGCCCACGCACGACGCCATCACGCCGGACGATCCCATGTCCACCGAGGTGCGCGTCGTCGTGCAGCAGGCGCTGCTGGACGTGGAGCGCCATCACTTCGCCGTGGCGGTGGAAGGCTTCCGCAAAGCGCTGGTGCTCGATCCGCACAACGCCGACCTGCGGGTCAAGCTGGCGCAGGCGATGTTCGGCGCGCTGGCCGAGCCGCCGTTCACCTGGGAGGACGTGGAAGACGCGGCCAAGCAGGCGGCGGCCGCGAGCAAGAATCGCTCCGACGCCCTGGCGCTGCTCGGCCGTATCAAGGCGCGGCAGGGCGATGACGAAGCCGCGTTGCGCTATCTGAAAAAAGCCTTCGACGCCGACCCGAAAAACGAGGCGATCCGTCGCGAATTACGTTACACTGAGCAACGAATCAAAGAAGTGGAAGAAGGCGGTCGAAAGTCTTCCATCTTTGGGAAGAAGCGATGAGCGAAACCAAACGCGTCTATCTGGTGCTTCATGAGCCGCGCTTGGCGCTGCAGTTGGAGGAATTGTTTCGCGCCGAACAGTGGGAGGCGTTCACCTCGGTGACGGCGCGCGAAATGGACGCCTTGCTCGACGAAGCGCAGCCGGAGTTGATCATCCTGGGCGTCTTGCTGCCTGACGCCAACGGCTTGGAGTTGACCAAGCGCCTCAAGGCCGATCGGCGCACGACGGGTACGCGCGTGGTCGTCATTTCCTCGCTCAAACGTTCGACCAAGTTCTCGCTCGAGGCGCGCACCAAGTTCGGGGCGGATTTATACCTGGAAATGCCGCTCGATCCGGGCGAGGTGATGCAAGCCATCCGCGCGATGTTGGGCCTGCCGACCGGCGAAGCGACGGCCGCGGCGACCGCCGAAAGCAAGCCGGCCGCGCCGCCGCCGAAAAAACAGCCGATCCCCGAAGCGCGACCCACGCCGACGCCGAAAAAACGGCCGCTCCCGGACAAGCCGGCGCCGGCGGCCCCGCCCAAGACGCCGCGGCCGGGCCGTTCGACGGCGCGCGAAGAAAGAAAGCCGATCCCCAGCCCGGAGAATACGACGCCGCGTCCGCTGCGCGCGATCCGCGCCCGCGCCGGCGACATTCCGGACGTCGGCCGGCTCGGTCTGGTGCTGCTGCCGGAATTGCTGCTCGCGCTCTATCAACGTCATGCGACCGGCACGCTGGTCATCAAGTCGTGGGAAGAGCAGCGCGAAATTTTACTGCGCGACGGACGCGTCATCGCCATCCACACCAATTTCATTCGCGACGATGCGCTGGGCCAGATTTTGCTGGCGCGCGGCCTGGTCGAGCGGGCCGTACTCGACCGCATCCTGCCGCTGGCGCAACACGAGAAGCTCAAGCTCGGCCAGGCGCTGGTGCGCGAGGGCCTGCTCACCGAAAGCGAACTGAAGAACGTGCTGCGCAGCCAGGCGCGGCGCAAGATGAACTCCGCCTTTCGCTGGAAAGAGGGCTCGTACGAATTCGTCCCCAGCCGCCTCGATGAAACCGATACGCTCCCGATCGAACAGGACATGCTTTCGATTCTGCTGGCCGGCATCGGCGTGCATTACGACCTGTCCAAACTCGAGGAACGCGTTTACCAGAACAAGGATGCGATCCTCGTGCGCGGCGAGGCCGCCAACATCGGGCCGGAAGACCTGAACGTCACCAAGGGCGAATGGCGGTTGCTCGGGCTGGTCAACGGCGAGCGCACGCTGGGCGAAGTCATCGCCGACGCCGACCTCAGCTTCGCGCGCACGTTCCAGTTGCTGTACTTGTTCCTGCTCTTCGGCCTGGTGCGCTTCGCCGACGGCGACCGCTTCTTCCGGCTGGACGAGGCGGTGGTCGATCGGGCCAAACGGGAAGCCCGCCGGCGCGACGGTTCCGAGGAACCCGACGAAGAAGCCGCCGCGGAAGAACCGGCGCCGGCGCCGGCCGACGCCGGCGACCTCGCCGCCACGGCGCTGGTGCAGTTTCTCTATCACCTCTACCGTGGCAAGGCGACCGGTAAACTGATCGTGACCAAGGGCGAGCAGGAAGAAACCGTGTTTCTCACCAACGGCATGCCCGTGCGCATCGCCTCGAACCGCATCGGCCCGCACACGCTGGGCAACCTGCTGGTCGGACAGGGCAAGATCACCGCGCTGGAGCGCGACCGCGCCCTGAGCGCGGCGAATGTGACGGGCCGGCCGGTGGGCGAAACGCTGCTCGCGGAAGGCCTGATCACGCCGCACGATCTGTTCGAGGCCCTGCTGATGCAGCTCGAGAACAAGCTCATCGCCCTCTTCACCTGGCGCGAAGGCCGCTACAAATTCGAAGCCGGGTCCTGGGATTCGAAGAACACGCCGCCGATCACCATCGACCTGACCCGCCTGATTCTGCGCGGCATCCGCGACACGGTGCGCGCCGAACAGATCGAAGCCGAACTGCGCAAATACCGCGCGTTCCCGTTACAGCGCGCGCGGCTGGAGGTCGACCTGGCGTCGCTCTTCGCCGATCCGCGGGAAAGCGCGCTCGTGGCGATGATCGACGGACGCCGAACGCTGGGCGACGTGCTGGAGCGGGCGCTGCTCGATCCGGCGCGCGCGCTGCAGATGATCTACAGCCTGCTGCAACTGGGCCTGCTCAAGTTCAAGGAAGAATAGCGCCGACGCCCCGTCTAATGCGTGGTGGAGCGGACGTAGTGGGCCAGAAAAATCTCGCCCAGGTGGTCGAGCACCTGGTCGCGGGTTTCGGCGGTGAGCATCACCACTTCGTGGTCGTCGTCCAGCCCGAGCTTCGCCGCGGCGCGCTCGATCAGACTCGGACGAATCACCAGCAGACTGCGCGCGGCCTTGCGGATGACGTGCAGCACCGGAAAAAAGCCGCCGTCGCTCATCTCGAACGGACCGATCTCGTCGACGATCAGCAAATCCGCGCTCATGCCGCGGCCGATGGCTTTGATGCCGCGGTAGATTCCTTCCGGGCTGAAGGTGAAAGCGCCGTGCTTCAGGCCCTTGGCCAGCGGGCCGGTGCTGGCCAGCACGCTGCGTTGGTCGTCCCCGAGGTCGTGCACCACGAGCGTGCGGTCGGCGCCGACGTGCGTGGTGTCGGTGAGCACCCCGCCCACGCGCAGGCCCTCGGTGTGCAAACGCTCGGCCAAGCGACGGCAGACCGTCGTCTTCCCCACCTCGCGATCGCCGGTCAGAATGACGACCAATCGTCCTTTGCTCATGAGCGCAGCATAGCGAACTTGGCAGGCGTAATCCACCGCCGCGAAACGCGCGGTTAGTCGCCGTAATGCAGAATCGTGCCGTTCATTCCCACGGCGAAAACGTCCGAGGCGGAGCTTCCCCAAACGCCCGCAAAATTCACTCTAATGGTGTCAACCGTCATTATCGACCAGGAAGAGCCGTCGTAATGCAAAATCACGCCCAAATTTTTATCATTATATCCCACGGCGAACACGTCCGAGGCCGAACTTCCCCAAACGCCGGTCAACTCTACTTTCGAGACACAGGTCATCAGCGACCACGAGGAGCCGTCGTAATGTAAAATTTTTCCGGAATCGCTCACGGCGAACACATCCGAGGGAGAACTTCCCCAAACACCCGCTAAATACGTCTTAATTCCACTCGGCGTCGCCATCTCCGACCACGAGGAACCATCGTAGTGTAAGATCGCGGTCTTGGTCGGAGACATGCCTCCGTCAAATTCCGCGCCCACGGCGAACACGTCCGTGGCGGAGCTTCCCCAAACCCCGCCTAAAAACGCCGACGTCCTAAACACCCCCAACCACGAGGAACCGTCGTAGTGCGACATAGCACCATAGGGTAAGTCAAACGTACCTCCCACTCCTACAGCGTACACGTTCGTGGCGGAACTTCCCCACACGGCGCGAAAGTTTACCGAAGTATTATCGATCGTCATCGCCGACCATGAGGAACCGTCGTAGTGCAATATTGTGCCGCCACCCACGGCGAACACGTCGGTGGCGGAGCTTCCCCACACGCCATACAACCACGCCGTCGTGCCGCTCGTCATCTCCGACCAGGAATATGTACTGTCGTCGTCGACCGTATCGTCGTCAGATGGCGTGGTGTCGTCATCAACATCGTCGTCGTCCGGCGGCGTAGTGTCGTCGTCGCTCGGTGTCGTATCATCGTCTATATCGTCATCTAGCGGAGTCGTGTCATCGTCGACCGGAGGCGTGACATCGTCGTCTACGTCGTCATCTATGTCGTCGTCGACTATATCGTCATCGTTGATATCATCATCGAAAGAATCATCACCGGAAGAATCGTCATCGGAGGAACCGGATTGGCAGGCCGAACATATCACCACAAACAGCAACACCGAGATAAGAAAAGTCCACGGCTTCATGCCTTTTCCTCCCGCTGATTAGGTAAATTCAATTTCTACATCGAGAAGTATGTCACCCGGTTCAAGAATCAGTCAAGTGAAAAGAATTAGAAGCTCAAACTTTTGCGGAGGGGGAGCAACGGCGTTGGCGGGCGACGGCCGTTCCTCCGCAATACGGGCGAAGTTGGAGGGGGGCAACCAATTGTTTGCCGCTCTAACCCCGCTCGGTCACAAATCCGGCAGGCCCATCGCGGTGCGCCAATTCTGGAATTGCGTCATGCCCGCCAGGATGCGCACGGCTTTCTCCGGCGTGCTGTAAGACACCACGTAGTCGTTGCCGACGGCGAGCAGAATCTGCGGATTGCGGTTGAGCGCGACGTTGACGATCGGCTTGCGGTAGGTCTTGATCAGCCGCACGATTTCCTCGCGCACGTTTTGCTCGATCGCCCCGGTGATCGCCATCATCTGCTCGACCATCGGCATGGTGACCGTTTCCGGCGCCACCTGATGCGCGCTGACAATCGTGCCGGCGACGAAGGCCGATGAACCGAGGAGACCGAGCGTCAGCACCGAGTCAAAGGCGTCGCTCTTCACCACCTCTTCCAGGGCGCGGCAATAAATTTCCGGATTGATCTGGCCGACGAGGTCGAGCGGATTCTGGCGGCTCCAGAACGACGGCAGCAGCTTGTCGAGCGCGGCGACGACGTCGGCCGGCAGCGGCGGCAGCTTGAGTCCGTTTTCGCGGCAGAGGTCGGAAGCGACGACGCCCCATCCGCCGCCCAGCGTGACGATCGCCACGCGGCGCCCGCGCGGCATCGGCAAATAGCTGCCCGCCGCGCCGTCGATCAAGTCCATCGGTTGGCGCACGACGATCACGCCGGCCTGCCGCATCGCGCCTTCGAAGACCGCGAAGCTGCCGGACATCGCGCCGGTGTGGCTCGCGGCCGCTTTGGCGCCGATGTCGGTGCGCCCACTCTTCAGCAGCACGACCGGTTTGTGTTCCGCGGCGTTGCGCGCCGCCTGCAGAAACGCCTTGCCGTCCTCGACGCCCTCGATGTAGAGCAGAATCGCCCTGGTCGTATTATCGTGCGCCAGGTAGTTCAGCAGATCGGTGCAGTTAAGATCGGCCTCGTTGCCGGTGCCGAAAAACTTGTTGATGCCGACGTTCTGTTCCTCGGCCCAGGTCATCACCTGCGCGCCGAGGTTGCCGCTCTGGCTGATCATGCTGATCGCCCCTTGCGGCGGCACCGCGTTCGAGCCGGTGCTGTACAATTTTTGATGCGTCGACATCATGCCCATCGTGTTCGGACCGAGCAGACGCATCCCGCCCGCGTGGACGGCCTTGACCAACTCCCGTTCGAGGCGCGCGCCCTCTTCGCCGGTCTCGCTGTAGCCGGAGGTGATGACGACGACGTTCTTCACGCCTTTCGCCGCGCACTTCGCGATCGCGTCCACGACCTGCGCCAGGGGCAACGTGATGAACGCCAGATCGACCGGCCCCGGACACGCGGCGATGTCGGGATAACAAGCGACCCCCAGGACCTTCTTCGCTTTCGGGTTGATCGGATAGATCGGCCCGGCGAACTTGCCGCTGAGCAGATTGACCATCAGGAAGCTGCCCCACTTGAGCACGTTGTCGCTGGCGCCGATTACCGCCACGCTTTGCGGGTAGCAAAGTTCCTGAATCTTCTGCATCACCTGGGCATCAACTGGCACGTCCATTTCGCTCCTCTTCGACTCAGGTTATGACGCGCTGTGTCGCGGGAATATAGTCTTTCGGCGAACGGGCGGCAAGAGCAGCCGCCGATTTCGCTATTGCGCGAGATAGGGGTCATCAAACGTGCGCTGCACCGCGTCGCACGTCAAAGTTTATCGGCTGCCGCCGTATCCCACCGGAAATGTCGCGTACCACAACGCGTACTCGCCGGTATACGCCGCACGGGCGGTTCCGTCGTGGCCCAGCGCGAGCGACGGGTATCTGCCCACTTCTCCCGGCGAATCGACGATCACATCGCTCCAGACGCCGGAGAATTTCGTCGCGTAGCGCAAGTCCCCGTTGCTCAAATCGTAATATACGAGACTGATGCGGCCGTCGTCGCCCAACGCGATGATCGGTTCCTCGGTCGAGTAAGGCGGACTCAGTTCCTCGATGACCCAGTCTCCCGACTGGTTGGTGGCGTACCTCAGGGCCAGGTACTCCGCATACGCGATGTGCGCGTGGCCGTCGGCATCCAGCGCGAGCGAGACGCCGTTATACCCGATGTCGTCCACCGTCTCGAAACTCCATTGGGCGGCGTCGCGTGACGCATAGATGAGGACGTCCGACCGAAGATAGGCCAGGCGGGGTTGCTCGTCTTGATCGAGCGCGAAGCCCGTTTCGTCGGCGGTCGACGGCGACCACGTGTCCACGGTTTCACTGACCCACGACCCGGAGCTATTGGTCGCGTAATTCATGATGATCGTCGGCGGCTGCGGGTAGTTATCGATGGCCGCGAGGTACGAAATGTGCACGGATCCGTTTCCGTCCAGCGCGATGCCTTCGGCATCGGCGACTCCCGCGGCGACGGTTTCGAACTCCCAGCCGCCCGTCGCGTTGGTTGCGTAAATCAAATCGCCTTCCAGTTGACGCACCAAAGCGAGGTGCGCGTGCCCGGCGCTGTCGACCGCCAACTGCGCGTCCGGATACGGAAAGTCGATTCCCCCCGTATCGATGATCTCGACGACCCAAGACCCGGTCGCGTTGTTGGCGTATCGCACCGTATTGTCCGCGCGGTTGGCGTAAACGAGGTGCGTGTGATTCTCGGCGTCGACCGCGATGCGACTTTGCACGATGTCGCCGCCGGCGTCGACGACCTTGACTTCCCAGCCGCGGGCGCTTCGGGCCGCCTGCTTGAGCGCGCCGTGCGACGCATCGTAGTAGCTGAGGTGCGGTTCGCCGGCTTGATCCAAAACCAGGGAGCAGCGATCGCCGACATCGCCTGGAGTGTCCAGTTGTTCAATGGTCCAATTGCCGCCGGCGTTGCTGGCGAATTTCAGGTCTTTTTCGACAAACGCATAATAACCGATGTACGCGCGCCCGGCGGCGTCGACGGCGAGCGAAAGATACGGGCCGCCGTCGGCGTCGACGGTTTCGATGTTCCACCACAGGCCCGCAGAACTAGTGGCGTACCGCAGTTCGCCTGAGCTGTCGTTGTAGAAAGCAAGGTGAATCGCGCCGTCGCCGTCGATGGCGAGGGAAGACATTCGTCCGGAGTTGTTGCTCTGGCCGTTCTCGACCAGCGTATGCAGCCAATACCCTGCCGTTTTCCGCGCGTAGTAAAGTCCGTTGCCTCGATAGTAACTGATGTGCGGATGGCCGTCGCCATCCAGCGCCAGCGAAACGTCGTAGGCATACTCCGAGGACGTATCGACGGTCTCGGAGACCCATTGCCCGGAGGCGTTGGTGGCGTACTTCAGCGTCACCACTCCGTAGTCGAGCCAGTTGATGTAGGCGATGTACGCCGCGCCGTTGGCGTCCGTCTGAATCGACTGAAAATCGTTTTCCACGACCCACGAGGCGATGGTCTCTGTCTTCCAGGCGCCCGAAACGTTGGTGGTGTACTTCAATTCGTTGGTCTCGGCGTCGCGATAGGCCAGATGAAAATGCCCGGCGGCGTCGATCGCCAACTCGGGCTCGGCGGCAAAGGCCACACTCGGTACGATGATCGATTCGCCGGTCGCCGCCGAATACAGGCGCAACTGCCGGCCCTTCACCGCCGCGATGTACAGGCCGCCGTCCGGCGCCAGGGCCATGGATGCGCCGTGGCCGCCGGGTCTGCCGCCGTCAATCAATTCGATGGTCACGCCGGCGGCATCGTCATCCGCCGAGTCGTCATCCGCGCTGTCATCGTCAGCGGCGTCGTCATCGACGGCGTCATCGTCGGCGTCATCGTCGGCAAGGTCATCATCAATGGCGTCGTCGTCGGGGACTGCATCATCGTCCCCCGTGTCGTCGTCCGGCGTCGTGTCGTCATCCCACGCGTCGTCGTCGGCAGTCGCGTAGTCATCGACCGTCCCGGTATCGTCGTCGGCAGAAACGTCGTCGTCGGATACGTCGTCATCGGCTTGATTTTGCCGAACGCCGCAGCCCGCGCAGAACAAGATCGCCGCCAGGAAGGCAAAAAGGTAGACGAGAACCGTCCATTGACGCCGCCGGTTCATAACTGCCTCCTCGGCCTGCGAACGGAAGGTTGGGTTTGAAACAACGGAAGTTACACGGTGGATAATAGCACAAAATCCAGTCTGTCAACAGGCGGTTGAATGTCGTATGGCGCGTGTTAACATGGCGCGCTTTTGTGGATGGTTCGCGCGCGGTCCGATGAGTATATTATCGGAGCTGGCGCTAAGGAGGCTGCATGACCGCTCCGCAATTCACCGGCACGACGAGCTACGTGCTCGACGAAGAACTCGGCCGCATCGTGAACGTGGCTATTCGCCTGGAACTGCCGCTGCTGCTCAAGGGCGAGCCCGGCACCGGCAAGACGCTGCTCGCGCAGGCGGTCGCGGAAAACCTCGGCCTGCCGCTGATTACGCTCAACGTCAAAAGCAGCATGAAGGCGGTCGACGCGCTGTATCACTACGATACGCTCACGCGGCTGAACGACAGCCGCTTCGGCGACAGCAAGCGCAATGTGTCGAACATCGAAGACTACATTCGCATGGGCAAGATCGGCCAGGCCTTCGCCGCCGACCAGCGCGTGGTGCTGCTGATCGACGAGATCGACAAGGCCGAAAGCGAATTCCAGGACGACCTGCTCGACGTGCTCGACCAGATGAGCTTCGACATCATCGAAATCGACCGCACGATCCACGCCCTGCACCGGCCCATCGTGGCGATCACCAGCAACGCGAAGAAGGATCTGTCCGACCCGTTCCTCGGCCGCTGCATCTTTCATTACATCGCGTTTCCCAAGCCCGACATGATGAAGCGCATCGTCGCCGCGCATTACCCGGACCTCGCCGACCGCGTCGCGGAGACGTTCATCCTGGCGTTCTATCGCATGCGCGACGTCGCGGGCATCGAGAAGAAACCGGCCACGCGCGAACTGCTGCATTGGATTCGCGCGCTGCTGAGCGAACCGGCGTTCGATCCGGCGCAGCTTTCCGCGAACAACAAGATTCCGCTGCTCGGCATTCTGTTCAAGAAGACCGACGATCTGGAGCGCGCCCGGTCGGTGCTGAACCAGCGCGCCGTGTAAGGCGATGTTCGAAGGATTTTTCTACCAACTGCGCGGCCTGGGCATCCCGGTGACGCCGACCGCGTTTCTGCGCCTGCAAAAAGCGCTGTCCGCCGGGCTCATCGCCAGCCTCGAAGATTTTTACGTCATCGCACGCGCGATCCTCATCAAACAGGAGCGCCACTTCGACCTGTACGATCAGGTCTTCGCCCACTACTTCGAAGGCAAGGAGATCAACCACGGCCTCACCGACGCCCTCGCCGCGGATTTGCAGAAGTTGCTGGCGGAATGGCTCGACGATCCGCTGGTGCGCGCCTACCTCACCGACGAAGAACGCGAGACGCTGAAGCGCATGACGCCCGAGGAGCTCGAGCAATATTTTCTCGACCGCCTGCGCGAACAGACCTCGCGCCATGACGGCGGCAATAAGTGGATCGGCACGGGCGGCACAAGCCCGGTCGGTCACGGCGGGCGGCACGACACGGGCATGCGCGTCGGCGGGCAAAGCCGCGGCCACAGCGCGATCAAGGTGGCGATGGAGCGCCGGTACATCGACTACTCCGAGCGCTCGCCGCTCACCGCGCAGCGACTCGGCGAAGCCCTGCGCGCGCTGAAGAAGCTCGCGCCCATCGGGCCGCGCGACAATCTCAGCATCGACAAGACGATCTACGAAACCGTGCGGAACGCGGGCGAAATCGAACTCGTTTTCGACCATAGCCTGCGCGACAAGATGAATATATTTTTATTCATCGACAACGGCGGCTGGTCGATGGACGCCTACGTGCCGTTGACCCGCGCGCTTTTCGGCCAGGCGCAGAACGCGTTCAAGCGCCTGCGCACCTTCTTCTTTCACAACTGCATCTACTCGACCGTGTGGGAAGATCAGGAGCGCATGTACCGCCCGGTGAAAACCGTCGAACTGCTGCGCGCCGAACCCGAAACGCGCGTCGCGATCGTCGGCGACGCCTCGATGGGGCCTTATGAACTGATTCACTCGCGCGGCGCCATCGAGATTTCCGCCACGCAACACCGCGCCGGCCTCGACTACCTGCGCGCGCTGCGCGAACGCTTTCCGTGGTCGGTGTGGATCAACCCGATTCCGGTCGCGCACTGGGACTATGCCTACGGCGCGTACACGATTGAGCTGGTGCGCGATGTCTTCCCGATGGTCGAACTCACGCTGGGCGGCATCGAACGCGCGGTGAAGATTTTGTCCGGGAAAAAACATTAGCGACCGACGGAGGTTGACATGGATCGACGTGAAGCCCTGGCGCTGTGCGAACGTTGGCTGCCGCTCTGGACCGGCAACCGGCCCGAGGCCCTCGCGGCGATTTACGCGGACGACGTTTTCTATCGCGACCCGGCCAAGCCGGATGGCGTGCGCGGTCGAGCGGCGCTGCTGGCTTATTTTCGCAAGCTGCTGGCCGGGTTTCCGAATTGGGTCTGGCGCGCCGACGATGTGTTTCCCCTCGACGGCGGCTTTGCGTTGCGCTGGAAAGCCGAGATCCCCATCGGCAAGACGGTCGTCCACGAAACGGGTATGGATCTGGTGTACGTGAAAGACGGCCTGGTCACGCGCAATGAAGTCTATTTCGACCGCGCGGCGCTGCTGGCGGCGTTGAAGGGGTAAACGGTTCCGTCTGCGATCTCGGATTTGTATCCTAATGCCGGATTGTTTTGACTACGCTACTTCAAACTGCATTTGCTTGAGGTGCGCGAGCGGAACGCGCTCTTTCACTCTTAGGATTTCAATACCGACGACTTCGTTGTGTTCGTCGTAATCCAGAATGATGCCGGGTTGCACCTCTTCCGATTCGACGATCTTGGAATCGTCAAGACGAACGTAAACCGCGTTGGCCTGCTCATCGAAGTGCACTTTCATTCTCGGCCCCTTTCTCGCCGGTCGAAATACGCGGTCACGATCCGCCACGGCGACACATTCTGAATCACACGTCCACCTGCATCGACAGCGCTTTGATTTCCTTCGCCAGGCCGGTCTGCGGATCGGCGACGACGACGACGCCGTCGATTTGGACGGTCCCCGGCGCGACTTCGAGCTTCAGACGCTGGCCGGTGAGAAAACGTTCGATGGCGATTTCTTTTTTGACGCCGATCACCGAATCGATCGGGCCGACCATGCCCAGGTCCGTGATGTAGGCCGTGCCGCGCGGCAGGATGCGCGCGTCGGCGGTTTGCACGTGCGTGTGGGTGCCGAGCAACGCGGCGACGCGGCCGTCGAGGTAATGCGCGAGGGCGACTTTTTCGCTGGTGGCTTCGGCGTGGAAGTCGACGACAATCAGATCGCACTGCCCGCGCATCTCGCCGAGCGCGCGATCCACCGCGACGAACGGCGACTCGATCTCGCCCATGAACACGCGCCCTTGCAGGCTGAGCACGCCCAGGCGCGCCTCACCGCACTCGTAAACGCCCCAGCCGGCGCCCGGCGCGTTCGCCGCCAGATTATACGGCCGCAGCAGGCGCGGCTCTTTGATCAGGTAGCGCACCAGCTCGTTGATCCTTGTCGTATGGTTGCCGCCGGTGATCACATCGACGCCCGCGCGCAGCAGAGCCACCGCCGATTCGCGCGTCAGCATGATCGACGGCCCGGCGTTTTCCCCGTTGGCGATGACAAAGTCGATCTGCTCCTCGTCGACGATACGGTAGAGCGATTTTTCCAGCGCATGCCGGCCGCGATTGCCGACCACGTCGCCGAGGGCAAGGATGCGAAGCGGGTTCATCGACTTCAGCTCTTTTCGGGCGACTCAGCGAGTCGCTCCTACGAGAGGGGCGGACGCAAGGCCCGCCCCACCAATGACTCATTTAGCGCGCGTACTACTTCGCGAAGTCCACCGCGCGGTGTTCGCGAATGCACACCACTTTGATCTGCCCGGGATAGCTCAGCTCGGCTTCGACCTTGCGGGCGATGTCGCGGCTGAGCATCACGGTCTGGTCGTCGTCGATTTTATCGGCCTGGACGATGATGCGAATCTCCCGACCGGCTTGGATCGCGTAACACATCTCGACGCCGTCGAAGCCGGCCGCGATGCGTTCGAGATCTTCCAGCCGCTTGACGTAAGTTTCCAGCATTTCGCGCCGGGCGCCGGGTCGCGCGCCGGACAACGCGTCGGCCGCTTGCACGATCACGTCGATGACCGATTCCGGTTTGACTTCCTCGTGGTGGGCGCCGATCGCGCGAATGATATCTTCCGTCTCGCCGAACTTGCGCGCCAGGTCCATGCCGATCACCGCGTGGCTGCCTTCCACTTCGTGGTCGACCGCCTTGCCGATGTCGTGCAGCAGACCCGCCCGCTTGGCCAGTTTGACGTCCTGACCGAGTTCCGCGGCGATGATGCCGGACAAAAAAGCGACTTCCTTCGAGTGCTGCAAAATATTTTGCGCGTAGCTGGTGCGGTACTTGAGCCGGCCGATCAACTTGACCAGTTCGGGATGGATGCCGTGTACGCCGACATCGAACGTCGCCTGCTCGCCGGTCTGGACGATGTCCGCTTCGACTTCGGCGGAAACCTTGGCGACGATTTCCTCGATCCGGCCCGGATGAATGCGGCCGTCGGTGATCAGCCGTTCGAGGCTGATGCGGGCGATCTCGCGGCGCACCGGATTGTGCGCGCTGAGCACCACGGTTTCGGGCGTATCGTCGACGATGAAATCCACGCCGGTGACCGCTTCGAGGGCGCGGATGTTGCGGCCTTCGCGGCCGATGATGCGCCCC
Source organism: Deltaproteobacteria bacterium (assembly GCA_003170555.1). Lineage (GTDB taxonomy): Bacteria > Lernaellota > Lernaellaia > Lernaellales > Lernaellaceae > FEN-1099. Next base: position 27,188 of record PMZC01000359.1, read on the forward strand.
TTCATGTCATCGTTGGGCAGACTTACCACGCTGACGGTGCGTTCGGAAACGTACTCGCCGGCATATCGCTGAATCGCCAAAGAGATGATCTTCTTGGCCTGATTGTCGGCGGTGTGCCGCGCGGCTTCCTCGATTTCGCGGATCTTCCGGGCCGCTTCGTGCTTCGCCTCCGTTTCCATTGCGTGCATGAGCTGCTGCTTCGCTTCATCCTGGGTCATCGCGGCCACGCGCTCGAGTCGCACCTGCCATTCGTCGACCAGCGCTTTGTATTTCTTTTCCTGTTGATCGAGCGCGGCCTCGCGCACGACCACGATCTTCTCCCGGCCGGTGACTTCGATTTCTTTTTCGTCCAACAGGCTGATCTTACGCTCGAGATTTTCCTCCTTCAGATTGAGTCGTTTTTCCCAGTTATCCACTTCGCGTTGGCGCTCTTTGGCTTCCCGCTCAACTTCCACCTGCACTTGCAACTGACGGTCCTTGAGCTGAAGTTCGGCCTCTTTCGCCGCGGCCGCCGCGCGGGCCTTCGCATCGTCGATGATGCGTTGGGCCTGCGACTCGGCGTCGCTCAGGCGCTTGCGGGACAGCGAACGGTGGATCGCGTATCCCACCGCCACGCCGATGCCCAGCGCCACGAAGGCCAGAGCGATTAGAATGATAATGAGTATCTGGTTCACGTCCGCACTCCTTTAGTTGTTTATGTCAACGTGGGCCAAACCCGCTTATATAGCTTGGCTCACGCAACTCCCGTTTCCGGGCGCACAGCGCTGGCGGATGGAGAAAAGGAAGGCGGCTACGCGAAGAACGTCAGCCGAGCAAGGGTTCGTTGGCCGGTCCGTACGCCGGTCGATCCTCATGGTCTTGAAACCAATCGCTGATCCGGTCACCACCGGGGCGAAGGGGATTTTGCCTCGCCTGGCTCAGGGTTGATCGCCTCATTGCCCGAAGGATTCGCTTCGGGCCGATGTTTGAAGCGGCCCGCTGGGGCCGACGTTCCAAGATGCGCTCCTTACTCTATCCGCTTTTTCCTGCCCGGCGAATAGCCGGCAGGTATTTCGAGCACTCCCCCGCGCGTACCGTGTGACCTTCGCGATTGAACCTACCTAATAAGATAGGTGGGCGCTTTTGGTCGCCGCCGAAGGCAATACGCCGAAGCGTCTCGCACAAAGCGGCTGGGAAAAGCTCCCCTTTTAGACGTAATGGCTCAAACTCGACTCGGGCCATCACCTGAACGCGCAGGGGAATGGGTCTAACGTTTCTCCTTCTCGGACCTTACAACTTACTGTCGATGTAGTTGACTAGGTCCAAACACTGTTTGTCAATCTTTTCACATACTTCACGATGCCGGCCGATCTGCTTGAAGTAGTCGTCGGCTACGTCCAGCGCGGTCAGTATCGCGACGTTCAGCGTCGTGGTGGATTTCGACTCGGCCTGGATGCGTTCCATCTTGTCGTTGACGTACTCGGCGATCTCGCGCACATAATCCTCGTTGCCGTCGTGCGTCAACAGGATCTTGCGGCCGAGAATCTGTACTTCAACGAGGTTGTCAGCCAAATCCGATCCCCCACGAGTAACCGCCTCACTTTACTTCGCCAAATAAGGCGTTGTCAAGGAAATGTCCCGGCGGGGCGCGACGTTCGCCGGCGATGCCAGAAACAACTCGACCGGCGCTGATTGGGCGCCGGTCGAGGGGGCATGAAACAAGCGGGCTCGTGTTACCGGTCGGTTGTTAGTTCCAAGGCCGTAAAACCGGTATCCGTTGCCGCAGGTCAAGCCGCGTGTTCAGGGCTTCGTACTTGTCGCGCTCCAACTTGATCTGTTGCGGCTGAGCAGTCCGCTGGATATTGGGCAGTGCAATCCGATCTCTCAGCGGATTGTTCACCCGGTTGATGGACAGAAAGCGATGCGAACTCGCGCTCGCGATCGTGACGGACCGTTCCGCCGTTGAGACGGCCACGGTGCGATGGCTGGCGACCGATGCGCTGACCACCGAATGGCTCGCCACGGTGCTCGATATTGCGTGTGACCTGAGGCTGCTTTGCGCCCCACCTCCGAAATGCATGGAACTCGCCGTGGCGACCGGCGCGACGCCGAACACCAGCAAACCCAACGCGAGGGCAAAGGTTAACGTTATCGCGAGCTTCACACCAATCCGCTTTGAGCGGTCTCTTTGATTCGTTTTCATGATCGGTTCCTTTCTACTAGGTCAGGGAATCCTCGCGATTGCCTGAACATGTTCTCATCACTCCCTGCAATCATCTAGTTAGAGTTTAAGGCGGGAAGTCATCTTGTCGATGGGGTGGGCAATTTAAAACCGGCCCTTTCGTCATTTGTCTCGCAATGCTATATCCAAGTTGAAATACGTTTCTCGATTTAACTCGACTCAGAAAGGACCGGCCATGACCGAAGCGTCTCGCCAGGCGTTGATCGGGCTGCGCGATTTGCACACCCTCAAGTGGTACGCCATTTCGCTGCTGGGGATCACGTTTTATATCTGGGCGAAGGAGATCAACAAGGCGCGCCGCACCGGCAACTGGAACGCCATCTACGCCGGCCTCACCTTGTTCGGCATGGACTTCATCAACGAAACCTGGAACGGCTGGGTGTTCCACCTGACGCAACGCTCGGCGATGTGGACCGCGCCGGGCGATACCGCGTTGCGCACGATGATGGGTTGGAATCTCGAGATCATGTTCATGTTCTCGATCGCCGGCATTGTTTACTATTACTCGATCTCGACCAATCCCAAAGACAAGATACTCGGCATTCCGGACTGGTGGTTCTGGGCGATCGGCTACTCGGCGTTCTGCGTACTGATCGAATGCGCGCTGAACATGGGCGGCTTGCTCATTTGGGAATACGAATGGTGGAACCTGTCGTTCAAAGGCATCTGGCTGATTTTCCTGCTCGGCTATTTCATTTTCTTCGCCGCGATCATCGCGGTCCTCAGCCTGAAAACGCACAAGGCGCGGATCATCGCCATCTCAACGATTTACGCGGTCGCCATTCTGGCCAATGTCGTGGCGATGGGCTTGCTGGGGTGGCAGTACTAAGCGACCCCACCCCAAACCCCTCCCCGACACAGGGAGGGGCTTTCGATTCCTTCT
>PMZC01000165.1 GCA_003170555.1 Deltaproteobacteria bacterium
CGGGCGGGCAATTCCATATCGGCGTCGAACCGAAACGGTACTTCTATTACGTGCGCGCCGTAAAGCCGATGCCCGGGGTGGTGGGTGATTGCATTTCCAACCCCACTTCTTTGCAGACCCAGTGCGGCGATTACAGCGATGTCCAAAGCTACGACTGCGGCAGCGCGGGAACCGGCCGTGCGCGGTTCAGCCCGCCGATAAGATTCGAAGTGAGCGACGCGACGATCTATGGGTACAATCCGCCGCCGAATAACATCGAAACCACCCGTTTCGACACAACCTGGGCCGCGAGCCTGAGCGAGTTCTGCAACACGGCGAACTGTCAGAAGCCGACCTGGTATTATATGTACCGCGGCCACTACGTCACGACGCTCTTGGAGCACACGAATAACTATTCGTTCAACTGGGACAACCAGGCGGTGCTCGTGTTCAAGGCGGCGCAAGCGAACCAACTGCACAATTACGAGTGGATGGACACTTCCGATCCGGAGACCTACAACCACGATCCGCGCAACACGCCGATGTACCTCGACCTGAGCAAGCACGATTTGGAGCCGGTCGTCGGCTCGACCGTGGATGATTCGGGCCGGCTGATCACCGACTGGTCGGGGGTGCCCGAAGGCGACGGTTATAACTACATCGTGGCCGCGGTGAAAACCGACAGCGCCGGCAACCCGACGACCCCCTGGGGGTTCGGCGCGTCCTGCAACGTCCCCGGGACGCTGACCAGCTACCAGAGTTGCCCTGGTGCGCTGCTGAACGGCAGCTACTGTGAACAGCATTCGATGCACGGCGACAAATACCCCGGGCTGGACGGCGACGACTCGATCGACGTCTACTTCCAATTCTCTGAACCGCCGCGGGCCGGCACCACCATTTTTCTCTATGCTCGGCCGTGGTCGTCGGGAGGCGACTGGGGCGCTCCCATCGACCAGTTGGGGCCCCAGACCTGGGCCGCGAATACGTTGTACACCATGCAACAAACCTACGCCCAGCAGGTGCCGGGCACGATCTACGAGTACAGCATCATGATCCAGTGCGACGTTCCGTCCGGGGGACCGGTTGCCGAGCGCCGTATGATGCTCAATGCGGTTTGGGGCGCCTGCACGCCGGGCATTCCCAAATGGTGCTACGCTTCCACGCTGCCCGGCTGCCCGGCGGACTCCGGGCCGTATTGCGATGACGCCAACCGCGGCAAGGTCGTGTTCTACATCACCGACACGTTGCCGGTGAACGGCCAGGGGTTGGAAAACGAACTTTCTCAGACCGAGGATCAATCGCTGTGGTTCACGATCAGACGCTTCCAACGATACCCGGGGCAAACGAACTTTCCGGTGATCGCGCAGACGCAGTATCTGATCCGCGCCGACGGCTTGGTCTTTACGGACCCAACCGGCACGCAACCTCCGCCGATCTATACGGCCTTCCCCGGATTGTGGCAGCCGGCGATCACGGCGAACGAACGTCGCTACCGGTTCCAAGAGTACCTCGATCCGAACCTCGAACATCAATATCAGATCGAAGTTCGCGTCAGCCACAACGGCGCGGCGCCGAGGTTCTGCTCGCCGCCGGCTTCGACCTGCAACGGCCCGGACAACAATTACATCTTCGTCGACTTCCGCAGCCAGTTCCCGTGCTACCCCTATAACTACAATCAGGCCAGCAACCCGCCGGCGAACCCGTACAATTTCGCCGGCGTCGTCCCGATCCAGGATATGGAGCGCGACTGGTTCCCCGGCGCGTCGGGGCACATCGAGCACGGCGGCATCCCCTGGAAGAATTACGAAGTCACGCTGATCAGCATCGACTTCTGGGGCATTCACTGGCACGTGGGCGACCACTACTTCCAGTACACCAACGGCGCTTTGTCCAGCGACCTGGCCGGGTTCTGGGGCGGCATCCTGGACCGCTTCCTCCAGTGGATCTCCGACATCGGCTTCGGCTTGTGCGACTGGTGCCTCAACCTTTGGGGCTTGAACATCTTCTGCTTCGCGTGGCTCTGGGGCAGCGTCGCGGATTGCAAGGACTGGATGGGCAAGTTGTTCAACCACAGCTTCCTCTGGTCCAACTTCAACGCGGGCGTTTGCGGTTCGAACGGCGCCGGCGACGCACACAAAATCAAAGGCGACTTTCTGGCCACCTGGCGATGGAAGAGCAAGGAGCCGAACCGACGATTGGTCTTCGCCTTCCGCGGCTATGTCGATCCGCTGGCTAACCGCGTCGATAGCTGGTTGCTTGAACAATCGTTCGAGCCCACGAACCGGGTGACGTTCACCATCGGCTATGAATTCGTCACGAATTGCGAAGACGAATTCCAAACCTCGGTCAACCTGGACGATCAGTACGACAGTCAATGGTGGACCAATTTGCTGATGGTGTGCACCAAGCGCAGCGGCAACGACAACACCGGCCTGGGTCAGATGTTCGTCTTTTGGTGGTCGCTGCCCAGCGATTTTAATCCGGGCGTCGACATCCAACCGCACATGTACGACCTCGGCGACCCGCTGTACACGCCCGTGCTCGCCTGGCATACGATCGGCGCGACGTTCGGCAGCTCGGGTCCCTACTACAACTCGACGCCGCCGTACGACAACGTCGGTCACGTGGACGGCGCGGTCGGCTTCTGGGCCGACCCGTATGTCGATTGGAACGTCGACGACTACTTGTACAGCGGCATCCGCCTCATCCAGTTCTGCGGCGCGTGTCCGCCAGAGCAACTGCAAGGGTTGCTGCCCGCGCCGTATGCGAAGATGGAATGGCCGGCGGGCGTACCGCAGCGCAAAGGCGCCTGCGCCGATTCCTACAAGAAGACCTACGAATACAACCAGGGCGTGCCGCCGGTGCGGCGCGAACTCATCGACCAGATGCGGGAACATCACCTGCAAGAAATGCCGCGGCAAATCGACCCGTGGTACAACAAACGCAAGCATCTGCCGAATCGTTACAACCGGCCATGAACTGAATCGAGAACGCATCGCCAAGCGACGCCCACTGCGGTGGGCGTCGCTTTTTTTATCTCGCCGCCGCCGCCGCAAGTCGATGCCAGGATGAAAAAACTACTCGGCTGTCGGGTGCAAAATGACGAAAAGCAATCGAGAAGTGCGCCGTAAAAGTCGCCAAAATCGAGAGGGCCGGCGTCTTGCACAAGATCGCAACGACAGCGGTTGATGGACAGAACCTAGAAAAGTTCTCAGTTTTCTCTTGCAAATCCTTTCGAAATCGACGAAAATCTGACTATTCAGTAAGGAAAGGACAAATGACGCTTGACACGTATAGTGAGTTTTTGTATACGACACTAAAGGTGAGAATTCAGCCAGTTGAGGGAACTTTCTTCACGGCGGGGCAGGAACATGCTCTTTTCCAAAGGTAAGGGACTTCTGGGGCTGGACATCGGATCCAGCTCAATCAAGCTGCTGGAGTTCGCGGAAGGGAAGAACGGCTACGAACTGATCAATTTCGGGATCGAGCCGTTGCCTCATGAGACCATTGTCGATTCGACAATCATGAACGCTCCCGCGGTTGTGGGCGCGATCCGCAAACTGCTGGCCGACAACAACATCAAAACGCCGCGCGATGTCTGCACCAGCGTCAGCGGCCATTCCGTGATCATCCGCAAGATTACGCTGCCGATGATGACCCAGGAAGAAATCGAGGGGAACATCCAGTGGGAAGCGGAGCAGTACATTCCCTTCGACATCAACGANNGACTACCAGCGGCTCGAGGCGGAAGGCGAGGACCTGGAAAGCCAGGACGTGTTGTTGGTGGCCGTGAAGAAGGAAATGGTCAACGACTACGTCGCGGTGGTCAACGAATCCGGCCTCAACCCGCTGATCATGGACGTGGACGCCTTCGCCGTGCAGAACATGTACGAGGTGAACTACGAGCTCGAGCGCGGCAAGGTCATCACCTTGGTCAACATCGGCGCCAGCGTGATCAACATCAATATCGTGCGCAACGGCAACTCGGTGTTCACCCGCGACATGTCGATCGGCGGCAATCACTACACCGAAGAGCTGCAGAAACAACTGGGCGTGAGTTTCGACGAAGCCGAGCAGATCAAGTTGGGCAAAGTCGAGACGGCGCAGAACATTCAACCGCTGCTCGATTCGATCAGCGGCTCGATCGCGCTGGAAATCCAACGCAGCCTCGATTTCTTCACCGCGACCAGCAGCTACGGCCACATCAGCAAGGTCTACCTTTGCGGCGGCGCCTGCAAGACGCCGGGCATGCTCAAGATCATCGAAAACCAGATCAGCATTCCGGTCGAGATCATCAACGCCTTCAACAATATCGAGATTCCGACGAAGACGTTCGATATGCAATACATTGAGCAAGTGGCGCCGATGTGCGGTGTCGTGGTCGGTCTTGCCCTACGGAGGCTCGGCGATAAATGATCAGAATCAACCTGCTCCCTGAGGCGAAACGCAAGGCGCCGAAAGCGAAGGGGAAGAAACCCATTCGGCCGCCGCGCGAGATTCCGTTCGTGTGGATCATCGCGGGACTGATTGTCGTGTTGATCACGGCGGCCGGGCTGGCGATGTGGCACATGGGTCTGGTTCGCGAACAAGAGGATCTGCAGAAGCAGACCACCGCCATCGAGGGCCAGATCAGCCAGATGAAGGTGCAGCAGGGACTCGTGCAGAAAGCGCGCGAGCAGCGCAACAACCTGGCGCAGAAGCTCGAGATCATCAACACGCTGAAGAAGAGACAAACCGGTCCGGTGAACCTGATGGCGCAGTTGGCTGGGGCGATGCCCCGCCGCCTCTGGCTTTCCGCGATGACGCAAAATTCGAGCGCCATCACCTTATCCGGCTTCGCGGTCGATCACCGACAGATCGCCGAGTTCATGGAAAATCTCCAGAAGTCGCCGTTGTTCCACGGCGTCGAGCTGATCAATATTCAAACGCAACAAAGCGGCGGCGGGGGCCAGCAAGGAGCGCCGCCGGTGCCGCTTCGTCAGTTCGAAATCACCTGTCAACTGACGCAGTAACCGTCGGCTGAGAGGCGGTTGAACTGACCGTATTGACAGACAAGGGGACTTAGATGGCCGCATCGCGGAAGATTCTAATCATCCTCGCCCTGGTGGTGCTGACCTGCGTCTTGTATTTCTTCCTGGGTTATCGGGGCAAGCAGGACGAGATCGACAAGATGAAAACCCACCGAGACGAACTGCAGAAGCAGTTGGCGGAAGTGCGCTCCGCCGCCGAGGGCCTGGATGCGCTCAAGATGGATATCACGAAACTCGACAATCAGTTGAATGAATCCCTCTCGCAGTTGCCGGAGGAGAAAAAGATCGAAGCCATCCTCCGCAGCCTGGAGGATTTGGCCTCGAGCGCCGGCCTGGACATCAAGACCGTCAAACCAGGCGCCGAGGTCGCGCGCGACTTCTATGCGGAAATCCCCATCGAACTGGATATCGTCGGCAGCTATCACAATATCGCCTTGTTTTTCGACAAGGTTTCCAAGCAGAAACGAGTCATCAATATCAGCAATCTGAAATTGGCGGAGCCCCAGGTGACGGAAAACGGAGTGGAAATCCACGCAACCTGCGTGGCGACGGCGTTCCGTTTCCGCCATCCGGAAGAAGTCTCCTCCGCGCCGGCGGCCGAGAAGAAGAAGAAAAAGCCTGGTGAAGCGGCTCCGGCGCCCGATGAAATACCACTGAAGACACGGTGAGGTCGCCATGCGGTGGACATTGCGAATTGGCGTGCTGCTAATCCTGGGAGCCTTCCTGGCGCTGGCCTGTGGGACCGGCGTCAAGAAGATGGATCAGCAGGAACTGGATAAGAAGCTGGCTGAGATCAAGGCCAACGCCCATCAGGAAAAACATACCGAAATCGCGATGACGAGTCCGGCGACCGGCTTGCCCGCGCCGACGGTCCCGGGCGCCGCCGCGCCGGGCGCGGGCGCGGCGACGGTGCACTACGAGCCGTTCAACCGGCCGGACCCGTTCGTTCCTTACAAACCCGATGTGCCCGGCATGATGACGGACAATCCGCTGCTGCGCTATGAAGTGCGCTACTTCAAGCTCGTGGGGATTGTGCACAGCGGGAATGCGCCGGTGGCCATTTTCGAAGACCCGAACGGCCGCTCGTACGATTTGCGCGTCGGCGATCCGATCGGCAAGAACAACGGCGTGGTGAAAGCGATCACCAACGACCAGGTGATCATCAACGAGACGAAAGCGTCCTGGACCGAGGAAGGAACAGAGACGGTGCAGATTGTGATCTGGCTACGGCCGGAAGAACACGTGACGGAACATTAATTTTCGCGAAGGCAGCGGATCGGCAACGAATTAGCGAGGAGGCGACAGATGGCCACAACCAACACCGGAAACCGTGGGCGCAGGGTTGCGCTGACAATCCTTTTAGCCCTGGTCTTACTTCTGGTGGCCTTTCCCGCATCGGCCCAGCAGGGCAGTACGGCGCCGGGGGGACAGCTCGAACCCGAACAACAATATTTCGGCAAGAGAATCTCCCTCGATTTTCAAGACGCCGATGTTCGCTCGATCCTGCGGATCATTGCGGACGTCAGCGGTTTGAATATCGTCGCCGGCGATGACGTGACGGGCAGAATGACCGTCAAGTTGATCAACGTGCCCTGGGACCAGGCGCTGGACATCATCTTGAAGACGAAGAAGCTCGGGATGGAGCGGCAGGGCAACATCATTCGTGTCGCGCCGATCCAAACCTTGACCGCCGAGCAGCAGGCCGCGTTGGCGGCGAGCCAATTGGCGCTGCAGTTGGAGCCGCTGGTCATGGCGTTGATTCCCGTCAGCTACGCCGACGCCACCGAATTGCTGCCCCACCTGCGCGGCATCTTGACCAATCGCAGCTCGGTCACCGCCGACAAGCGCACCAACATCATTATTGTGCAGGATGTCGAATCGGCCGTGCTGAAAGTCAAGAAACTCGTCGCCAGTCTGGATGGCCAGACGCCGCAGGTCTTGATTCAGAGCCGCATCGTCGAAGCGACGACGCAGTTCGTGCGCGAGCTCGGCGTGAAGTGGGGCGGTCGTTACGTGGCTGACGCCGCGCACGGCAATCCCACCGGCATGAGCTTCCCGAATACCGTGGCCGTCACCGGCCCGGCGACCACCGGCCAGCAAACGGCCCAAACCTCAACCGCCGGTCAGGCGGTCGGCACCTCCGCGTTCGGCAGTTCGATTCCGACGATTCCCAACGCGAACTACCTGGTGAACCTGCCGGCCCCCGTCGGTCTAGGCGCGGGCGGCGGCATCGGCGTGACCCTGGGTTCGGTCAATGACACCTTCGCGCTCGACTTGCAGCTTTCCGCCATGGAGTCGCGCGGCGAAGGCCGGGTGATCTCCCGTCCGGAAGTGACGACGTTGGACAACAAGACCGCGAGCATCACCCAGGGCGTGAGCATCCCCTTCCAGATTCGGCAACAGGGCGAAACTTCGTTGTCGTTTATCGAAGCGAACTTGAACCTGACGGTTCAGCCGCACGTCACGGCGGACGAATCGATCATCATGAAGATCAACATCGCCAAAAACGCGCCGAACACCTCGATCCCGACGTCGACCGGCGATCCGGCCATCGACAAAAAAGAGGCGATCACGGAAGTGTTGGTGCGCAACGGCGAAACGGCCGTCATCGGCGGCATCTTTACGGAAGAGCAGACGCGCACCGAACTGGCGGTGCCGTGGTTCTCGCGGATTCCCGTGTTGGGATTCTTCTTCCGCGATCGCAAATTGACCCAGAATCGCAGCGAGCTGTTGATCTTCATCACCCCGCGCATTGTGCGGGATCACCCGAACGTCTGACCCCGGGTGAACGGCGCCGCGGCTCGCGAAGAGCGGCGGCCCCTTTTGGTGGTCGGTTGTGCTATAATACAGCCGGATGGTCGCGTCCGGGGCGATGACGGAAAGAAAGCCAAAGCGGCTTGATTCGCGCAGCAGTCAGCCCGGACCGGCCGATTGCGAAGGAGGAGACATCGATGAAGAGGTTGCTCCTTATCACCACGGGCGTGATGGCCCTCACCCTGATGATCTACTTGACCAGTTGCGGCAAGACGGTGGACGCCCCGGTTGGTTCCGGCATCACGATTGTCGGGCAATCGACCGAAGAGTGGGACTATAACTGCATGGCCGACTGGAACATCCCGGCCAGTTGCTACGACGCCTTCCGCACGTTCTGCGTGGGCCAGTGCGCGCTGACGTTGGCGCAGAAAAACGGCGCCGGCGCCGGGCCCGACGCGCAGGCTTTCTACACCGATTGCATCAATACGACGGGCGGCACCGCCGAGAGCTGCGCGAGTTTCGTTTGCGACGATTACGGCCAGTGGCAGGCGTTCTGCGGGTTTTCAACCAACTCGGGACGAGCCGCGGACTACCTTGCTTCCAAGGAAGGCCGTTGCGGCTATATGTCGCTGATCGTCGACGCGCTGGTCACGGGGGCCGCGCAGAGTTCATCGGCCGGGAGCACGCAGCAGCAGACGACCGAAGCGCTCAATGACGTGCGAGTCCGTTGGATCGCGCAGGGCGGCGAGATGTACGAAGTCGGCGACGTACCGGGTGAGGTTGGGCCGCTGGCCAACCCGCATTACGACCAGACGGACGATCGCGGCCTCAGCGAAATCAAATATCGCCTGCCGCTCCCGAACCTCTGCAGTTCGACGATCGATTATATCTTGACGGCCGATATCGGCGTGGCGCAGGCGCTGGTCAAGTTCACGTTCAAGGTCACCGAGCCGACCGCGACCGCCGATGACGACACGACGGCCGACGACGACACCACCGGTTGATCAGGAGCGAAACGCGCAGCGACCCAGCTCGATGAACCCGCGCGAAAACGAAGCACCAAGGCGTCCGAATTCCGGGCGCCTTTTCTTTTCCCTCAGTTTGGTCTTGTTGACCGTCGGAATTTGGCAAGCCGGAACGACGGGTCTCGCGACGTGGTCCGCGGCGCAGCGAACCGGCGGCGTGTGGGCGGTGCTGCCGCTCAAGGACGGGTGGCTCGCCGCCAGCCTGTACGGCGACCGCGTTTATATCGGCGGTCCGGAACACAGTCGGGCCATTCCTTACCCGCGGCCGCTGCAACTCGCCGCCGACGGACACGGCGGCGCGTATGTGCTCGGCATGTTGGCCAGTGCGGTGGGCTGCCTCGGGCCGCAAGGCGACGTGCGCCGTGCGGCGACGTTCCCGCCGCAGGTCGTCGTGACGGCGGTGCTCGCCGAGAAAGGCGGCGTGTGGGTGGCCGGTTACGACCGGCGCCGCGCGGACAGCCACGAGAAGACGAATTTTTATCTGCCGGAGTACAGCACGTTTCGCTGGTACGTGCAGTGGTTCCCGGGCGAGTTGACCGGCCGCGAACTTCGCTTCCGCCCCGACGCCTTCGTCTACGACAACGATCAGTGGCATGAGGAAACCGCGGGCGTGTGGCGGTTGTTGTCCACCCATGATCGCTTGCTGGTGGTCAAGGACCAGGCCGAAACCGTGAACTGCCTCGACAAACAAAGCGGCCGGCTGTTATGGCAGGCTTCCACCGGGCCGCGCCCCACCGGCGCGGTGATCTGGGGCGACCGCGTTCTGGTCTGCAGCGCACAGGCCGGCGCGGTGGAGGCGTATCGGCTCGACAACNNCTGACCGACGTCGTGCATAACCGCCTGGTGCTGCTCGATCCGCTGACGGGCGCGGTCCTCAAGGAGATCAGGCTCGACGGCGCCCCACGGGCGTTGGCCCCGCTCGAAGACGGCCTGCTCGTGGGCCTGGACGCCGCGGCGCAGATCGTGCGCCTGGATTGGTCGTGGACGGAGAAACAACGTTGGAATTTGTGGCCGGAGGCAGCGCAATGAAATGGATCATGATGGCCATTCTGGTGGTGCTCGGGCTGATGGCGGTCGTCGCCGCGCTCGTGGCGGCGCGGCTCGCGTTTTCGCGTCGGACGCTGTGGCAGGCCCGCGTGATGGACCACCTGCGCGCGTCGTCGTCGGGTTTCGTCCGGCTGCTGGCGGCGCCGGTCGCGGCCTGGCTGATCCTGTTTCTGATCGTGCTGGTGACGCTGCTGTTCGTCAGCGGCATGTGCCTGATGTATGCCTTCGCCCTGCTGCACGGCGAATGGTTTCAATTGCTCGACAGTTTTCCGCACACGGCCGGCAACGTGATCGTGCACCTGGTCTATCCGCTGCAGATGGTGCTGTTTGCGTTGGTCACGTTTCTGCTGGCGGTAGGCGGGTTCCAGGTGGTGCTCGGGCCGGTCGAGGCGTTGGCGCGCTTTCGTTTGCGCGTCGATGACGTCGGCGCGCTGGCCGGCAAGCTCGCCGCGTTGCTGGCGCTGACGGCGGGGCTCGAAGTCGTCAAGGTTCTTTCGTTCAGCCTGCTGCTCGAACCAAATCACCTGGCGGAGTTTTTCGCGCGCGATACGCTGCCCAAAGCCGATCCGCTCGGCATGGCGTTGCTCGCGGCGGCGCTGATCGGCGCGGCCATCGCCTGGGGGCGGGGAGGGCGGAAGCAGTCGTGAACGGCGTACGCGCCTTGGTCCACTATCTTGCGCTGGCGCTGGCGTGCGTCGCGGCCGTGTGGGCGCTGTCATACGTGTCCGACATGATGTGGTCGGCGAAGAACTACGGCGAACACCACGAGGTGACCGTTCCGCTGTGCCGGTTCATCGCGCTGATCTTGTTCTCGCTCGGCCTGGCGCTGTCCGGCGCGCGCGCCACCGGGGCGCTCCCGTTTCGCGAAGTCATGGCGCCGTTGGTCGCGTTGGCCGCGCCGGCGCTGATCGCCATCGGCGCGGCGTTGATTTTCGCCAACGAAATCTTCTTCAGCCTCTACGACCCCAAAGGCTTTCCCGTCCATCCGACCGAGCCGGTCATCTTTCCCGAAGCCGGCTGGCACGGCATGACCAGCCATCTGCTCGCCGCGCTGTTGGCGTTCTTCTCGTTCGGCTGGCTGTGGTGGTCGATGCGCCGGCGGAAAAGCCTGCCGCACTGATGTTCAAATTGTAATCCGGTCAACAAATCGATTTGGTTACCGCGCTCGTTGGCGATACCAGTTGATCAGGCTTGTTTCGGGCATCAGACGAAAGAACATGTGGCGACAACGCCAGCGGATCACCTGGCTGTAAAGGCGGGCGGCGGTCTGTACGAGCGGCCGGCCGGTGAAGTACTCGGCGACGGTTTGCCGGTCGAGGAAATACGTCGCGACGCTGGCGCGTTCGAGGCGACGGCTCGTGGCCGGGTCGATCCACGGCAGGTCGAGATTGTGGAAGCTCACGTCGGCCCACGCGGCGAGGTCGGCCGGCGGGCGATAACCGCGCGTCACCGCGGTCTCGAACAGCGGTGTGCCGGGGTAGGGCGCGTACAGGTGCAGCGGCGTGACGCGGGCCAGCGGGTTGGCGTCGGTCAATTCGAGCATCAGGTCGATCGTGCGGCGCACCGCCGCCAGGTCTTCGTCGGGGAACCCGGTCATGAAGGTGAACTTCACCGCGATACCCGCGCGGCGCAGGCGCTGATTGGCTTCGCGGATATCGGCCACGGTGATTTCCTTGCCCAACCGCGACAAGATCGCGTCGTCGCCGCTCTCGGCGCCCACGGTCATTTCGCGGAAACCCGACCCGTACAAGAAACTCAGGAATGACTCATCCCAGCAGCGCGCGATGTAGTCGGCGCGACACTCGCCGCGAATCGTCACCCGCAGGTCCGCGCGACGCAGCCCCTCGGCGATGGCCTCGACGCGGCGGCGATCGGCGTAGAAGTTGTCGTCCTTGATCAACACGCCTTGCACGCCGAAGCGCGCGATCAGCAGGCGGATATGTTCGACCACCGCGTCGGCCGATTGCGCGCGCCACCGCCGTTGGTTGTACGGCAGGTTGTAGCAATACCGGCAGTGGTGCGGGCAGCCGCGGCTGGTCGTGATCGCCAAGTCGCGCAGACCGAGCGTCTGCGTGGTGACGTAATCTTCGATCGCGACGGCGTCGTAGTCGGGGACGAGCGCTTCGTCGAGATTTTCGAGCTGAGCGCGGTCGGGCGTTTCGCTCAACTTCCCGTCGCGTTCGAATGACAGGCCGGCGACGCGGCGCAAGTCGCCTCGTTCCGCGATGGTGTGCGCGAGTTCGACTACGGTCTGCTCGCCTTCGCCGCGCACGACCACGTCCACCAGCGGATGCGCGGCGGTCTGCCCCGGTACGAGCGTCGGGTGGATGCCGCCCCAGACCAGCGGAGTCAGCGGCGCGGCTTGGCGCACGATGGCGGCCGCGCGCAAGCCCCAGCCGATTTGCGCGCCGGTCATCGCGCTGACGCCGACGAACAACGCGTCGGGCGCGAGCCGCTGCAGGGTGCGCGGCCAGTCGCGATCGAGGCGCTGGTCGACGAGCGCCACGTCGAAGCCCGCCTGCTTGAGCGGCCGCACCAGGTAAAGCACGGACAGCGGCAGCAGCGAGGTGACGTTCTTGATGTCCCAGCCGGTGCGCGTGTAGACGAGGACAACGAGCGGACGTTTCATCGCGTCATCCTAATGCGCCGGCATACGCCTGTGCAAGTTCGCGGCGAGACCTGCTACAATCGGCGCATGGCGGACACGGCGATCAAGCGACCCTCGCGTGCGGTGACGGCGCTGGGCTTCGTGCTCGGCGCGCCGGCGGCCGTACTTTGGTTCACGTTGGCCGCCAACGAGTACGTCTTACCGTCGTGGGGCCGCTACCTCGCCGTCGCGCTGGCCGTGCTGATCGGGGTAAGTTTTCGCCTGGTCGCCAAACGCCCGGGGCATCTGCTGACTTGGCTGCTCGTGTTGCTCGGCGGCTACAACCTGCACCTGGGGCTATCCGGTTATTTGTATTTGTACTGGTGGGGACCGCCGATCATCGCGCTCGTCGGACTGGGCTTCTATTTCCTCTTCCGGCGGCGCGAAAAAATATGGCGCATTCTCAATGCGATTCACGCAGTGCTGTTCGTCGGCCTGATTCTGTTTTCGATGCACAACCAATACTACTTCGTCAACGAGAACCGCCGCTGCGAAAACGAACTGCTGCGGCTGCCGGCTTTCGTCCAGCAGATCGCCGGGCCGCCGCGGCATCCGTACGATCTGGCCGCCGCGCCCGGAGCGCCGTTCGCCGGCGTGGCGTTCGGCAAGACCAATCAGGTTTATCTGCTGCGGCTGTCCGACCTCACGCTGCTGCGCGGCAGCGAAATTCAGACGGGCGTACAGCGCGTCACGCCGCATCCGCGCGAGCCGCTGCTGGCGATGCCGGCCTGGGCGCACTGGGGGCATGACGAAAGCGTCTACCTCGTCGACGCGAGCACCGGTTCCGTGCGCGAACGCGTTCCCGTGCCCGGCTGTCGCAATGTTTTCGACGTGGAGTTCGCCCGCGATCGCATGTACGTGCTGTGCGAGGTCAGCCATTCGCTGCACGAGCTGGCCGACTCCTCGCCGCACCAAACGCTGCGCACGCTGGTTTTGCCCGGCATGGACAGCTACGACTTCGCGATCGACGTGGCGGGCGAACGCGCGTACGTCAGCGATTGGCTGAGCCCTTATCTAGATGAAGTGGACCTCCGGACCATGCAACTGGTGCGGCGCAAGTGGATCGGTTGGGTTTCGTTCGGCGTCGCGTTCGGCCCCGACGGTTTGCTGTACGTCGCGCAACCGCTGCACCGGCGCGTGCAAGTGCTCGACGCGTCGCGGATGGAAATCGTTCGGTCGATCCCGGTGGGCTATGGGGCGCGCGATCTGGCTTTCGATCCGCGGCGACGGCTGTTGTTCGTCGGCAACTATTTTGACGGCACGCTCGATGTCGTGCGACTCGCCGACGGCGGGCGCGTGCGTCGCATTTTCGCCGGCGATCTGCTGCGCGGCCTCTGGTTCGACGACGCGCACGATCGCTTGTTCCTGGCGGTCGGCTGCGGCGTTCGCGTCGCGGAAATGAACGCGTTGCTGGCCGCGACGGCGCGCTGATTCGGCTCGCTTTTCCCCCGGCCGGTTGCTACCCGCAAGCCTTGACGATATAGAACGGTAATGCTTTTATGAGCGGGGTTTATGGGCGCGTGAAACAACCAGCACAATCCCGTCGAGGTAACGGTGGATGAACTAGTCCGCCAAATCAACTTGTGGCGCAAAGAGCTCGAACGCGATCCGTCGCAGCGGCTGTATCACCGCATCGCCGAGGCGCTGCTCAAGACCGGGCGTCCCGCGGCGGCGCTCGACATTGCGGACAAAGGCCTGTTCATCCATGACAAAAAATATCTGACCTGCACCGAGGCCAAAGGCCTGGCGTTGCTGGCGTTGGGGCGCTATGCGACGGCGGTTGAGACGCTCAAACCGGTCGCCGCGCAACTCGGCAGCGTCGACACCAAACGCAAGCTGGCCCTGGCGCTGTTCGGCGCCGGGTTCGACGAAGAAGCGCTGGCGCTGTGCCGCGAGCTGCTGCGGTCCAATCCGTTCGATCGCGAAACGAAGCAGTTGCTGGCGAAAGGGCGCGAGGCGCTGCCGCCGCCGATCACCGACGAAACGCCGCTGCCGGAAGACGACGAGACGGCGGAGATCGCCCGGCCGATTCGGTCGGCGGTCGAACCCGAAACGAAACCGACGTCGCGCCCGGTTGCGCCGGCGATCGCCCCGCCGCGCGAGCCGCCACCCGCGCCGCGGCCGGTGGTCGTCACGCCGCCGCCCGACAAACCGCCCCCGGAGCCGACGCGCATCGCCGCCGAGAAACCGCCGGCGATGGGGATCGAAGGCTTGGTCACCCACGTCGCTTCGGAGGCGCACCGACCGCTGGAGGCGGAGGCCGCGCCGGAAGCCGAAGAACTGGTGGAGGATTTTTTCCGCCGCATGGACGCCGCCGAATCGGTGCAGCGACTTCGTCCGGTTCGCGCGCCGGAAGCCGCGTCGCCGCCGTCGGGCGGTTCGCCGGACTTGGAGGTCGCGGCGGAAGAGCGCTCGGTGGAATATGATCCGACCGAGGGCATTCACGCGAACGTCGACGTGGAAGAGGTCGATGTCTTCGGCGATCTGGCGGCGGAGTNNGGCGGCAGCAACGAATCCCGCCGCGAACGCCACGGCGGGAAGTCCGGCGCCGGCTGATGTGGCGACTTCGCCGGCGGAACCGGCAACTGAATCTGAGCCGCCGCCGACCGAGCTCGAGCAGCCCGACGCGCGCGGCCTGCGCGGATGGTTCCGCCGCCGGCGCGCCAAGAAGGAGCAGTAGATGCCGCGAGTCAAGGTGATTCATGGTCCATTGCTGGATCGGCTGGGCGAGCGCGAGACCGATTTATACGGCGCCGAACCGCTCGAGGAAATCAACGCCTCGCTCGTGGCGATGGGCAAGGCGGCGGGCGTCGAGGTGGACTGCTTTCAATCCGACCACGAAGGCGACCTGGTCACCGAGATCGCCAACTGCCGCGATCGTTATCAATTTCTGATTTTGAATCCGGCGGCGTATGCGCACACCAGCGTCGCCATTCACGACGCCGTCGACTTTTGTGCGGCGCCGACCATCGAGGTGCACCTGTCGAACCTCGCCGCGCGCGAGCCGTTCCGCCACCAAAGCACGATCGCCCGCGTGGTGCTGGGCCGCATCGAAGGGCTGGGTCCGGAAGGTTATCGGCTCGCGATGCGTTACGCGATTGAAAGGCTGGTGGGACATGAATAGTCGCCTGGTCCGTGCGCGCGCCGCGTTGCGCGATCTGCGGTTTGACGGCCTGCTGGTTTGGAAGCTGGTCAACGTGCGTTATCTCAGCGGCTTTACCGGCACGGAAGGCTCGCTGCTGATCACCGAGAAGGAAGCGCTGTTTTTATCCGATTCGCGCTACACGATTCAGGCGGAGGAGCAGGTCAAGCCCCACGGCTTCCGCGTGATCACCTTCAAAGACAAGATCAAGGAACTCGGTTCGACCGCGCAGGACCTCGGCGTGCAATCGGTCGGCTTTGAAGAAGAAGAGATTTCGGTCGCCGCGCACGCGCGCCTGGCGAAGGCGTTCGGCGGCGTGAAGCTCGCGCGCGCGGGCCAGCTCGTCGAGCGCCTCCGCGTGGTGAAGGACGCGCACGAAATCGACTTGATCCGCGAAGCGGTGCGCGTGCAGGAAGAGGCGATGGAGGCGATCTTGCCGCTGATCGCACCGGGCGCCACGGAAAACGAAATCGCTTTCGCGCTGGACACCGAAATGCGCCGCCGCGGGGCCAGCGGGGTCAGCTTCGACACGATCGTCGGCTCCGGTCCGCGCGGGGCGATGCCGCACGGCGTGGCGTCGGATAAAAAAATCGCCGCGGGCGAACTGGTCGTGCTCGACTGGGGCTGCTTCTGCAACGGTTATTGCTCCGATCAAACGCTGACTGTTTGCGTGGGCGAGCCGAGCGATCGGGACGCGCGGAAGGTTTTCGCCGTGGTGCATGAGGCGCAGGCGGCGTCACTGGCGGCTTTGCGGCCGGG
>PMZC01000014.1 GCA_003170555.1 Deltaproteobacteria bacterium
CCCGGATGTTTCACGCGCTTCACGACCACCGGCTCTCCGGACTTGCCTTTCTGGTAGCGCCGCTTGCCGCTCTTGGTCGTCACGTAACGGCCCTTGGTCCCGCCTTTTTCAAAGGCGAGCGCCTGCTTGTCGCGCGGTTTGATGTCATGTGGCCGCGAGCCGTACTCGACCGGCATGGCGTACTCACTGTTCGTGCCGACCGAGCCTTCCTTGAAACCGTCGATTTCCGGCGTGATCGAGGACCGCAGATTCCCGGTGTCCACGGGGCACCGGTGCTTTGCGTACTTCTCGATGGTCGTGACCGTATCGGTCATGGCGATCTTCAATTCCTTCGCCAATGCGACGGAGAAGTCGCCCAGCGCCGCGCCGAGCGACTCCACCGCCGGAAGATCAATGGTAATCACGCCGTCCTTCATGCGATCACGCGCCCGCGAAGGTCAGGTCGATGCTCTCGCTGCAGTTCACGAACCCGGACCCCTGCGTCGCGCCGCCGACCACGGTCACCGTGCCCGCCTGGGCGTAGGTCACCTCCAGGTCGAACTGGCCGTTCGCCTCGTCGGTCTCGATGATGATGTCGTCCGAGTCCGCGCCGGACAGCACGGTGCCATCGCCTGCGTTGGCGATGTTCATGGTCGCGCCCTCGGTGCAGGTCAGGCGGATGCGCTCCTTGGCCACGAGGTCGTCGCCCAGCGCATTCTTGAGTTGCAACGTCACGGCGATCTTGTCGTTCGTCTCCGCGCCGGGATCTCCCCAGGCGACGATGGCGAGGTGGTCGGCGAAGTCCTTGGACAACTCCGAGGTGGTCACTTTCTGAACGGGTTTCACGGCATCCTGAATGGGCATGGTTCTTCCTCCTTACGGTTGAAACAAAACGTCACAGCCGGTACGGGCGTCGAGCATCGGACTCGATTGCGTCGGCCCGGCGGCGACCGAAACGGTGATGGACTCTTCACACACGATGGTCAGATCGAGGCGCCCGGTCGCATCGGTCTTGGCGATAAGGTCGCTCGTGCCGTCGCCGGAAAGCGCCGTCCCCGCCTGGCCGACCGCGAGCGTTGCGCGTTCGTCGCACGTCACGCGCACCACGTGCGCCGCGCCGATGTTCTGGCTGAGCAGATTCTTCAGTTGCAGCGGGACCGATCGCGTCGTGGGATTCACAACGGAAGCGGCGCCCCATGAAACGACCGCGAACTTGTCCAGCAATCCGGCGGCGAGCTTCGCGGCGGTCACCGCGCCGTCTGGTAGTTCGGACCCTGACTCGCCGACCTGATCAATCACTTCAAGAAATCCGCCCTCGATGGCCGCCTGCAGATCGGCGGTAAGGGCGTCGGCCCACATCGCGGAGCCGGGCCGCAGCACCATTCCCTGGCCGGGCACGTCGATGGTGGTCGTCGAAATGTTTCGCAGTTTGATCAGCATGGATTCATTCCTTGTATTCGCGCTCGAGGACGAGCGTTTTGTAGGCCCGCGCGCCGTACAGCGGGTGCGGCTCGATGTCCGTCACGCGGTAACGCACGCCCGCCAGTTCCAGGAAATCTCCCTCTTTCACGTCCGCTCCGAACTCCACATCCCCCGTGGCGTCCGCGCCTTCCTGTTCCAGGTTGTCCGGTCGGCCGTAATGGAATTCGACCGGCAGCGCCTCGGCGATCACGGTTTCCGCGCCCTCGCGCGGGCCGTAGAATTCGCCGGTTCCCGCCACAGCGGGCCGCGTGATCCGGCAGGTCGTGCCCTCGGCTTTGACCAGGCCGGTTATCTCGCGCTCGATCACGCGCTTCTCGCGGTCAGTGATCATCATGGTGATGGTGACGCCCCACTTCGAAGATCTGCGGGCGGACGTTGCCCACATCAAGTAAACAATCCGCTGGTGCTGGATTGATACGGTTCACCGCCTCGCGGTAACGCGCCAGCAGGTCCTTCTCCAGGTCGCCCCAGGCCTGCGCCTGCATCGTCTTGTCCACGCGCTTGTCGCCCGATCCGAACGAGAAGTTCGCGCTCGCGGCCGACCGCAGCATCGAGCAGCAGAAGGCGTGGGCCCGCAGGACCACCAGGTCCGCGTCGTCGCCGGAAAGGTCCGGATTGATGTCATCCCCGGCGATCTGATACATGCGCCCGATGTCCCGGTTCACGGCCAGGAGCGAGCGCGTCAGCGCCCGCAGGACGTCGTTGTCCCCAAGCAATTCGCCCGCCGCGTCGCCGAGGTCGGTGCGGAGCAAGGTCAGAATGTCACTGACTTGCGTCATCGCCGCCCTCCAGCAGCTTCAGCCGCCGTTTGATCGCCTCCTGCACTTTCTTGTTCTTGGCTTCCTCGAGCAGCGACCGCAGCAGATCGGCGTCCTGCAGCGAGTCCACCGCCGCGACCGCCTCGTGCGCGAGCAGGTCGTTGATGGGGAATGCGAGCTTGGGACGAACGGCCCCGAGCACCTCGACGAGGCCGTTCTCCACCGCCTTGAGCACGGCGGCCGTCACGCGCGGCACGTGGACCTTGCCTTCCGGCAGGAGCACCACCGTGCCGTCCTCGTGCGGCAGCGACAGTCGCGTCTTCGTCAGATTCCGAATGTCCGGCATGGATCGCCCCCTTACGGTCGGATGACGACCTTTGCCAGGATTTCCGGACGAGTGACGCCCTGCGCGCACTCCATCCACACGAGCCAGCCGGTCTTGAACTTGAGCGCCTTGTAAACGCTCTCGGTCGACAGCGCCTGGCGGATCGCCCACTTCCCGATCTCCTCATCCGGGACGATGATGACCTCGGCCATGTTCGCCGCCGCCGTGGTGAGGATGTTCGCGCCGCCGTAAACCTTGTAGATGCCCTTCTGGCGAAGCTCCAACTTGGTCTGCGGGTCGATTCCTTCCCACGAGCGCATGTCGTTGAACCGCGCGCCGCGCATGATGATGGTCGACGGCGCAAGCTCCAGGTCCTCGAGGATCGAGAGCGCCTCATTGAGCGCGTCCTCGGTCAGCTTCCCGCCGCTCGTCACGGTAATAGTGTTTTCCGGGGGCACCGCCGTGCTGATGACGGTGATGGTGCGCCGGTCGATCTCCTTGCGGATCTCGTTGGCCGCCGCCTTCTGGATGTCGGTGAGCGAGCCGATGTTGCCGTGCTTGAGCACCGAGAT
>PMZC01000017.1 GCA_003170555.1 Deltaproteobacteria bacterium
GCGAGGTGGACGCGCTCGATCCGCTTCGTCACGTCGCGTTCTCTGTAACGGCGATGCGTCACCGCATAGGTCAAACTCTTGCGCGCCAGGAACGGCTCGCCGGTTTTATCGAGCGGCAAATCGACCGTGGTGACATGCCGGATCGCCGTGACACGCAAGTCGTCGTGCGAAACCGGATCGACGATGCGCGGCGGGTTCGGATCGAAGCGCCATGCTTCGAAGGCCGCCTCCACCGAGGCTGCCAACTCCTCCACCCGCTCTTCCGCGCTCTTTTCGGCGGCGCCGGGCGCCCACAGGTCGATGCGCAGCGAGGTTTCCTGCGGCAGCACGCGGCCCTTTTTGACCACCATGCCGTCGCCGTCTTTGCGCCGGTAATCGCTCGCGCCGCATCCCAACACCTGCGTGCTGCGGTCCAGCACCGCGAAGGTCGCCAGCGGATAGCAGACGTCCTTGCCATCGGGCCGAACGGCCAGGGCGGAAAGCCCGGTGATCCGGCTCTGCAAAAAGGCGGCGATGGCCCGGCGCAATTTCATGTCGATCCCTTCATCTGGGACTTGGCCTTCGTTAGCGCCGCGTCGACCGCCTGGTGGAAGTTCTTTTCCGCAACCTTGCCGCCGATCAGGAACGCCGGTTCCATGAACGGTTGCGCCTTCGTCCCCGGATGTTTCACGCGCTTCACGACCACCGGCTCTCCGGACTTGCCTTTCTGGTAGCGCCGCTTGCCGCTCTTGGTCGTCACGTAACGGCCCTTGGTCCCGCCTTTTTCAAAGGCGAGCGCCTGCTTGTCGCGCGGTTTGATGTCATGTGGCCGCGAGCCGTACTCGACCGGCATGGCGTACTCGCTATTCGTGCCGACCGATCCTTCCTTGAAACCGTCGATTTCCGGCGTGATCGAGGATCGCAGATTTCCGGTATCCACTGGGCACCGGTGCTTCGCGTACTTCTCGATGGTCGTGACCGTGTCGGTCATGGCCGCTTTGAGTTCCTTCGCCAACGCGACGGAGAAGTCGCCCAGCGCCGCGCCGAGCGACTCCACCGCCGGAAGGTCAATGGTGATCACGCCGTCCTTCATGCGATTACGCGCCCGCGAAAGTCAGATCGATGCTCTCGCTGCAGTTCACGAACCCGGACCCCTGCGTCGCGCCGCCGACCACGGTCACCGTGCCCGCCTGGGCGTATGTCACTTCCAGGTCGAACTGGCCGCTGGCCTCGACGGTCTCGATGATGATGTCGGCCGAGTCCGCGCCGGACAGCACGGTGCCGTCGCCTGCGTTGGCGATGTTCATGGTCGCACCCTCGGTGCAGGTCAGGCGGATGCGCTCCTTGGCCACGAGGTCGTCGCCCAACGCATTCTTGAGTTGCAGCGTCACGGCGATCTTGTCGTTCGCCTCCGCGCCGGGCGTCCCCCAGGCGACGATGGCGAGGTGGTCGGCGAAGTCTTTCGACAACTCCGACGTGGTCACTTTCTGAACGGGTTTCACGGCATCCTGAATGGGCATGGTTCTTCCTCCTTACGGTTGAAACGAAACGTCGAGGCCGGTACGGGCGTCGAGCATCGGACTCGACTGCGTCGGCCCGGCGGCGAGCGAAACAATGATGGGTTGATCACACGAGACGGTCAGATCGAGCCGACCGCTCGTATCGGTCCTGGCAATGAGGTCGCTCGTGCCGTCACCGGAAAGCGCCGTACCCGCCTGGCCGACCGCGAGCGTTGCGCGTTCGTCGCACGTCACGCGCACGACGTGCGCCGCGCCGATGTTCTGGCCAAGCAGATTCTTCAGTTGCAGCGGGACCGATCGCGTCGTGGGATTCACGGCAGTGACCGTTCCCCAGGACACGACGGCAAATCGTTCCAAGAGACCGATCGACAATTTCGCGGCGGTCACCTCGCCGTCTTCCAACGACAGACCGCCGACCTCGCCGATGTTCTCCAGAAAGCCGTTCTCGATGGAGGCTTGCAGGTCACCGGTAAGGTGCTCCACCCACATCGAGGCGCCGGGCTTCAGCACCATTCCGTGGCCGGGCACGTCGATGGTGGTATTCGAGATATTCCGCAGCTTGATCAGCATCGATTCACTCCTTGTATTCGCGCTCCAGGACGAGCGTCTTGTAGGCCCGCGCGCCGTACAGCGGGTGCGGCTCAATGTCCGTCACGCGGTAGCGCACGCCCGCCAGTTCCAGAAAATCTCCCTCTTTCACGTCCGCTCCGAACTCCACATCCGCCGTGGCGTCCGCGCCCTCCTGCTCCAGGTTGTCCGGTCGTCCGTAATGGAACTCGACCGGCAGCGCCTCGGCGATCACGGTTTCCGCGCCCTCGCGCGGGCCGTAGAATTCACCGGTTCCCGCAACGCTCGGCCGCGTGATCCGGCAGGTCGTGCCCTCGGCTTTGACCAGGCCGGTTATCTCGCGCTCGATCACGCGCTTCTCGCGGTCAGTGATCATCATGGTGATGATGACGCCCCACTTCGAATCGTTGCGGGCGGATATTGCCGACTTCGAGCAGTCCATCCGCCAGCGCCGGGTTGATGCGCGAGACCGCCTCGCGGTAACGCGCCAACAGGTCTTTTTCCAAATCGCCCCAGGCCTGCGCCTGCATCGTCTTGTCCACGCGCTTGTCGCCCGATCCGAACGAGAAGTTCGCGCTGGCCGCCGACCGCAGCATCGAGCAGCAGAAGGCGTGGGCGCGTAGCACCACCAAGTCCGCGTCGTCGCCGGTCAAATCCGGCGCGATGTCATCCCCGGCGATCTGATACATGCGCCCGATGTCCCGATTCACGGCTAGGATCGAGCGCGTCAGCGCCCGCAGGACATCGTTGTCCCCGAGCAGTTCGCCCGCCGCGTCGCCGAGGTCGGTGCGGAGCAGAGCGAGGATGTCACTGACCAGCGTCATCGCCGCCCTCCAGCATCTTCAGCCGCCGTTTGATCGCCTCTTGCACCTTCTTGTTTTTGGCCTCCTCGAGGAGGCTCCGCAGCAGATCGGCATCCTGCAACGAGTCCACCGCCGCGACCGCCTCGTGCGCGAGCAGGTCGTTGATGGGGAACGCGAGCTTGGGACGAACGGCCCCGAGCACCTCCACGAGGCCGTTCTCCACCGCCTTGAGCACGGCGGCCGTCACGCGCGGCACGTGGACCTTGCCTTCCGGCAGAAGCACCACGGTGCCGTCCTCGTGGGGAAGCGACAGCCGCGTCTTGGTCAGATTCCGAATGTCCGGCATGGATCGCCCCCCTTATGGCCTGATGACGACCTTTGCCAGGATTTCCGGACGAGTGACGCCCTGCGCGCACTCCATCCACACGAGCCAGCCGGTCTTGAACTTGAGGGCCTTGTAGACGCTCTCCGTCGACAGCGCCTGGCGGATCGCCCACTTCCCGATCTCCTCGTCCGGGACGATGATGACCTCGGCCATGTTCGCCGCCGCCGTGGTGAGGATGTTCGCGCCGCCGTAAACCTTGTAGATGCCCTTCTGGCGCAACTCCAACTTGGTTTGCGGGTCGATCCCTTCCCACGAACGCATGTCGTTGAACCGCGCGCCCCGCATGATGATGGTCGACGGCGCAAGCTCCAGGTCCTCGAGGATCGAGAGCGCCTCGTTGAGCGCGTCCTCGGTCAGCTTTCCGCCGCTCGTCACGGTGATCGTGTTCTCCGGGGGCACTGCCGTACTGATGACGGTGATGGTGCGCCGGTCGATTTCCTTGCGGATCTCGTTGGCCGCCGCCTTCTGGATGTCGGTGAGCGAGCCGATGTTGCCGTGCTTGAGCACCGAGATATCGACCATCGGGGTCGAGTGAATCCGATTGATCGGGAACTCCACCTCGTCCTCGCCCAGCACCGATTCCTGCGCCTCGCCGTTCCGGGAAATCCAGTACGCCTTCACCTTGGGCCGCTTCTGGTATTTCGCGGGTTCGCCTTTGGGCAGGTTCTGCTTGGTCAGGAGCAGCGAGGTGATCTCCTTGCGCTTGATCTCCTGGTCGATGGGCGCGGCGATGGCGGCCGCGAGCGCCTTGAGGCCGTCCTCGGACGCCACGGCTTCGGAAAGCAGCGCGGCCATCGCCTCCATGTATTCCTGGGATTGAACGTCGATTGCGGTCAGGTCCATGTGCGTGCCCTCCTTAGACCAGCAGCTTGAACTTGAGCACGCCGCCGGACATCGAGATGGCCTGCGCCACGATGACATCCCCGGACTGTGCGCCGTTCGTGAGGTTGTGGTTCGTGGCGTGGACCTTCAGCCGCTCGCCCGCCTGAATCGTGCCGGTGAAGTTGTCGGTCTCGTACACGCCGCCGCCGGTGTAGATGGTCGGCATGTCGCCCGACTTCACGTCCCGGAACAGAATCCCGAACGCGGGTTCCACCGGATCGTCCGCCACGGCGAACAGGTCGTCGCCGACCAGCTTCATCACCGATCCGCACACCGCGTCGCCCTGGGCGAATCCGTCGCCGTAAGCGATCCCGGTGTCATGCTTCACATCCAGATAGTGGCCCATGTCACGCTACCTCCTGGCTCACGTTGGCCTTGTAAGCCGCCATGAGGCCGGTCTTCAGTTTTTCCTCGAGGTTCGCGGGCTTCTTGTCGTCCACAACGAGCGGATCGACGCCCGCGTCGGCCTTCATCCGGGGCCGCACCTGTGCCTCGGCCCTCTTCGTCAGATCGCCGGGCAACGGCGGCTTGGCGGGGTCCTCTTTCTTCGGCGTGGAGAGCGAGTCGATGACCTGCTCGGTCGCCAGGATCGCCTC
>PMZC01000126.1 GCA_003170555.1 Deltaproteobacteria bacterium
GCTTCGCCGTGCCGATGTCCATGTAGCGATAGACCTGCATCGAATCCGCGTTGACGATTTCGCCGGCGAGTTCGCGCGCCAGGCGCATGGCGAAGGCGGTTTTGCCCGTCGCGGTGGGGCCGCAGACGACGATCAGGCGCGGGCGTGATGCAGACATCGAGTCGCCCCGCGTGCGGATTTCACTGCCCGCCGACCACCGTGAAGCGGCCGGTAAGCGGGTCGTAGATTTCCGCCGTCGACGCGGGATCAGGCAGGAAGAGATCGGCCGATTGATTGCCGCCGGTGATCAGCACGCGACCGTCCGGCAAAAGCGACGCGCCATGCACGGTGCGCGGCAAACGCATGTCGCCGGTCGGCAGAAACACGCCGCTGGTCGGATCGAAAATTTCGGCGCTGTCCAGAATCGCCAGGTTTTCGCCGACGCCGCCGGCGACGAGCACCGTGCCGTCGTTCAGCACCACCGCGGTATGGCCGCTGCGCGCCTGGTCCAATGACCCGGTGGCGGCGAAGAAAGGCGCGGTCGTCGGGTCGAAGATTTCGCACGAACTGACCGGCTGCGCGGCGCTCAGCGAGCCTTGCGTGCCGCCGGCGATCAGCCACAGGCCGTCGGCGATTTCGCTGGCCGTGTGGTCGACGCGCCCGACCAGCATGTCCTCGCTCTCGCCCGCATTGCCCCGCAGATCGGTGACCGCGAAGCTGGGAAGATGAATCGCCGCGACGAACTTGAGCGTGCGCGCGCCGTCAAAGCCGCCCAAGACGTAAATCATGTCGCCGTTCACCACGGTCTGGTGGCCGTAGCGCGGGTGCGGCAACTGGCCCGGCAGTGTGGTGAACGTGAAGGTCGCCGGATCGAAAACGGCGAGCTGGTTCACGGCGTCCACGCCATCGGAGCCGCCGGCGATAAACACCCGGCCATCGGGCAAGAGCGTCGCGGTTTGCGTCGCCACGCCGATCGCCAATTCGCTTTTCACGCGGGTGAACGATTCATCGGCGGGGTCGAAGATTTCTGCGGTGGCGAGCGTTTGCTCAAACGCGCCTTTGTAACCGCCGACGATCAGCACGCGCCCGTCCGCCAACAGCGTGGCCGTATGACTGAAGCGTTTCGTGATCAGGTGGCTCGACAACAGCCGGAACGAATTCGTTTCCGGATCGAAAATCTCCGCCGTATCGAGCGGACCGGAACTGCCGAGGCCGCCGCACAGCAAGACCCGCCCGTCCGACAGATTGGTTTGCGTGTGAGCCAAGCGACCTTGCACCAGCGAACCCGGCGTCGTGTTGAGCTGCGCGGGCTGCGCGTAGTTCGGCGTCTTGTCGAAAACAAACGCCTCGTAGAAATACGTTTCCCCGGCGGTGATTCCCTCGTCAGTGAATTGTTCCGCGTTTTTCGGCAGCACGGCCACGACCACGCCGCTGCCGAACTTATCGCCCACGGCATAACGGTCGCCGCGCAACGGATAATAGTCGGGCTCCAGGCCGTCCCAGCGCACGAGCATCACGCCGGCCAGGTCATCCCAGTCGACGAACTTGGTGGAGGAATCGCCCTCGTAGAAGGGCGAATTCTCGTCGGTGAGATCGGCTTTGTCGATCACATCCCAGGTCAGATTCACCTGCGTCGCGGACGCTTCGGCGGCGAACAATTGCGCGGCCGGCGGCGCCGTGACGTCCGGCTCCGTCGTCTCTTCGTTCGGGATCTTCTCGGGGCAGCCGGCTACGGTCAGCATCAGCGCCAGGAGCGCCAACGCCAAAAACCAGACCGGCAATCTGCGTTCTCTGCTCATCGTCTCACTTCCTTTTACTCGGCCGATTGGGCGCCGCGCAGGGCTCGTCTTCCGACAAGTCGCGCAGCATCGACGGATCGTTCAACACCGTCAGCGCCGCACAATACGGATTGACCGCCCCATCCTTCACCTGGCGAATGAGATCCGCCAGCGTGCTCGTCGTGGTTCCTTGGCGCAGACGCTGGCCGATCACGCCGGTCAGTACGTCGGCGAACTCCGCCAGGTTCGAAAACGCCTGCCGCTCGCGGCCGTTTTCTTGCGCGGCCGACCAGGCGCGATGCGCGGCGATTTTTTCGACGAGTTGCGCCACGCCCTCGCCTTTGAACGCCACCGTCGAGAGCACCGGCGGCGTCCAGGCGCGCGGCGGCGCCAGCTCGATCATCTGCAGCAACTCGCGCAGCATATTCGCCGCGCCCGCCCGGTCGAACTTGTTGACCACGAAAATGTCGGCGATCTCCGTCAGGCCGGCTTTCATGGTCTGGATCGTGTCGCCGCTTTCCGGCACAAAAACCACCACCACGGTGTCGGCCAGTTCCATGATGTCCAGCTCGGTCTGCCCGACGCCGACCGTCTCCACCAGAATGATCTGATAGCCCGCGGCGTCGATCAAACGCACGACCTCGCGCGTCGCCAGCGACAAACCGCCCTGGCTGCCGCGCGTGCCCAGCGAGCGAATGAACACGCCGGGATCGGACGCGTGCTGGGTCATGCGAATGCGGTCGCCCAGCAGCGCGCCGCCGGAGAACGGACTGGACGGGTCGATCGCCACGATGCCGACGGTCTCGCCTCGCTTGCGAAATTCGGCGGCCAGACCATCGACCAACGTGGATTTGCCGCCGCCCGGCGGGCCGGTGATGCCCAGCACATACGCGCGGCCGCTGTGGCCGTAAATTTCCTGCATGATTTCCGGCAGGGACGGATGGCGGCTCTCGACCAGCGTGATCAGGCGCGCCAACGCCCGAATGTCACCCGCCAACATCCGGTCGATCAATTCCAAGCTCATCTCCTGCCAAACGCGCGCTCAATTTCCGCCAGCGGATATTCCCGAATCGTCGGACGCCCGTGCGGGCAACTGGTCGGCTGCTCACAGGTATCGAGGCCCCGCAATATCTCCCGCATCTGGGCGAGCGTCAAGGCCTGACCCGCGCGCACGCTGCCGTGGCAGGCCGCGAGAATCAAAATGGATTCCAATGGTTCGGCCGGCTTGCCCGCCGTGCCCGTTTCGCGCGCTTGCTCCAGGCAATCGAGCACCAGCCGGCGCGCATCGGCGGTGTCCAACAAGGCCGGGGCGGCCTCAATACGCCAGGCGTGCGGCCCGAACGGCGCCACCACGNNCCAACGCTTGCGATTCGACCGGCCGCAACTCCAGTTCGAGCGGCAGCAGCAGGTTTTGCACCTCGATCGCGCCGCTTTCCATCTGCCGGCGCAGACGCTCGTAGTTGACGCGTTCGTGCGCGGCGTGCTGGTC
>PMZC01000277.1 GCA_003170555.1 Deltaproteobacteria bacterium
GCCGAGGATCGTCGCGCCGGAATATATTGTCACGTCGTTTTCCACGATCGGGTGCCGCGCTACGCCTTTGACCGGGTTGCCTTTGGCATCGAGCGCAAAACTCTTCGCACCCAGCGTGACGCCCTGGTAGAGCCGCACGCGGTCGCCGATGATCGTCGTTTCGCCGATCACCACGCCGGTGCCGTGGTCGATGAAAAAGCTTTCGCCGATCTGCGCGCCGGGGTGGATGTCGATGCCGGTCAGGCTGTGCGCGTGTTCGGTGATGATGCGCGGGATCAGCGGCACGTCGAGGCGATACAATTCGTGTGCCACGCGATAGTCGGTAATCGCCTGCATGCCCGGATAGCAGAAGATCGCCTCGTCGGGGCTGGTCGCGGCCGGGTCGCCGGTGTAGGCGGCGATGGCGTCGGTGGCCAGCAAATGCCGCACGCGGCCGAGCTGGTGCAGGAACCGGGCGGTGATCGACGCCGCGCGCTCGTCGCATTCGCGGCAGCGGTCGCCTTTTTCGTCGGGGCAGACGAAACACAACCCGCGGCGCACCTGTTCTTGAATCAGCCGTTTCAGGTGATTGATGGTCGAACCGATGTGATAGCGCATGCTGTCCGCGTTGACCTCGGACACGCCGTAGTAGCCGGGGAACAACACCGACCGCAACCCTTCCACGATTTCGATGATCGTGTCGCGCGCCGGCAGCGGCAGGTCGTTGCCGCGGCGGCTCAGGTTGCGCGCCAGCCGGTCGCTGGCGTCGGTGAGCTCATCCACGATCCGGTGCAGATCCACGTCGACGGCGTCGGTCGCGGGCGTTGGTTTTTTGTCAGACATCGATGTGCTCGTATAGCCAGGTGGATAGATAACGTTCGCCGGAACTCGGCACGATCGTGACGATCAGCTTGCCCGCGTTTTCCGGCCGAGCCGCCACCTGCAGCGCGGCCCAGATCGCGGCGCCCGAGGAAATGCCGACCGGAATGCCCTCTTCGCGCGTCACCCGGCGCGCGATGTCGCCGGCGTCTTCTTCCTTAACCTGAATAACTTCGTCAATCAAGTCGGCGCGCAATACCTGCGGAACGAACCCCGCCCCGATGCCTTGAATCTTGTGCGGCCCCGGTTTGCCGCCGGACAACACCGGGCTGCCCGTCGGCTCGACCGCCACGACTTTGAAGCCGGGCCGGCGCGGCTTGATCACCTCAGCGATGCCGGTCAGCGTGCCGCCGGTGCCGACGCCGGATACGAGGAAATCGACTTTGCCGTCGGTGTCCTTCCAGATTTCCTCGGCGGTCGTCTTGCGGTGAATCTCCGGGTTGGCCGGGTTATTGAACTGTTGCAGCATCAGGTAATTCGGATTGGCGTCGACCAAATCCTGCGCCTTCTTGATCGCCGCGGGCATGCCGCCGGCGCCGGGGGTCAGAATGAGTTCGGCCCCGAAGATGCGCAGCAGCTTGCGACGCTCGAGGCTCATCGTTTCCGGCATCGTCAGGACCAGCCGGTAGCCGCGTTGCGCGCAGACGAACGCCAGGCCGATGCCCGTGTTGCCGCTGGTCGGTTCGATGAGCACGGTGTCCGGCTTGATCTGGCCGGCTTTCTCGGCGGCCTCGATCATCGAAATCGCGATCCGGTCCTTGACGCTGGACAGCGGGTTGAAAAACTCCAGCTTGAGCGCCACCGTCGCCTTGAGCCCCTTCGTCAATCGATTCAGCTTCACCAGCGGCGTGTTGCCGATGAGCTCGGTAATGTTCTCCGCGATTCTTGCCATGACAAAACTCCTTGTCTTTTCGCACCAGTTACTATTGTCTACCGGCCGCTTGGACTGGGCTAGGCGTTACATCGAACAAGCAAGGGGTGTGTGGTCGTGTTGATTATCCGGCGTAGGGGCGTATTGCTATACGCCCGTTCCACATAGGGCGTATTGCCATACGCCCGTTCCACATAGGGCGTATTGCCATACGCCCGTTCCACATAGGGCGTATTGCCATACGCCCCCAACATAAAGGGCGTATGGCAATACGCCCCTACGCTCACGGCAACAGCATCAATGCCAAGCTGAAAACCCTGAGTGACTTTCGACACGTTCATCTAAACTCTCCAAACACCACCATGACGGTAGGATATGGATTGTCCCCGTTTTGTCAAGCAGGAAGGAATATAGAGTCACGGCGTTCCGGTATCTACTTGAATTGTCATATGGAAAGGCGGTATTTTCCGGCTATCGCCGAATGGCGGAGGGTTACGATGAAAAAATTGCGCATTGTTCTGATGCTGACCGTGTTGGCGTTGTTATTGGCCGCGCCGGCGCGGGCGCAGATCAACGGCGAGATGCAAGACGTGGGCGGTTTCCCGGTCTTGCATGTCTGGGGTACGGCCTACGAAATGGGCTTCGCGCAGGGTTATCTCCTGGGCGCGCAGATGAAGGAGATCGTCCAGAAGTACATCCTGTCCGAGATGCCGGTGATCGCCTGGGACGCGGCGCGGATGTACTACCCTATCCTGTTCAGCGAACCGCCGCGCATTGACGACGAGTTCGCGGGCTTCGTCGACGGCGCGCTGGCTTCCGGCGCCGATATCTACCTCGACGAACTCGGCCGCAACATGGACGCGCTCGACATGAAGGTCGCCAACGCGTTCTCCGACCTTTCCAGCGCGGCCTACCTCTGCAGCAGCTTCTCCGCCTTCGGCGACGCGACAGTCGATTCGGAACTCGGCGGGGCGCTGGCCTTCGCGCGCAATCTCGATTGGGGCGGCGGCGGAACGCCGGAGACGCAGTACATTCTCTCGGCCAAGACGCTGCTGGTCGTGCGCACGCCGGATGATCCGGACTTTCTGCCGACCGTGTCGATCACCTACCCCGGCTTTCTCGGCTGCCTGTCGTGCTTGAACGGTCAGGGCGTCGGCGGGTTTCTGAACCGCGGCAATCACCATCCGCTGGCGTGGAAGTTCATGGCGGACGGCCCGTTCGAGCCGGTCGGCTACGCCATTCGCGACGGCGTCGAATCGCGCGACCTGACCGGCGACGGCGTTTCCTCGTCGGCCGATGTGGTCGAAGCGCTGCACGATCGCGTGTTCGGCAGCGCGCTCGTGCACGTGGTCGATCCGCAAAACGCGGACGATCCGGCGTTGGTCGTCGAGCTGCAAACGCTCGCCGGGCGCGCGGTGCGGCGGCCCGCGGAAGACCCGCAGATCGGCCCGGCGCGGCTGGCGCTGACCAATCATGACCGCAAGCTGTTCCCGCCCGTGGATTGTTGGCGCTACGACATCATGATCCAGCAGACGCAGGCGCGCGACGGCAAGTTCGATCTGCCCAGCCTGTGGGATTTGATGAAGCAGGTCGCTTTCTATGACCTCGGCGGCTTCACCAACTACACGATTCTCTACCGCACCGACACGATGCAATTCGGCCTGGCCAAGAGCGACGAAACCGGGTTTTCAGTCGACAAACAACCGGTGTGGTTCGACCTGGCCGACCTGCTCAGCTACACCCCGCCCGATGACGACGCCGCGTCCGACGATGACGCCGCCGATGACGACGCCGCGCCGCCGCACGCCGACAACGGCGACGACAATTCCGGCTGCGGGTGCTGACGCGAGCCGGGCGGCGGGGTCAGGGAAACTGATCTTCGCGGCTGGGGCAGACGTAGTGTTCGTCCCCCTCCAGCACGATCCTGCGCGGACAGGTTTGAAGCCGATCAAAATGCTGACGGCGATAATGCTCCACCTGGTAGGTCGGCGGTTCGTTAACCTGGTGGAAGCTGTAAATCCGAATTAGTTGTCCTTCGTCACGCCACCGATAATCGCGCGGATAGCGCACCCGCAGCATGGTTTCCACGCACTTGTCGTTGATCTCGCCCAAGTAGACCTGGTCGCCTTGCACGGCGTACATCTGTTGAACGAAGCGCGTCGTTCCGACCCGGCCGCTGGCTCGCAGCCAATCGTGCAGCGCGTCGGCCAGGCGTTCATTGCGGGTCAGGTGCTGGTAAGAGCGGTCGACCTCGGTCCGGACGACCGACGCCAGCGGCGCGATGGCGATCAACGCCAGCAACGCCGCGGCCCACCGCTTCCGCCGCCGGTGGGCGACGCGATAGAAATGATTCGCCGCCAACCCGATGGCCAGACAGAAAAACGGGCTGAAGAAATAGTAGTAGCGAAAGCGCCCTTTGTGCGCGACGCCTTCGATCAGCGCCACCAGGACGTCCACGACCACGAAGGCCAGCAACAGCCGGCGATGCGAACTTTCATCGAACCACGTTTTCTCGTCGGACGAACGCGGCGCGAGCCACCAAAACACGATGAACGGCAAAGCGAACAGCAACGGTCCGGCAACGAGAAAAGACACGAAGGTGGACCAGTCGAACGAGAGGGCCATCCGCTTCACCTGATGCGCCGTCACCGCGGTGGCCGCCCACTGTTGATGAAAGTGATACCAGATGGCCGACGCGTTCAGCCCCACGACAATCGCCACGCCGAGCGCGTGCCACGGCAGATCGCGCACCAGCCGCCGCCGCGTCGTCGCCAGGTAGATCACGGCGGCGACGATGAGCAACACGCTCGTGATGTGCAGATGCGTACACAGGCCGATGATGAAATACAACACCAGCAGCCAGGGGCCCTCGGACTTGTTCAGCAAAAAGTAAGTGAAGGCGGCGAGGAAGAGCGGCAAGTACGAAGTGTTCCACGGCGTGATCATGAGTTCGCCGAACACCACCTGCCACGAAAACCAGAACGTCGCCCAGCCCGCCGCGACCGGCGTTTCCAGATGCCGGCGGACGGCGAAATAGAAGAGCGGAATGGAAGACAGATACAGCAGCCAGAGAAAATAATACGCGGGCCGCAGATGCCCGGTGATGGCCAGCGGCAGCGCGGTGAGGTAATCGGTCAACGGCCCGAGAAAGAAATTGCCGAAGATGTTGGTGTCGACCAGCGGCCAATGCCCGGCGAAAACCAGCCCGCCGGCCAGATCGAAAATCTCGCAGGTGTCCGCGAAGTAGATGAGGTGATCGAGCGCGAGCAGCACCAGGACGTACGCCGCGGCCAGCCCCAGCCCCGGCGCCAACGCCCACAGATCCCGCCGCCGGTCCTCGCGCATCTCTTTCTTCTCGCTTGATGGGGAACGCGCGGGCATCTTAGTCCGCGTCAGTCGGCGCGGTCAATTGACGAGCAGCTCCTCATCCACACTTAGATGAATCAAAAATCGGGGTCTATGATTACCGAAGTGAGCATCTTTCGACAATCTCGTCGATCCGATGCTCTTGGCAAAGCTTGTCGAGTTCAGGAATAACCCGACGATCATCTCCGTTATCTTCGATTGAAAACGAATGTGGTCCAAGATCCGGTTGATAATCAAAAGAAATGGCCAAAGCGGGTTTCCCGGTGCGATAGGCTAACATGGTCGCATATAGACCGCAGATACTCTCGTGACCATCAACCGTCTCGTTATTTACTGCAAATAATGCGACTACCGTTAGCTGGCCGAGCACGATCGCGCGTCTAACTCCCGTACGAGAAGGTCCTTGCGCATAGAAATTCGATATTACCAGGTCGAGTTGTTGCCATTCGCGGTTACTAAGATTGAGCAGAGAATAGATACCAATCGCCGCCTCCCGACGTCCTGAACCTGCCATCCAAATCATCAGTGAAAATACCACTGGAAGTATTTTCGGCCCAATATCTGGCTTCTGAGAGACAACCCCCTTTTCCCATCTGTCATACAATTCAAACACGCCGCTACCGCTAAACCAAATTCCGCTAGGGTTCTGCGTTTCTTTTGTATCGAAAATCAGACGATTAATAAGGTAGTTTTCAAAGAGGTCCAATTCGTCACACACAAGCCAAATTCCGCTTTTAAGCAGAGCGCAGCGACGATCTGCATAATGAAGAAGAATCTCGGGAAACGTCGTATGAAGGCAAATCTTTTCAAGATCGTGAACGGAGACTAGCCAAGGAAATACGCCAGCGCGAACGATGTTGAGTTTTTGCAATGATTCTATTTCGAACGCCGGAGGTCCAACAAAATACTGTGTGCAACCGAGTATCATAGATTTATAGACTTTATTCGTGTCGACGGTCGCCGTTTCGCCGGTCTCCTTGCTAACAAAAGTGACAGTTCCAAAACGATCGAGAGCCCTAAGTACTCTAAGTCCTTGTTCCACGCTATCGCCACACAATTTTTTCAAGTCGTGATACAGGTGACCGTTATCACAACTCCGTCCGCTTAGACGATACTTGCCAGATTTTACCTCGGCGACGACGAGAAACGGATCGTACCAAGCAAGAACATCACATTCGGTTGTGGATTTTCCGTCGGGTTTGTCTGGATCAGGATAAGACGCAGACCGAATAATTTTCGCGTCGGGAAGTGCGAGCTTCAGTGCGGCGGTGACCTTTCCTTCCGAGTAATTTCTTTTTGCCGAATTGCAGTCTTCAACTAACCGTCGGTCATTATATACGTAATTCTGAAGCCAAAGGTCTAAAGCATCAAAGAGACTCGTCAGATATATCGGAAGAACAGTCGATCCGATCACTGGCAACGGGTGGCGCGCAATCGCCTCACTGAAAGGCAGTTGTCGCGCACGCTCTTGTGTTAACCCAAGTTCGCTTCGAAGGAAGTTCCAAGCCTTTTCATTAAAATTCGCAACGTCAGGACAGGAAGTAAAATCGCCAACCGATATCGTATATACGTTTCTACAGGCGGACGGGCTTCCTGCGTGGAGCGGTTTGGTCGGGTTGTCTCTCGAAATGGCAAGATTCGGTTTGTAGTTGACTACGTTAAAAAAGTCCTGAATCGTCAAGCATATTTCTTCGACTTCGATATCGAATTCGTCTTTGAGTTTTCGGTTCGCCGGCCGGTATGATTCGCATATCATCTCATGAAGTTGATCGGGAAATGCGGAACCGCGTATTCCGTATAGGTGACTCCGAACGGAGGTAATTACCTGCCGAAGAGGGTCAATATTTGGAAGGTCATTTAGATCATATATTCTATTTAGTTCAAGATGTGCTAGTTGTTCCGCAATTCGAAATAGCTTGAAGACTACGTCGACGTTCGGTCGCCGGGACAAGCAGACTTCACCGAGACGAAATGCCAAATAGCATGTGTTCTCATAGGCGACAACTCTAGGCCCCGTTTCGGGCTCATTATTCAGACGAGGATCGCCGAAAAGGGCGTATTCCGCAAAACACGTAAGCAAGGTAAGACGGTCATAACGCCAAAGGAGTTTGGTCAATTCTGTTTTCAATTCTCTTGACTTCGCAGTTGATTCGATAGCAGACGAAAAGAATTGATCCGTTGTCGACGACATGTTTGGTTCTTGCCTTGACCAATGGTTAGTAGACGGACGCTACGAGTAACTCCATCGTGACGCCGTTTAATACCTTATCAGCTTCCCGGTTCCGTCGCCAGCAGGTCCTTCACCGGCATTTCCGTCGCGACACGGATTTTACGCATCCGCTTGAGGAGGTCCTCGGCGCGGTCTTCGTCGATCTTGTCCGGCGTGATGCCGAGATCGACGAGCGTGTCGGTCAGGTGATCGAGGTTGCTGAAGTGGAAATTCTCGTTTTCCCAGTCTACCCCATAGATGTTCGGGTAAAAAACGAGGACCGAATTCTCCGGCGGATCGTGGCGCAGCACGGCGATGGTGTCGTAATAGTTATGCGCCTGCACGCCGCGCACCAGCGGCGTCACGCGCGTGCGGGTTTCGGGGATCACGTCGAGCCGCCCGGTGACCAGCCCCGGCCGCAATTCTTCGCCGGCGTTGTGGCTGACCAGCACCCAACCCAGGCGGCGGATATTCTCGTTTTCGTTGCGCACGCAGCCGTGCGAAAACGCGCGCCAGTCGCGGCCGAGCAGCTTCGGATTGTTCGTGCCGTGGTAGTACCAACGCTTGTTGGTCAGCGACGATCGCAGTTTCCAGATGCCCAGCGGATTATGCGGCCCCGGATCGACGTAGCGCATGGTTTCGGGGTCGATCCAGTGCGGATAATGCTCCATCTCATTCATCAGCAGGTGCGGCACCATCGGCGTGCGCGTGCTCGGCTTGCCCACCACGACCGGCCAGTCGGCGATGAGCACGCGTTGGCCGTCCGCCACCTGGTAGATGCGCCAGCGAAACGACGGCACGTTCAACTCGGTGGCGAGGTCGAGCACGGGATACAGCACAATCTGGTTCGTGCGCCAGTTGATGACCAGGCGATCGGTCGGATAGTTGGGCGGAATCACGTTCTTGAAGAACGCCACGTAGCCGTCACCCGGCGCCACCTTCGCCGGATCAAACCCGGCGGCCAGAATGGCGTCGCGCACCCGGGCGATCAGTTCGCCGTCGATGATCGCGCAGGAAAACAGAATCTGGTCGTCCAGCGAAAAGCTCGACTTCGGCAGATAGACCGGCGTCCAACCGACGAAGCGCGCGGTTAAATCCGAGAGCGGAATCTCATCGGGCGGCAGCGGACGACCCGCCAGCAGATTCAGCCCCACCAGACGCCCGATCGAATAGATCATGACCAGCGGCTGATTCGGTTGGCCGGGCGGCGTTTCGAACTCGGGCGACAGGTCGGGAAGAACGACGTGAACGTTCCACGACGGCGGCGCCGAGATCGCTTCCGGCGGCATCGTCGCGGCGTTCGACAATGATTCGCAGGCGGTCAGAACCGCAACCAGCGCGAAAGCGAGGCCGAACGCGCGTACGACCGTCAGCATGCGCACGGCTGGCCTAGTTTTCCGTTTCGTGTCGCGACCCACGTAACCCACCGACTTCACAGTTGTTCCTTGAGTTCAAGGTATATACATCGTCAGAAACAAGATAGCAACTAAGATATTTCTTTGCCCGCACGATAACTTGGCGTCGCGCCGGCGGCCGGTGCTTTCGACCGACCGTTCGTTTCGCTTTGGAATGACTATTACGAATGGGAAAATCGCGCGGCCCGGCTCGAAATACGCAACGTCCGGTGATTGCTGGGCAATTTCGGTTCGCTGCATCTGGCACGTCTTGTGCTCTATATAATTGACAGAGGATAACATTGTGTCGCTTTTCGGTTCTTCCCGCTGGATCGTGCTTCTCGGATGCGGACTCGCCGGATTGGCCCTCGTCGTCGGCATTCAGGCGATGTCTCCAAACCAAGACCGCGCCAAGTCGGCCGAGCAATTGGTCGGCGCACAAGCCGACCCGTCGAACAAGATGCCCGCCGCTTCGCCGCCGGCGACCAAGGGCGATTCGCTTTCCCGCCTTTCCAACGACGAGATGTCCGTCGAGATCGACCCGGCGACCGGCCATATTCTCGCCATCGACGACCTGACCAAAACCGAACCGGTGCGCCTGGTCGACGCCCGTTTGCGAAACGTGACGGCCGTGGCGCCGTTCTACGTTACGGATTTGGCGACCGCGAGCAACGTGTGCCAACCGACGTATCCGCCGGAGATCACCCGGTGCGATTCCGCCTCCTCGCCCTGCCGTCTCATTCGCTGGTCGTGCGGCGACAACAGCACCTTCGAAGGGCGGATCGAATTAGCGGCCGGCCGTCCCGCGGTGCGGTTCTTTGCGACGATGCACAACGGCGGAAGCGGGCGCGTCGCCGGCCTGACCTACCCCGTGCTCGGCCCGCTGGCGCCGCTGTCGGACGATCCCGAAAACGACACGCTGGCCATCCCGTACGAAGGCGGCATGTTGATTCGCAATCCGATCGCCCGCGCCCGCGAGGAAAACGGCGAGACCCTGCAGGTGTTGGGCAATCTGCGTTATCCCTACGGCCACGGCGCGATGCTGCAGATGATCAGCTACCAATCGCCGGGGCGCGGCGGTTTCCTGATCTATACGCCCGACGCCAAGTTCACGGTAAAGCGGTTTGGCCTGTCGGATGCGTTTCCGCAGGCGCCGAAGCCGTGGGTGATGGCCGTCGTCGAGCACCGCAACTGGGACGTGGACGACATCGAACACCACGGCGGCATGGCGCTCGATTACCCGGTCGAGATCGCCGCCCTGCCCTCCGGCGACTGGCATGAGGCGGCGGAGATTTACCGGCAGTGGGGCGAGCAACAGGAGTGGGCGCAGGACCCGATCGCCGAACGCGCGCCGCAGGATCGCCGTTTGTTCGAAACGGCGGCGGTCAGCGTGTTCGGACTTTCCGCGCGCGAGAACCAAACCGCCTGGTACCGCGCGTTTCACGATTCGATCTGCGACGGCATCGCGGACGCGCGGGTGCTTTTCGTGCCGGGCTGGGACTTTCACCCCANNCCGAAACGGCGGGCCAGCCGATCAACGCGTTCTACCAGGCCGGCTGGGATAAGAAATACTGGCTGCCGTACCAGGGCGAGTTCCCGGCCAACTACCAGGTGATGAAGGGCGAGCACGACGACTTCGTCTACCCCTTCCTGTTCGATATGCTGGTGCACGATCAAGTTCCCGGGTGGGACGGTTTCGACCAGCCGGCGAAGCCGAACGGTGAAGCGGGCGCCAGTTGGTCCGAGTTGCAGGTTTTCGATGCGAATGGTGAGCCGGGCGGTTATTACGATCAGATGCCGACCTTCCCGGGGTACGTGCACACGCTGAATCCGGCCAACGCGACCGTCCGTGAGTTTCACCATTGGCGCAGCGCCTTGTTGCGCGACAGTGAGCAGGACGGCGTGCATGTGCGGACCGACGGCGCGTACTACGACATTTCCACCACCATCGCGGCGCTCGAAAACTACGGCGACAACAATGACCAGCCTTATCGAGGGGCCGGGCGCTGGATGGTCGAGGCTGCGCGCGAGATGTACGCGCCGGGCGTCGGCCGCCGCGCCCCGCGGGAGAACTCGACCGGCATGGAGAACGTGAGCGAGCCGTTCGTCGACGAGGTCGATTTCTACCACCTCGGCGCCGAAGGGCTCGGCCCGATTCGCCCGCGCACGGCCGGCACGCCTGATCAACCGGAGTTCGACGGCGTGCATCGGTGGGTGATGAACGGCGAGGCCATCAACATTCC
This sequence comes from Deltaproteobacteria bacterium, assembly GCA_003170555.1. Classification (GTDB taxonomy): domain Bacteria; phylum Lernaellota; class Lernaellaia; order Lernaellales; family Lernaellaceae; genus FEN-1099. The sequence continues at coordinate 10,942 of PMZC01000277.1, forward strand.
CTTGTTCTCGTTCGTCTATCACCCGTACGGCGCGTTGCGCACCGGCGGAAAAATCCAGATCTCCGAAGAGATGGGCGACATCTTCTATTGGATCACCGCCAGCGAGTACCTGTGGGGCGGCATCTTGGAGCTCATCTATTTCAACACGCCGGTCGATCTGCTGCCCGGCGTCGCCGGCGACGGCGCGGCCTGCCCCGACGGATATCCCTGCGCTTACGAAACCGGTTGGTCGTCGGCCGACATCAGCCCGCGCGGCTGGCATTACGACGACGTACACCAGGCCGATCCCGCGAAAATCGCTTTCCTGCGCCAGGCCGCGCGCCTGCGCCTGGAAGTCGCGCCCGACCTGCTGACCAGCGGGCGGATGCTCATTCCGCCGCGGTTGGATCAGGAGAACGAGTCTTTCGAATATGACTATGACTTCTATTCCTGCATTCGCGGACCCAGTTGCAACCATTTCGGTACGTTCCACGCTCCCGCCGTGCTGGCCGAGGCGTGGGAAACGTGGGACCGCAGCAAGACGGCTTTCATTCTCGCCAACCCCACCGCCGAAGAGCAGAACGCGACGCTGACCTTCGACCCGGCGACCTACGGCTTCGACAGGGTCCGGCCCGTGCTGGTCGATTCGAACTCCGTCTCCCGCCGCCTCGATATGCCGGAGTGCGAAGCCGGCGCGTCGTGCATCCTCTACGTTTCCCTCGCCCCGCACAGCTTCTACCTGGTGAATCTCGAGACGCCCTCGTCCGCGGCCGATTGACCGCGAAACTCCGGTATTCCGCCAACCAAACTGCGACAGGGTAATAACCTTGACATCCAGAAACGGGAGGCGTAGCAATTGAAACAGTTGCCGCCCTGGAAAGACTTTCGACCGACTCCGAGACCGGGCGCGCTGGAAGGGGCCATCATGAACCGCCGCAATTGGGTTCTGTTGCTTCCGGCGACGATGTTGTTACTCGCTTGTGCGATCGCCTGCGGCGGTTCCGGCGGCGGCGGCGACGACGACAGCAACAACGCGGCCGATGACGATCTGAGCGCGGACGACGACGCCGTTGACGATGATTCGTCAGACAACGGAGATGATGACTCGGTCGCGGATGACGACTCGGTCGGGGATGATGACACGCTGCCGGATGACTACGTCGCCCCGTGGCCGCAGAACAACATTGAGTCGCCGGATTATGACGAAAGCACGGCGCCCGGTCCGCTTCGTCAGAAGGGGCAAGCGTATGACGAATGGTATTTGTCGCACCACCAGCCCTTCTATGGTTCGACGCTCGAAATCCTTTTTACCGACGACACCCGCACGCAAGTGGCGAACTACTTCGGCACGTGGGACAGTTGCTTCTGGACCGGCATGTATCTGGCGAGCCAGGCGTTTCGCTACTATGTGACCGGCGATCCGCAGGCGAAAGCAAACGCCAAAAAAACGGTCGAAGCGCTCGACGGGCACCTTCACGTCACCGGCAAGTTCGGCTATCTCGCGCGATATCGCGGTCCGCAGGACCCGCTCGTTCTGCCGTCGGACTGCGCCGACTTCGAGGGCTGTCATCTGGTCAACGAGGGGCCGTATGCCGGTGATTTTTGGATCGGGGAAACCAGCCGCGACCAATATCACGGTTTCATGATGGGCATGTGCCTGGCCTATGACCTGGTCGACGACGAAGACATGCGGCAGATGATCCGGGACGATGTCACCGAAATATTGGATTACGTGATTTCGAACCATTGGGTGATCGTCGATTGGGGGGCCGAGCCGACCTCGACGCCCAATGTCGTTCTGCCGAATATGCAGCTCTTGTGGTCGCTGATCGGTTATCACCTGACCGGCGAGGAGCGCTACAAGACCGTCGTCGCGCAATGGCTGCGGAACAAGAATCGGCCGATCATGGCCGCGGCGGGAATATCGGTGTTCAACCGTTATTGGGCGTATTACGGCAACAATTTGGCGCAGGAGCTTTTCTATAACCTGTTGCGGCTGGGCAAGGTCTATTTCAGCGAGGACGACTATCGATTCTTCAAGGGGCTTTATGAAAATCAAGCCAATCGCTGGGTGGCGCTGTCGCACAATCCGTTTTTTGCGCTGGTCCATATGAGCCAGGGGAATTACACCCCGGCGCCGGGAAGCGACGAGTACCAGGCGCAACTCGAACAGGATTTGGCGGATTTCATTGACCCGCCGAGCTACCAACGGGGCGTCACGCCGCCGGTCGTGGAACTCGATCCGGTTTCGGTTTGGCTGGCCGACTTCTTTGATCAGCATCCTTTCCTGCGCCAACTGCTCGGGGTCAACATCCAACCCCAGGCGAAGGAAGCGTATCGCATCATGGACCAATGCCCGACGCACCTATTTTGGGAAAACAGCCCATTCTTGACGTCGTGCCCCAATCCGGAAAACGCGGCTTATGTCTATCCGGGCTTCGACTTTCTGTTTGCCTATTGGATGGCCAACTATCACAAATTCATTGCCAAAAACATGTAGTCCTTTGAAACGATTTCGAACGCGTGTTGCGGCGACAAAAACCCGGGCCGAAGAAAGTATACGGAGTGGTACAAGGACATCAAGTACGACGTCATTGGCGCTGATGCTCAGCCTGATGCACCGCTCGTCGGCCACAGGCCCCACTTCCCTGCCCAACGTCTACCGTGGTACTCTTGCTAGAAAGAACAATCGATGAAAGACGGGACCACGCGTCGCATCCGGGGACTTGGTGGTGGTCTTAGACCAAGCTGTGGAGGAGACTAACATATGAAGAAATTGGTCGTGTTCATCGCGGTTTTGCTGTCCACGGCCATCGCCGTCGGAGTGTTATGGGCGCAGAGGTCGGTTTCCAGCTGCGGCGCGAGAAGCGAGAGAGCCTATGCCACGATTAAGACCGTCGCAAAGACAGATCTTCCACGTGGTCTCGACGCCTTCATGACAAGGCAGTGCGGGCCTAACGGAATATACACCGGCACTTGGCTCAGCGTTTGGGTGTCTACCACCTCGGTGCGAGCGATGGATCTGAACGACGACGGGATTAGCGAGTATCAATGCCCATGCTACATGGCGGCCCACGGCCCATCGAGAGATCTTCTTGTAGGGAACGTCGGCCGAAAGTGGCGAGTGTTGAGCGACGTCGCCGAACCTTTTCGCATCCTCGACAGCATGTCCGGGGGCTACCACGACCTCTGTCAGGATAACCAGATTGCGCATTTCACGAACGGTGAGTACGTGTGGGGCAGGATACCGGAGAGTACGCCTGGTATGCAAGCGCAGCCACCGTCTCCGGGGAGCTCGACACAACCATTCGTGGTTGATGTGGGGGGAGGTCATATTTCCGTGCCTCCGTGCCGTGAGCCCCAGGAAACTAAGAAACTCGCAATTGGTACTCATCTTAGACTTTTTAAGCACGGGGAACAGATTGGTGAGACTTCCGTCGTCGCGATTAAATTAATAACAGAACAGTGGCGGCGGGATAACATGAGCATCTGTGATTGTCAAAATGATGATATTGAATTTACTCCTGTTTCACTAGCGAACGGTCGTTATCTTGGTTTTTTGGATGGGAGCCCGGTCAAGCCGGTTCAGATCCGGATTCCGCCCACCAAGTTGCGCGAAATCGAAAAGAAAATGAAAAAAGCCGTGGTGAGGCATCCAGAGTTCAGAAGGCGAATGAAAGAAAAAACGCGTCTGTTCTACGAATACAACGGCAAATATTTCGCCGCGTGTTATTTTGAGTATAATGTCGATATAGATACCCGTAGGGGCGTTTTCTTTCTTGTCGAATGCGGCCAAACGCCGCGGGTTATTTACGCCCAGGCATCTGGTCCTCTCTCCTGCGAGGATTGGGAGCTTGAGGAGATCGTTGTTATTGACTCCGACGGTGACGGACGACTGGAGTTGGCTGTTGAGTTTGGGAACGCATGCGAGTATATAGTCAAGCTTCTACCGCCGGAAGGTCCACCGGCCGGAACGCCGCTTTTCCCGACGAATTGACGACCCTTTAGCGATCCGTAAATGCCGGCCGAGGCTCGTAATAATATTATCTCGGAGTGGACGCGGTTATCACGAGACTGCGCGAAATAGATATTGTGAGGCGCTTGTTATCTTCTCCCTCCACGACCAAACCAAAACCCTGTCCCGTTGATATTCCGCGCATAGAAATACAGCCGATAGCCGATTCCGAAATCCCCTCCCTCTATTCGCAACTGGATAGACGGGATCCTCTTCAAGTCTCGATCGATTTTGTAAAGGTCGCTCAATTTGGCCGGGTTCTTTTTAAAACGACGTTTATAATTTTCAAAAGCGATATGTAGCTTCGCGCACATCAAAATAGCTTGACCATCGTTATTGTGCATTCTATCAACGTCGGAGGCGCTGAGATGAGCTATTTCAGAGAAAATCTGTGGTGCCGCGTCGCTAGATATCACTTTGTTGAGCATCGAAGTGTCGAAAGGTATCTGTTGCATTCTTCGCGGAATAATATATTCCGATTCCATAACTGGTCCATCCAACGGAAGCTCCATGGTCCACAACGCATCGCTTGTGTCCCTGAACGAAAAAATCAAGTAAATCGATTGTACGCTAAGGTAAAATGGCCCCTTCAATTTGAAGTAAATTCTGGCCGTAAGATAGTTGTCATTGTCTAAATACTGGCGTGCGTGTTCTAAATCCAACGGCACCAAGATTTTCTTCTGTGCTAATTGCCCACGCCGATCTCTGGCATGGGTATATAAGGACGGCGCAGATCTGCTATCGATCGGGGAGCCGCCGCCTTCCCATCCGTCAAGTGTTTCAAAATTTCCGCCTGGGTGTTGCCAGCTAACGGGATAGTTCAACACAAGTACCTTTCTCTCAAAATCATAATTCTTCTTCGTATAAACGAATGATTGATTGCCGTCGACGAAAAAACTAGTGTTCCAGAGCTTGTGAAACTCGTTAATGTATTGGACCCCTACTCGTCTGATAACTATCGTCGCTTCTCGCTGTTTTGCGGCAGCTTGAAATTGGTCGGGTCTGTGACCTTGAAAAGTCGCCGCATCCCATTCGCGATACCCGACAATCTTCTTCAGGTCGCAAACATCCATTACGGAGCCTTCAAGAAGGTGCTCAAGGAAATGACAATTGATGATGTTGTCGATTGTCAGGTCCTCTCCGTTCACGACCGCAGAATCGGCGGGATCTTCTAGATGTCTCGCAAAATCCAAAGAAGTCTGGAAATCATGGGTAAAAAGGTAAAACTCGTTTTCGTTGTTTGGAACAATGTGACGATCTATAAACCGGGCGTAATTTGCAACATTTGGTTGCACCTGCGCGTGGACAACACAAACAAATACGACCGCCACGATAGCTACATACACTATCGTTTGACGAAACATGATAGTCCTCCTAACTTCTCCGCAAATTATTGTTACTCGATTCAATATTCGAGTAAGTTATCAATATCGATTATCTTCCCAATTGTCAACGCTCCGAATTCCGAAGACATCATAAATAAGTCTCCGGCACACCAAAGACGCGGGCGGGAGCGACNNCCGCCATTCTTTCCCCGCGAGGCTTGTCAGCCGGGCGGCCGTGCCGCTAAGCTGCGCGAATCCGTAAGAACGTTGGGGTTCTGATGCGCTATCGCACTTTTGCTCCGCCCGACCGGCCGCTCGGCGAACGCCTGCGGCGCTTGCTGGCGCTGCCGGGATTTCCGGGCGAGGCCGTCGCGTTCGGCGCGATTGATCTGGCCTGCACCGACGATCCGGCGACCGCGGCCGAGTTGCACCGCGATTTTGTCGGCAAGCTGCCGGTGTGGCTGGACCTCGGCGCCTTGCCGGCGAAATCGTCCGCGTGGAAGGGCGTCGCCAAGGCCGACCTGGTGACCGCCCCGACGCGCGGCATCGTCGACGAAGTGCGCCGCCACAACGCGCGCGTCGCGCTGCTGCCCGATCCCATCGAGCCGCCGCCGCATCCGACCGACGACGATCCGCCGCTGGTCGCTCCGGCGGTGGGTTACGTGGGGCCGGTGGATGACTCGTGGGACGCCGCGATTCCGATCGCGCTGGCCGAACACGAGCGCCAACTCGAAATCTATCTCGGCGCCGGAGCGCGCTCGTCGGCGGCGATCGTTGCGGCCGAACGCCGGTTGCCCAACCTGCACTTGTTGCCGGATGACCGGGCGATCTGGTGGCGTCGTTTTTTGGCGGGCGTTTTCCCGTATCGCGTCGACCGCGCAACGAAGTTTTTTTTGCCGGCCGCGTTACTCGAAGCGTGGGCGGCGGGAATTCCGGCCGTGTGCGCGCCGCTGCCGGAGGTCGTGCGGCTCGGACCGTTCGCCGTCACCGCCGCGACGCCGGAGGAGTGGGTCGCGCAGGTGCGGCGGCTGGTCGCCGAGCCGGAAACGGCGGCGCAGATCGCGCGCGAAGCGGCGGCGTTTGTCACGCGCGAACATTCCGCGCCCGCGGTGCTTGCCGCTCTGCGGGAATTTCTGTATGCTCTCTGCGGCAAAACCTGAGGGTCGTTGAGGTTATATTGAGTTAGCCATGGATCATCAACTCGTCAGCATGACCCACGCGGGCCGGCGCGGCCAAAATCAAGACACCATCGTCACCGAAACCATCGACACCGCCGCCGGACCGGTGCGCGTCGCGGCCGTGCTCGACGGCATGGGCGGCATGAAAGCGGGCGACCGCGCCAGCCAACTGGCGGCGGACATTTTTTTGCGCGATCTGCGCCAGTCGCTCGGCGGCACGCACGCGGAAAACGAAGCGCTGCGCGCGGCGCTGACCCAGGCGGTGCATCGCGCGCATCATGCGGTGCACGCCGAAGGCCGGGCCGATCCCGCCAAGCACGGCATGGGGACGACGCTGGTCGCGGTGCTGGAGCGGCGCGGCCGCTTCGTGGTCGCCAACGTCGGCGACAGCCGCGCGTATCTGTGGGATCCGCAGGGTGAAGGCTTTCGCGTGCTGACCCGCGACCATTCGCTGCGCGAGGAAGCGGTGCGGGTCGGCGCGATGACGCGCGAGGAAGCGGAGGCCAGCCCGATCGGCCACGCGTTGACGCGTTCGATCGGTTCGTCTACGCAGCCGGACATCGACCTGTTTCCCGAACCCGCCGGTTGGTACGAACTGCCGCGCGGCGGCGCGCTGCTGCTGTGCAGCGACGGCCTGCCCGACGGCCTCGACGATATCCAGATGCGCGATTACCTCGCCGGCAGCCCCGATGCGAAAACGGCGGCGCTCAATCTGGTGCGCGCCGCGTATCACGGCGGCAGCCGCGACAACATCAGCGTCGTGCTGATGGCCGACGCGGCCTACCAACCCGTGACCGCCGTGAAGCCCACGCCGCCGCCGATCGATCAGCAGGAACCGCGACCCAAAACGCCCGCGGAACCGAAGCAGGTCCCCACGCCCAAAGCGCCGTCCCTGCGGAAAATTCCGGGCGCCGTTCCCGGCTGGCTGGTGCTCGCGGCCATTGTGATGCTGGTGCTGATCTTCACGGCCATCTACTTCGCGGCGCAACCCTCGCCCGCGCCGCCGCTCGTCCCCGCGGCCACGCCGACCGAGTCCGCTGCTCCGCCGCCGGCGACGCCGCCCACCACGTCGGCGCCCGCCGTTCCCGGACCGGAGGTGAATCCGTTCGCGCCGAATCCTCCGCCGAACGCACCGCCGGCCGGAACGCAGAGTCCGTAGCGGCCACTTAAATCAAACCCTCGATACTGGTGTGCCATAGTTTTGAGCCGTCAGGCGCAAAGCTGTGCCGGTGATAGGAAAAATAGCGCACAGCCTTCGCCTCACGGCGAAGACTATGGCACAGGTCGCGCCTATCGTCCGATCACGTAGCGCATCGGGTCGACCTCGTCGCGCAGCAGGCGGAGTTCCTCGTCGGTCGGCGGTTCGGTGTGCTGCAGGTCGGCGGCGACGCCGATGGCGACACCTTCGGCCGCGTCAGAGTTGTCAGTCAATTAACAAACTTTTCGCACGCAGGCGCAATTGAGGCCGAACTCCAAGATCTCGGCTCAGGAAGCCCCGGGGTCTTTCCGCGTTAGTCTTTATTATTTTTATTCAGCAGATCCAACAATTCGGACGTTTCCGCGTTTTTTTTCATTTCACGCGTTGACTCTTCGAACTCTCGGCATTGTTGCTCGTACTCCTCCGACGAAATGTCGTCACGAGATAGAACAAATTCCCGTTCTGCCTGCGCCCTTACGTCATTCACAGCTATTTCGTCAAGAAAAGGTAACCAGTCTGGTCTAATAAACTCGCGCAGTAACGTCGATTCCCACTCTTCAAGAAAGCCACATAAAGGAGGATTCAAACCGAACTTCTGCATCATGGGCAAACCGTATAAGATAATAGGCGAACGCAACGCCATCGCAGCGGCCTCTATGCCAATGGCATCGTGCAACTCGTCCAAGAACCCCTTGAACGCATTGATGTTGAAACGCGGATAATTGGAAAGGTTTAAAGCTTGGTGAGCTACCGGTATTCCTTTGTTGTGAACGATACTTGAAAGTCGCCCGTATACCTTTGAAATCTCTTTTTTGAAACCAAATAGCCTGTCGGCGGCAGCAAAGTTGGGTTCTTTGAACAGTCTGTCCAACAAACGGCTCATGAAAGGGGTGTCTTTCTCACCAACAAGCCATTCGAGTGCCTCCCCGCGCGGCGAATTTGGCGATAGAAAAAAGTTACCAATTAAGTACAATTCAAAGAAAGAACGAAGATGGTGATAAGCTGACTTGTACGATCCGCTTACGGCGTGGAACACCGCATAACATATATCAGTAGTTGCTTCGGAGAAAGGGTGGAATCCTACTTTCAAAACAGATTCCAGATCCGAGGGTGGAGTTTCAAACAAGATTTGATAACCGACGAGCATCGAATTACTCAGTCTCTTTGCGATCTCGCTGTTTGATTCGACGAATTCAATGGTTTCTTTATAAGCACGACTTTGCTGTGTCGGAAAATTCGCAATTTGCATTAGGCCAACAAATCGACTCATACGCGGATTTTACACTGTTTCACTTTTTCGATCACTCTCGACAACCGAGCCACGATTTCGTCGCACAGGATGTTAACCGGGATTACCTACCGATTGCGTTCTGACCAGCGGGTTGCCTGTCGCGACAATAGACCGTCGATGAGCATCGCGTGCGTGCGGTCGCTCTGGCCCGAGCAGCTTAAAACGGTGTGCATGTTTTCACGCCGGCACAGCATTGGCCTTGCGGCCAAGACTATGGCACAGGTCGCGCTTACCGCCCGATGACGTAGCGCATCGGGTCGACTTCGTCGCGCAGCAGGCGCAGTTCCTCGTCGGTCGGCGGTTCNNGCGGCGACGCCGATTTCGAAGCCCGTGTTTTCCTTCACCTGCTCGACGGTGACGCCCGGGTGAATCGATTCGATGCGCATCCGGCAGGTGTCGGGATCGAAGCCCATCACGGCCAGGTCGGTGATGACCTTGTACGGCCCGGTGTCCTTCGGCAGGCCGACGCGTTCGCGGGCGCCGGGACCGTCGAGGTAGCCGGGCGAAGTGACGAAGTCCATCTTCTCGACGAAGCGGCGTTTGTCGTGAATGGTGACGACTAGGCTGCGCCACGCGTGCGAGGCCAGGTCGTTCGCGCCGCCCGAACCGGGCATGCGGACCTTCGGGTGGTGGAAGTCTTTGCCGATCATCGTCGAGTTGATGTTGCCGTAGGGGTCGATCTGGGCCCCGCCCAAGAAGCAATAGTCGACCATGCCCCGGGCGACGCAGGCCATCACATCGCGCATCGAGGTGGCCATCAACGCGCGATAGAACGTGCGCGAGTCGCCGACCGAGACCGGCATCGTCGGCAGCAGCGGCCCGAAGCCGCCGGCCTCGAAGAGCAGAATCAAATTCGGCGCGTGGGTTTTTTGCGCGAGCATCGCCGCGGCGCACGGCGCGCCCGTGCCGATGGCCACGATGCGGCCGTCTTCGAGCACGCGCGCGGCGACGGTGATCATCAATTCCATGCGGTTGTAGCGGCTCATCACAACACCTCCCGTTCGTCGCCGTAGGTGTCGGGCTTGGGAATCAGGCGTTCGAGGCGTTCGAGCTCGATCATGCGCCCCAGGCCGCCGCACAATTGCAGGTATTCGTTGAAATCGCGCGTGTTACGGATGTACTTGTCGATGAACTTCTGGTGCGCGACGGGGTCTTTCTCGACCTCGAGCCACAGGCGCAGGTGCTCTTCGTCGGAGAAATAGAGGTACGGCATGTTGCTCGGATAGCCGCCGTAGGGCGCTTCGCACACCGCGTCCACCGCGTAGTACGGGATGCGCGTCAAGGACGGGTCGCGGCGGATTTCGTCGGTGGAGATGATTTTCTCCGCGGTGAGAATGATGTGCTTCGCCGCGCGAGCCAGCGTCTGGTCGGCGATCGTCGTGCCCTGGATGCGCGCGTTGCCGTGCACGTCGGCTTCGTGCACGTGGATGACGGCGATGTCGGGATACAACGCGGGAAACAACACCAGCGGCTTGCCGGTATACGGGCACTCGACCACCTTGGCCCCCGAGTATTTCAGCGTATCCGTGCCCAGCATCGACCGGCCGGGAATGAACGGCACGCCCAGCGCGGCCGCCTGGTAACGCCAATACAGACCGGCGTTGGTCCATTCGGTCATCTTCACTTTGCCGCTTTCGAAGTAGCGACGCGATTGCGGCGACAGCCCGCGCGCTTCGAGACCGACGACGTAGGCGATGTCGCAGCGGTCGAAGCATTCGCCGGCGGCCATGATCTGGTTGTCGTGCGTCGCCGTGTGGCCGGCGAAGCCCAGGCGCTTGCGGCCCTGGCGCACGATCTCATGCAGCACCGCGGTCGGAATGCGCACGCCGCCGAAGCCGCCGACGGCCAGGTAGTCGCCGTCGTGCACGAAGCGGCGCACCGCCTCCTTCACCGTCATCAGTTTATTGGTCAGCGCCCGCGACTTGGTTCGAAAGTGCGCCCGCGCTTCGTCCGGATCGGGGCTGGTGAACAGCTCGCCGATCCCGCCCGGCAATTCCTTCATCCGCGAACCTCCGCCTGGTGGTATCGTTCGATGAGAATGAAGCGGCATTTTGTTCGCGCAGGCGAAGCGCTGTCAAGCTAGACGCGCCGGCCGCGGACGCCCGCGGATCGCGCCGGCTTCAGGCGGTCGAGCGGCCGCAATTCGGGCAATACGCCTCGTTTTCCCCGACGGCGTAGCCGCAATTCGAACATTTCTTTCCCGCGACCGGCGGAGGCGGGGCCGCCGGCGCGGGAATCGCGGCCGCCGCCGCGAGATTGCGCCAGGCGCTTTCTTCCGGCGCGGCCTGCCGTCCCTTCAGCAATTCGACGATCTGCTTCTGCAACGAAACGATCTCGTTGATCTTCCAATACCAGCAAACGACCTCGCGCAAAATCAGGAACACCACCGCCGCGATCACCAACCCGATAAGCAGGGTGCTAACGATCGAACTGCTGTCGCCAAAACCCATGATGAACGGCAACGACAACGCCAATACCAACACGATCAGCAGTTTCTTAATCTGGGCCCAGCGCATGTTTCCCTCCTTCATTGTCAAAGACCTCAACCGGTCTTGGTGACTAGATACGCCAGCAAAAACAGCAAGACCATCGCCGCAAACAGCACCGCCCCGAGCAACCGCAGGCGGCGGCGCGTTTCGCGATCGATCACACGAGAAACGACGAACACCAACAACGCCACCGCGGCCAGAACAATCAGCCAGACCGCCATGAATCCGTTGACCTCATGCGGCGCAACGGCGACGCCGGTCCGTCGATCGGCCACGGTCGCGCCGCTCACCAAGTTGGCATTTTTTCCCGTCAGCGAACAAACTTACTAATCATAGTCGCGCTCCGACTGTCAAGCGTGAGACGAATCAATCAAACCATCTGATCAGGATGTCGTAGCTCATGAGGCAGATGACGACGCGACCGCTGCGATCAAGTGATCGCCGCCGCGCTTTTCCAATCGCGTCGAACAGACCGGAGCGTGTCGCCGGTCGCCGTTACGCGTGAGCCGGCGGCCCGTCGAAGGACAGCCGCAGGATTTCCACCCACAGCTCGACGCGATCGACCGTGCGATCGTTCTGATTATCCTCGTCGATGGCCAGGCCGACGAAGTTGTAGCCCTGCACCGCTTCGGAGCGATTGAACTCGTAGCCTTCGGTCGGCCACGCGCCGACCAGCTTGGCGCCGCGCTGCCGCACCTTGCGCGAGAGCTTGCCCATCGCGTCGACGAATTTGTCCGGGTACAGCTTCTGGTCGCCCAGGCCGAACAGCGCGATCTGTTTGCTTATCGTCCCTTATCGCCAACCTAAGATCGAACGGCCGACAGTCAAGCGCGCGTGGCGCTCACATCTCGCGCGCGGTTCGAGACGCTCGCCGGCGTCCGTTATGGCCTTGCAAGAAATAGTCGACCCTTCTACGGAAGACCTCGACGCCCGTGGTACGGGCGTTAGTCGTTAGCCCAGTATTTCTAATGCTGGGCAGAAGGGCGAGGATTCGCCACGCGTGTTGTAAGCGTTCAGGTCCCAGGACTAGAAGTCCTGGGCTAATTTCTCTCGCCCCCGAAGGGGCGGGCGGCAGGCGGTTGGGAGTTATAAGATGGAAACCGCATCGGGACTTTTTCGCGCAGCATCCGCAACCCGGCATACAACGTAATCGCCGAAAGCAGCATCAGCGCCAGAAAAGCGAACGGGCCGTAGAAGGCGCGGACCTGATGGTAGAAAGTGGGGATCGCACCGGCGATGTAGGCGAGGCACGACAGCCCGAACGCGAAGGCGGGCCGACCGGGCAGCAGCGCGAACAAGGCCACGAGCGTGACCGGCATGGTCATCTGAACCAGGAACACGCCGATCGTCACCAGCACGTAGTTCGATCCGCCGAAGGCGATCAGCGGCGCGGAAATCAGCAGCGTCGCCACACCCACTTTGATCCAGCCCAGGCGGTCGGACAGCACGCCGCCCAACGCTTTGCCGGCGAACCCGGCGAAGCCGAAACCGAACGCGATGGCGGTCGCCTTCGGGCACTGGTAGCCCCCCGCCATACCGACGAACGAGCGCACGAAAACCGAGAAGAGCAACAACAAGAGAGCGACGACCGGCCGATTGACGTCCAACATCTTCGGTTTTTCGGTGCGCGGGATTTCGGGATAACGGTAGATCCACGACACGACGAACGCCGCCGCCAATGCGAGCACAAACGGCCAGAGGTACACGAGATCGCTTTTAACCAGGAACTTGGCGAGCACCACGCCAATCGCGCCGGGGCCGACGAAAATGCCGGGCGGCGTGGCGCGGCCGGGCTCGACGTGCAGCGCGAAGGCTCCCGCGCCGAGGTGAAACAGCGCGTTGCCGACGCCCGCGAGCACCAGCGTGCTGAGCGGCTCGACCGATTTGAGCAGCACCCCGGCGAGCACCGCGCCGAGTCCCGCCAAGATCGCGCCGCGGAAGAAGCGCGTGCGGTCCACCAGGAAACCCAGCAGCGGCTGGCTCGCGAACGCGAGGAGATCGTAGGCAACCACGTAATAGAACGCCCAGTACGGCGGCAGTTCGTGCGCAATATACGACGTGTCGATGGTGGAGATCGTCGCGGCGTCGACCAACAGGTGTACGAGCCCGAACACGTACGGGAAAAAGAAGACCTGTCGAGCCCGCGTCGTTTCCGACATCGGTCTACCTTTTTGTTTACTGAAAAAACGACCGCTATTGTATCAAATCGGTCCGACGTCGACAGCTCACCACATAAAATCAATATCGGAAAAATTACGATCGAC
>PMZC01000113.1 GCA_003170555.1 Deltaproteobacteria bacterium
GCCCGGCGCCGTGAGCGCCACGGTGGTGGATCCCCATAAATCCTGACCGGCCGACACGAGCGGGCCGGCGTCGAGTTCGACGCCCACGGGCCCGACCTCCGCTTCCAGCCGGTAGCGGCCGCCGGTCACCGTCACGTCGCCCTGCTGAAAGTCGGGCAGCGGAACGAGCGCCGCGCCGTCGTAGTAGTAGACGTCGCCGCGAAGAAGCCCGTAGGCGCGCAGGTCGATGTCGAGCTGCACGGTGTGCTTCGCGACGATGGTGATCGTGCGCTCGCCGCGATACAGGCCGAAGCTTTCCGCGTTGTAACAAACGACCGTGAACGTGCGCACGCCGGGCGACACGGCCACGCGGAAAATCACTTCTTGCCCCGGCGTGAGATCGGCCACGTCGACCGAGAGGCGAATCGTCTCGAGCCCCTCGCCGGTTACGGCCAGCGCGATGCTCTGCACTTCGGGCGGCAGGTCGGATGACGATCCCAGCGCGGCCACGACCTCGACGCGATTCGTGGTCGCGGATCGGTCGGGGACCGCACAGCCGGCGAGGCCCGCGACGATCACGCCGCACAAAATCAGTCGGACGGCGCGCCGCATCGCGAAACTACCGGCGCGTGCGCTGCCGCAGGCGAAGCGCCCGAAGCTGCGGGAAATGAATGACGACATCCACCGAGCCGTTGACGCCGTGGTCGACCAACGGCGGCTTCAGACGCGGCGGCCCGTGTTCGGGCAAATCTTCCTGCGGCAGACCGCCCTCGCGCCAACCGGCGCGGAACGCGTCGAACTCGGCGCCCGCCTCGCCGCCCTGCGCGGTGGGCATTTCATCGGCGCCCAGCGCGCCTTCGCCGCTGAGGCCGAGCGCGGCGACATCCACCAGATGGCGCGGCCCGCCCACGCGGTATTGCATGATGCTTTCGTCGGGCGTCTCGGTGGCCGTCCATAGCCGCCGGCGCGCGGCTTCATCGGCCTCGACCGGCAGGGGCAGCTCTTCGTTGGCCGTGTTCACCAGCAGCGAGCCGGGCTGCAGCAGGCGTTCGCGTTCGTGCACCGCGCCCATGCCGATGACGCCCACCACGCCCGCCACGACCAGCGTTTCGCTGCGGCGCGCCGCGGGATCATAGGTCACGACGAAATAGGTGGCCTTCGACTCGACGACCGCCGCGGGCGTTTCGACGCGCGCCCGGGTCTGGTAATCGAACAGATGCTGGACCAGCAGGCGCAGGCCGCCCGCCTGCAATTGAAACGTGGCGCGTCGCCGGCGGGCCGTCGTGTCAAAGGCGACATCCTGCAGCCGCACGCGGGTGTCGGAGCCGACCTGCAACACCATCTTGCCGTCGAAGAAGACCTTCAGGCGCCCGGTGTGATCGGTGGCCAGGACATCGTCGACGAAAACGTTGACGCCCGGGGTCGCCGCGATTACTTCATTCGCGCCCGCGCGCTCGATGTTCGCCCCGCCGACCACGCCGATCACCTGGCCGATCGGTTCGGCGGCGAAGGCGGATGGGGCGAAGAGCAGCGCCAGGCCAAGGAAAATGAAAAATGACGGCAAGGTACGCGTCATTCTATTGCGGACGGCCAAGTGCTCGGTCGTTTCCTTTTTCATGCCTTGCGGTTCCTTGCTCATATCTGGTTCATCATAGCCACCTGCGCGGCTTACTCAAGACCGGCGAAGCGACGTCGCTCTCCCGATCCCAATTTTTCATTTTTCATTATCTTGGAAACGGCTTCGAGCGCGGCAGGTTGGGTTCCGGCGCCCCGCCGGCCTCCGCCGCCGGATTCGCGGCGCGACCGGGGCGCGAGACGACGCCGCTCAGCAACTCGCCGCGATGCGCCCGGAACCAGCTCAGTCCGTCGCGTACGGCCAGCAGCACGGCCCGCGGGCGGATCGCCTGGCCCGCCGCCGGCGGATCGATCTCACCGCGATCTTCCTTGAGCCGCCACTTGGTATTGGCCAGCGTGCGCGGCTGGTTGTCTTTGCTCGCCAGTTGGGGCAGCCACGCTTCGAGCGCGGCGAGGTCCTTCGCCACGCCGGGCTTGCTCGCCGGTGCGCCGGAGACGGCCAGACCGAGAATTCTCCCTTCGGCGTCCAGGCCCATCAGAATCGGCGGCAGACCCAGATTGTCGCCCGCGGCGTTGATCGCGAAGGCGGCGCCGACGATCTTGTTCCCCATGACGGCCAGATAAATCGGATACTTGCCGGCGAAGCCGTCGCGCGGCTCGACCTTCGCCCCTTTGGCGATCAGCGTTTGCAGCACGCGCTCGACCGCCTGCGGCGCCGGACCGGCGGGCGTGGCTATCGGCGCGGGCGTCGGTGTCGGTGTCGGCGCGGCGCGTACGGTCGGGCGATTGCGGTAGCCCAACGCCAAGATGACGATCATCGCCGCGCAAAGCAGCAGCAAGACGATCAGTCGAATACGAAAGTCTTTGCCATTCATGTGGATGCCTTAGGCCATAGAGTAAAGTCGGGTCACGCGGCTGTAAAGTGCGCAGCCGCGGCGGATTGCCCTTTGACGTTTTCATTTCTGGACCTGCCATCAGCGAAAAGAACGAGCGACTGCCAACCAGACAAACCATGCGAAAACGATCTTGACGCGAGGCAGCCGGCGGCGTAGCAATGAAATTGACCGCTTTTGCGGAGCTTTTTACCAAGTTCGGGAAAGGCGCCAATGCGCTGGCGCCGCCGAGATTCCTTCGCCGGAGGGCGACCATGAAGACCGTCGGAATTCTGGCCGTCGCGATGTTCGTTATTGCCGCGTGTCGGCCATCCACGATCGGCATGGTGCGCATTCGCGGCGGGACGTTCACCACGGCCGGCTGCTCACCGGACAACCCGAGTTGCTCCGGCGAATCGCCCGCCCAACAGTTCGCGGTGAAAAGCTTCTGGATAGACACGACGCTCGTCACCCAGGCGCAGTACCAAAGCGTGATGGGAAAGAATCCGAGCCGCTTCGCGGGATGCGCGAATTGCCCGGTCGAAGAGGTCACCTGGCTTGAAGCGCGTCGTTACTGCGCGAAGGTCGGCAAACGGCTGCCGACGGAAAACGAGTGGGAATACGCCGCGCGCGGCGGCACGACGGGCGTACGCTACGGCGACCTGGACGCGATTGCGTGGCACCGGGACAATTCCGGCCGTAAGACTCATCCGGTGGCGCAAAAGCGACCGAATGCCTACGGCCTCTACGACATGCTGGGGAACGTCTGGCAGTGGTGCGAAGATATGACCTACGGCCGAAACGTTTTACCCAGCCTTCCGCCCGAGGCGCCGAATTCGGGCTGGTACGCCTCGCTGCGCGGCGGATGCGCGACCAGCGATCCGCGCGAAGTCAGCGTGGCTTCCGGGCTCCTGGTCACGCCCGATACGCGGGACCTCAATTGCCGCGATTGCATGCACAACGTACTGGAATGGCGCCCCCCGTCCGTTTCCCCTTCTCCGGTCGTCTACTTCGGTTTCCGGTGTGCGCGGGGCTAAGACGACAAACGATTGAATTACGCCGTCGGCAAGACCGAGGATGCCGGCGTTTCTCCGCCGCGAGCGTTCCGGCGCCCGCTACTTCGCTTCCATCCCTTCGACGGCGCGGCGGATTTCGTCGACGCTGGCCCCGTCTTCGAGCGTGGACAGATCGCCCAGCGTCTTCTCTTCGCACAGCGCGCGCAGCACGCGGCGCATCACCTTGCCGGAGCGCGTCTTGGGCAGCGA
>PMZC01000231.1 GCA_003170555.1 Deltaproteobacteria bacterium
GGCGGGCCTGTTGATACGCGGTCAGCGCTTGCATGTCGGTTTGCAAACCGGCAAACGCCGCCGCGATGGCCCGTTGGTTTTCCGCGCGCCACAAACCGAATTTCAAAATGGCCTGCGCCGGATCGGCCGACAGTTCGTTGGCGTAGGCCGCCAAGGCGAGCGGATCGGCGGCCGGCGGCGCGGCTGCCGGAGCGGCGGCGCGTTCCTGCGCGGCTTGCGCACGTTCCTGGTCGATCAGACGTCCGGCCAGTTCGCGCACGGCCGCTTGCGCGCGTTTCACCTGGCGCGGATAAGCGGCGGAGCGGGGGCCTTCGAACAGCCCGGCGATCCAGGCCGTGGCGGAAGGCAGCAGCGCGAGCGCGCACAGGGCGCCGACCAGGATGCCGGTGATCGCCCACGGCAGGGGCATCATCGCCGTGTCGAATTGCAGCAGGCGCCAGCCGACCAAGCCGATCACGAGGCCGAGCGCCGGGAAGAAACCGAGCAGCGTCAGGCGGGNNACCTCGCCGGCGGCCGGGGCCAGATAGCGCGTGGCCAGCGCGGCGATCTGCACGCCCGTCGCGCCATCGAGCAGCCGCCAGGTCACGCGGCGCGGCGAAGTGATCTGCGGTCCCCGCTGCGCCGGGGTCAGCGGCCGATCATCGCATTCGGCGCGCAGTTCGCGGCCCAGCGCGGACGACACGGCGGCCGGCAGCGACGACTTCAACTCGTCGAGCAGCCGTTCGAGGTGAATCACGTCGTCCAGGTCGAAGTGGAGCACCCCGTTTGTCCTCCGTCGGCGTGTTGATGGCGGCGTGGAGCGGTTGGTCTATTGGGTCGGCGGTGCGGCCGGCGCTTCCGCCGACGGCGCCGACGGCCCGGGCGCGGCCGGCTGCTGGCCCGCGTCACGCTTGGCTTTCATCTCTTGGATGCGCTTCATGATGCCGGCGCGCAGGTCGGTCAGGCATTTGCTGACCTGCGTGCAATCGACTTCCGGCTTCACGCAATTCTCGATGCTGTCCGACACCAGCCCGCGGGCGCAAACCGCCAGGCAGACCCGGCCGCAGCGCAGCACGTTGTTATACGTGGGCAGATTGCATTGCCGCCCGCGCATGCACATGTCTTTGCACAGCGTCCGACATTTCTGGCTCGCCTGCAGCGCCGGACCGGGAGGCGCGCCGGGTTCCCCGCCGGGCGGATTCGGCAGCGGGCCCTGCGCGGCGGGCGCCGGCAACGGCGCGGGGGCCGGGGGAGTTTTCTTCGAGCAGGCCGTCAATGAGCACAGCAGACACGCGGCCGCCAGCAGAACCACGCCCAACAGCAACAAGCGGCGAATTTGAGGCGACATGTAATCCCTCCTGAGTTCCATAAACAAAGATCATAAGGGGGCCGGGCAAAAGCTGTCAATGCAAGCCGCGATCGCGGCGACGGCGGACATCCCCCAAAATGCGGCGGAACGATCTTGACGAACGCACGTCCAATTTGCATATTTCGACTGGAATAAGCTGGACCACCGGAGGACTGACCAATGAAATTCCACGGCGTACTTTTTTTAATTGCGACGTTGATCCTGATCGCCGCCGCGGCGTTCGTCGCGTGCAGCAAGTCGAGCAGCGACGACGACACGACGACCGACGACGACACCGTGGCGGATGACGACACGGTCGCCGACGACGACACCACGCCGACGGACGATGACACGACGCCCTACGACGACGATACCTGGCCGCCGGGCGATGACGACACGACCGCGACGCCCACGTATCCGAACAATCATAACGCGACGTGGGATTGCTATGTCTGCCACGCCGCCGGGCTGCCCGATCCGTTCACCAATGCCGCGGACGAGCCGCATAATCATCAGTACACTTCGCCCGGCCAGTGCGTCGGCTGCCACCAGGAAGGCAGTTGGACGAACCCGACCTACTTCGGTTCACACGGTCTGCAGAACTGCATGAGCTGCCACAAAAATCATCACGGCGTCAACAAGTGGGTGGCGGGAAACGCCGAGTGCTACGTCTGCCATTCGCACTAGCTTGAAACGCGACGAAAAGGGCGGGATTCGTTTCCGCCTTTTTTTTCTTCGCGGANNCTCCGTCTTGCGGAGGGGGAATTCAAGACCTTGCGGTTGGGCGGTTGCCGACGAGGTAAACGGGCCTTGTTTGGTACGAGAGCGACGTCATTCTCCTCCCCCTGCAATACGGGGGGAGGCAGGGAGGGGGGTTCCAGCCGAGTCCGGCGATCACAACCAGCCGGCGAGCTCGGTTTCCAACGCGGGTAACGGCCGGGCGCCGACGAGTTCCTTGACCACCTGGCCGTCTTTGAATAGCTGCATGTTCGGAATCGACATCACGTTATACGGCGCGGCGACCAACGGATAGAGTTCGGTGTTGAGTTTGACCACCTTGATCCGCCCGGCGTGTCGCGCCGCGAGTTGTTCGAGCACCGGCGCCATCGTCTTGCACGGCCCGCACCACGGTGCCCAGAAATCGACCAGCACCGGCAGCGCGCTGTCCAGCACATCGGCGACGAACAGCTTGTCGGTCGTTTCGATCGGCGCGACCGGCGCCGCCAACGCGGTGTGACAGCGGCCGCAACGCGCCTGGCCCGCGTTGATTTTTTCCCACGGCGCACGATTGGGCGCGCCGCACGATGAGCAGCGTATAGTCTCCGGCATCTGATTAGCCTCTGGGTTGAAAATAATCACTCACCTCGCGGGAGCAAGAGTCGGATCTTGGCCGGGTGGCGCTGGCACGCGGAGCGACCCGTCCGCCGAAGATCGGCGAAGACAGAAGCGGAGCTTGCCAGTTGTCCATGATCCTTCGGCTCACCCCGACGGATGAAAACTGGCCGCGGCGCCACATCGAACTACTAATCAGAGTGGTTTCTCAACCGCGAATTTACGCCAATAGACGCTAATGGATCTGGATTCGCGTTCATTCGCGTCGATTCGCGGTTTCCGCTGTTCATGATCCTTCGGCTCACCCCGACGGATGAAAACTGGCCGCGGCGCCACATCGAACTACTAATCAAAATGGTTTCTCAACCGCGAATTTACGCCAATAGACGCTAATGGATCTGGATTCGCGTTCATTCGCGTCGATTCGCGGTTTCCACTCTTCATGATTCTTCGGCTTGATCCAGGCGCTGA
>PMZC01000305.1 GCA_003170555.1 Deltaproteobacteria bacterium
CGTTGCCGTGGCCGAACGTGAGCGGGCTGGAATTGTCGGGCGGGTCCGCGGCGACCGGAAAGCCGTCGAGAATATTGCCGGCGACGTCGATCGCATACACCTTGCCGCGCAGCGTCGCCGCGACGATCTCCGGCGTGCCGTCGCCGAACAAATCGCCCACCGCCAGCGAGCCGAAGATGGAATCCGACCGCCATTCGTCGGCGGCGGACACATCGACCGGGAAGCCGGGCAGGTCGTCCCACTGCTGCGACGACGCGTTGTACTTCAACGCGACCACGCGGCCGTCGCCCGTGCCGAACAGGATTTCCTGCCGCCCGTCGGGGTCGCCGTCCAGATCGTAGAGCAGCGGCGACGATTCGCCCGACGCGCCGATGTCGATCGGAAAGCCGGGGACCAGGCCGGTCGCCGGATCGTTGTCGGTATGCACGCTGATCGACTTGCGCGACTCGCCGAGGATCGTGCCGCGCTCGCCGGAATCATAGAAAGCTTGCAGGCGGATGGTCGCCTCGAACGAATATTGGTTCTGCGGTACGCCGGTCGCCCACTCGGGCGGAAAGAGCGAGTCGAGCGGAATCGTGCCGATCAACCCGCTGATCGGCAGCGACTCCGTGCCGGTGGCGATGGTCTGAAAGTCATTCTCGAGCGGCTGGTAGCCCGGCGCGATCTGCAACCGCCAGTTATAGGGCGTGACGCGCGAACTGATCTCGCCGTCGATTTCGAGATTGACCGTCTGCGTGGGATCGAACGTCTGCCACCAGGCCGGCGAGGTGATGCGCGCGCTCGGCGGAATCGCCGGTGCGATGCCGCGATCCGGGTCGCCCACGGCCAGCATCGCCGCTTCGAGATTCGGGCGGCCGTACCCGAAGTGCATGTCGTAGCCCGGCTGGCACGCGTTGAACAGGTTGACGATCGTCGCGCAGTGCGACGCGACATCGTCGGCGGTCATGGTGAGAATCTGCTTGGCCTCGTCGGCCGAAAGCTCGATGCCCTGCTGATGCGCGTACGAGAGCAAGAGCGCGACCATGCCGGAAGTCAGGCCGGTGCTGTCCGAAGTGCAATACGTGCGCGCGGGCACCGACAGGCCGACGTGCGTGCCGTAGTCGGTGCAGAACGTCTCGGTGAAACCCACTGCGCCGAGATTGAGGTTGCCGCCCAGACCGACCGGAACCATGGGGAAGATCGTCTTCACGCTGAGCACGTCTTCGCCGGCCGCGGGCATCCAATGGTGGAAGGTCATTTCGTCGCCCGAGGCGGCGATGGCCAGCGCCCCGGCGTCGAACGCGTCGAGAAACGCCTGGTGCGCGGCGCGCGACCACGTCAGGTTGACGCCCGCGAAGTTGATGACGCGCGCGCCCATCGATTGCGCGTAGCGCACGCCGGCGCGGACGAGGTCGTAGTCATAGATCAGCACCGAGCCGGCGCGAATCGGCAGCACGCGGCAATTCGGACAAACGCCCGGCTGGTCGCCGATGCCGTTGTCGCCCTGATCGGCGATCAGATCGAGTTCGCCGCCGCCGTGCATGCCTTCGGGAAATTGGTCGACGCCGATCACCTGGTTTGAGTTGCGGAGAAAGTCCCAGCCGCAGATGTCGTCGACCAGGCCGTTGCCGTCGTTGTCCACCGTGTCGGAGAAAGCCTCGATCAAATCGAGCGCCGTGACCGGCGCCGAGTGCGACAAGCGGTTGTCGTGCGCATAGTCGTCCACGTCGAAACGACCGTCGCCGTTGCAGTCGTACTCGGCGCACTCCACGCCGTCGACGTTGGGTTTCGGAAGCTCACCCTGGTTGAGGAAAAAGGCGCGCCGGGTGTCGGGATCGGCGTAGGTTTCGAAGCCGTCGTCGACGATCGCGACGATAATCGCGGGATCGCCGGTCGAGTACTTCCATGCGCCGGTGACGTTGACGCCCGGAATATCCCACGGATCGGCGGGCGCCTCGGGGTCGATGGGGTTGTAGCCGACGAGCACNNAAACGGATCCTGCGGATTGTAAATCGGGACGGCGAAATCATTCGGAATGTTGGCGACGAACAAACCGTCTTCGGGAATGGCGCCGGAAAACGGGTCGTCCGTCGCGCTCACGACGTCGGTGGTGACGTGCAACTCGAAGCGCGCCGCCCACGGCCACGGGTTCGTCGGCGTGAAGATCGCGGTGTCGTCGGCGACGTTGGTCGTCGCGAACGAAATCGCGCCCGGCACGGCGGCGCCGCCATGAAACGGCGTCACGAAAAACGAGTCTGCCGTCACCGACGATGTGTTCAGCGACTGATCGAACACGGCGCGTAACGGGGCAGTCGTGGGCGCCAACTTGCTGGAAAACGTCGGAAATTGATCGACGATCTCCATGCTGAAGCCGATCACCGGCAGCGCGAGCACAAATAAAGCGACCACCCACACAATGTGCTTTTTCATTTTTGACCCCGAAGAAAGAAGCCGACGTTGAGCAATCATGTTAGCACAAAAATGCGGAAGAGTTGATTGGCAGCCGCAGGTGATTGTGTTAACAGTGAAACCGATGATGCAAATTAATCTGTCGGCGAAACTCGTATACCGCATTTCGTTCGCGGCGGCGGGGCTGATTTTTCTGGGATTGCTGGCGTGGCGAGTCGCGCCGTACGTACACGAACGTTGGTGCGGTCACCGCGCCGTCGCCACACCCGTGGAGCCGCTCGAACCGCTGCCGGCCGCGAACGCGAACACCGCCGAGGAGCAGGCGGCGCTGGCGTTGCCGGCGGCGCAGCGGGGCAAGAAGCTCGTGCAGTTAGCGCGCGCTTATGAGCAGGGCGGAAAATTCGCCGACGCCGCGCGTTTGTTTCTGCTGGCGATCCCCGTGATGACCGAGGTGGCCGACGGTCTGCTCGACGAGGCCGCGCGGCTGGAAATGGCCGCGGGAAATTACGCCGACACCGTCGCGGTGTTGAAGCGGCTGGCCAACGCCTTCGCCGATCGTCCGGTGGCGGCCGATGCGCGCGGCCGGCTGGCCGAGGCTTACGAAAAGTTGGGCGACGTAAGGCACGCGGCGACGGCGCACCGGGCGGCGGCGTCGGCGAGCGAGTCGGACAACGCGAAGGCGTTTCATCTGGTGCGGGCGGGCGAGTTGCTGGAGCAGGCGGGAAACCCCGCCGAGGCCGCGAAGTTGTTTGATGAGGTTTTGCGCCGGCCCGGATTCGGCCGCTATTCCGGCCGCGCGATGACGGCCTACTGTCGCGCCGCGTTGGCGAACGATCCGGCCCGCCAGGCGGACTACGCGGCGTCGTTCGGCCTGCGCGCGTTCGCGGCCAAAGCCTACGAAACGGCCGGACCGGCGCTCGACTTCGCCGTTCACCTGCGGCGGGAGCAGGGCGCGTCGCCGGCCGCGTTGCACGAGCTGATCGACAAAGCCGCCCTGGCGCTGTTTGCGATCCACGACAACGAGCGAGCCATCGAGTACACCAAGATGCTCGTCGAGCAAGCCGGCGAAGACCGGGCGGAGGCGCTCTATCGGCTTTGCAAGTTGCATCTGCGGCAGGGTGACGCCGCCGAGACGCGGTCGTGCCTCGATCGCTTGCGACGCGGCGCCGCCGGCGGCCGCTACGAACGCTACGTGCTTTACGAATTGCATTGGCTCGATATTCTGGAGAATCGGTACGCGGCGGCCTACCGGTACTTTGATTTACGTTCGAAGCAGCGCGGCGGGAACAAGGAATCGGTGGAGTGGCTCGGCGGCTGGACGGCCTATCGCGCCGGGCGGATCGATGCGGCGCTGGCGCACCTGAACGCGATCGCCAAGCTCCGCCGCGTCAATGAGCCCGATCGATACGCCTACTGGCGGGGGCGGATGCTGTGGGAAAAAGGCGACCACGCAGCCGGCCTGGCCGTCCTGCGTTCGCTCAATCAGCAGCGCCCGACCGGCTATTACGGCTGGCGCAGCGGAGAGTNNGTGGCTCGCGCATGCGGCCGAGCCGGTTTTCACCGTCGGCGAAGCCATGAACCCGGCGCCGTCATCGGCTTACTCCGTCGCCCCGCCCCATCGGTGGTGGACCGAGTACAACGAACTGAGCGGTTTCGCGTCGATCGTGCGTTACCTGGACGCCGACCTGCCGCGCGCGGCCGCGGCCGCGTTGNNGCGCTGGCGCAAATCTGCGCGCAGGCGCGCCGGTTCGACCTCGCGCGGGAGTTGGCCGGGCGCAGCGAGGTTTATGATTACCTGCGCGGCGGCAACGTCTCGTTGCTGAATTCCTACTATCTTTATGCGCTGCCCGCGGCCTATGCCGACTACGTTTCGCGGTATGCCGACCGTTTTCACGTGCCGCCGGCCTTCGTGTACGCGATCATGTTGAACGAATCGGCGTTTCATCCGCAGATTGTTTCGCGCGCCTACGCCGTGGGCCTGATGCAGATTCTGCCGCCGACCGGCCAGCAAATCGCCGCGGCCCTCGGCGAGACCTTCGACGAGCAGAGCCTGTTCGATCCGCAAACGAACATCCGGTACGGCTGCTGGTACCTGCGCTCGCTGCTCGACGCGCTCGGCGGCGACCCGGCGCTCGCGGCGGCGGCGTACAACGCCGGACCGAACGCGGTGCAACAATGGCGGGCGCACAAACCGGGTGTGGCGCAGGAAATCTTCGTCGAGGAGATTCCGTACACCGAAACCAGCCGTTACGTGCGGCGCGTACTGGCCTCCACGCTCCAGTATGAAGTTATTTTAGAACACAATTTGCGTTGACAACTCGCGCCGCCGTCTCTACACTGAACGCGGGTTACATCATCCGGCGGGCCAGGACGTTCGTGCGATGAGTGAAAAACCGTTAACGGGCGAACAAAAAGAACTCGTGCTCGACGCCATCCAGGCGATGGGCGGCACGATCGTCAACATCAACCGCTATCCGTCCGGCTCCAGCATCATCAAGATGTCGCTGGAAAAAGGGATGCGGACGATCGAGCAGCTTTTCGCCGAACACGATTCGTTCGTCGTTTCGGAAAACGAGCGCCAACTGCTGATCAACGACGAGTTGATGCTGGACAAAGTTCAGCAGCGCGGCTTCGTCTTGAAGTTCATCCAGAACATGGTCGAACGCAATATCCGCAGCTTCACTTTTAGAAGCGGCCTGACCGACGAGGAGCTCATTCAGTTTGTCGAAATACTCGGCCAGCGCCCGGAAGACCTGAAGACGCAGGGCGATCTCGCCGACCTGCTGAAAGCCAAGTCGATCACCCACATCGGCGTGGACGAAAAGGTTTTCGTCGCGTTGACCAAAGGCCAATCGGTGGCGGACACCGTCGAGTTGGAGCAGCTCGCCAAGATTCGCGACGGCTCGATGACCGTCGACAACTTCAAGGAAGGCATGTTCGTCCAGTATCTGCTCAGCAAGCTGCCGCTCGGCGAGTTGAATGTCACCAATGAGCGACTCGATGAGCTGAAACAGCAGATCGACTACGACCGGATCAAAGCGGCGAAGGAAGTCGACTTCGATCGCATGGCGCCGATTCTCGCGGCGACGCTCGAACGCTGGAGCCAGGATGTCGAGCCGGTGGAAACCCCGCCGGGCGCGCCGGCGGCGCGGGCGAAAAAACTCGGCGACGAAATCGCCGTTTCGATCAGCCCCGAGTTGTTCCAGACGCTGAAGCGCGCGGAATCGTCGCTGGCCAAGGAGGCGGCCGACCAATCCCGCGAAGAGCGCGTGCAGAAACTGACCGACGCCTTCGAGCAGATCAGCCGCGTCATCTACTCGTTCAACGAGCCCGGCGTCCGCGCGAAGATGCTCGGCAACTTCCTGAAGATCGTCACCAACTTCAAAGCGGCCACGCTCGCCCAGTTGCTGTCCACGCGCATCGCCGCCGGCGTGGAAGGCGAAATCGACCTCAAGACCGAAATCCTCGCTTCGTTGTCGACCAAGAAGAAATCGGCGATCGTCGATCTGTTCGTCAATCGCTACCGGCGCATGTTCGACGGTTTGAATCCGGCGGACTTCGAGTTCAATCCGCTGATGATCGAAGAGACCGAACGCATTCTCGCCCGCATCCAGGGCACCACGCAGGAAAAAGAGCTGATCGAGAAAACCCGGCGCGCGATGAACATGGCCCACACGATTCAGCAGGAAGCGACCGACCCGGAGAAGCTGCTGATTCTGAAAGTCCGCCGCCTGATCACCAAAGACCCGGCTTACTTCCTGGAAGACAGCGTGCAGACGCACTTGCCCGACTTGATCGTGCGCTTGCTGGATATGGACCGGCCGGACGTCGCCAAGAAACTGCTGGAGAAGGTCTTCGCCAACCTATCGAACCCGGATCCGGCGCAGCGTCTGAAAATCGCCGGCGCCGTGGTGCGCATCAGCCAGGAACTGCTCGACGTCGGCAACTCCTCGTTCCAC
>PMZC01000399.1:0-434 GCA_003170555.1 Deltaproteobacteria bacterium
AATTTCGTGGCCGCGTTCACGTTCGGGGTCAACGTGGCCATGACCGTCGGCACCGGGGTCGTGCATGCGGAATCGATCACCGTGCAGGTAATTTTTGCCGGATTGGTCGGCGCGGTGATCTGGAATTTGTTGACCTGGTGGTGGGGACTGCCTTCGTCTTCCTCGCACGCCTTGATCGGCGGTTACGCGGGCGCGGCTTGGGCCTATGGCGGGACTTCCACTTGGATTCCCCGCGGTTTGATCATGGTGTCCATCTTCATTTTCCTGGCGCCGATCATCGGCATGATTCTGGCCTGGATCAATCAGTCCATCGTTTATTTGATTATCCGCCGAAACGATTCTCCTTCGCCGAAACTCAATCATATTTTTCGCCGGCTGCAATTGGTTTCCGCGGCGATCTATTCATTCTCTCATGGCACCAACGACGCGCAAAA
>PMZC01000399.1:452-15456 GCA_003170555.1 Deltaproteobacteria bacterium
GGCTTCCGCATCGTCCGCACCATGGGGATGAAGCTGACCAAGCTCGATCCGATGCACGGCTTTTGCGCCGAGGCCGGCGGCGGCGTGACCATCTTGGCCGTCTCCGCGCTAGGTATTCCCGTTTCGACGACGCATACGATCACCGGCGCGATCATCGGTGTGGGCATGACCAGCGGACTCAAGGCCGTACGCTGGTTGGTGGCCGGCCGAATTATCTGGGCCTGGATCTTCACCATTCCGGTTTCCGCCCTGATCGGGGCCGCGACCTACGAACTCCTGAAACTTTTCGTCTAGGTCAACTAAAACACCGCTGGCGAAGTGGAGTTTGGCTCACGTCGTCCAGACCGTACGGCGGTTCGTCGGCCATTTCAACGTTCTCGCGTTTTCGAAATTTCTTGCTTGCAATTGGCGACAATTTCTGCTTGAATGAGGGCTCATTCAGCTACCTCGGTGTATCGGGGGATACAATTGCCAGTCAGTCCTGCGTTTCAGCGGCGAACAAGCTTGTTGCCTGCGCACGACCCGATCGCCCGACGCCGAGTTTTCCGCATCATTTTCTTATCGGCTTCCGAGCTTTTACTAATCGCAAAGGAGGAATTGTCTGATGAGTAGAACAATCAAGAAAGCTGCGGTGTTGGGCTCCGGCGTCATGGGGAGCGCCATCGCCGCACATCTGGCCGGATGCGGCATTCCGGTCGTGATGCTGGACATCGTCCCCTTCCCCAACATGCTGTCCGAGGCGGAACAGAAGAAAGTGGCCACGGACAAAAAGATCCGCAACAAGCTGGCCTCGAGCTCGCTCGAAGCGGCGCTGAAGGCCAAGCCGCCCGCCTTCTACACCAAGAAGGCCGCCGACATCATCGAGATCGGCAACTTCGATGATGACTTCGACAAAATCAAAGACGCCGACTGGATCATCGAAGTCGTCGTCGAACGCATGGACATCAAGAAGCAGATCCTGGCCAAGGTCGACAAGTTCCGCAGCCCGGATTCGATCGTGACGACCAACACGTCGGGCCTGTCGGTTTCCGAAATGACCGCGGACTGCTCCGACTCGTTGAAAGAGCACTTCATGGGCACGCACTTCTTCAACCCGGTGCGCTTCATGAAGCTGCTCGAGATCATTCCGCATCCGAAAACCAAGCCCGAGCTGCTCAAGTTCATGGATACGTTCTGCTCCGACGTGCTGGGCAAGGGCGTGATCTGGGCGAAAGACACCCCGAACTTCATCGCGAACCGCATCGGCGTCCACGGCATGATGGGCACGATGAACGCGATGATGAAGCTCGACTACCGCATCGACGAAGTCGACACCATCGTCGGCCCGCCGCTCGGCCGGCCGAAGACCGCCGCGTTCAAGACCGCCGACCTGGTCGGCCTCGACACGCTGCACCACGTCGCGATGACCGTGTACAACGGCTGCAAAGACGATCCGGAACGCGAAACCTTCAAGCCGCCGAAGTTCTTCGACGACATCGTCGCGAAGAAATGGCTCGGCAACAAAACCAAGGGCGGCTTCTACAAGAAGGAAGGCAAGGACAAGCTGGTCGTCGACTGGAAGACGCTCGAATATATGCCGCAGACGAAGCCCGACTTCCCCTCGGTGAAGGCGACCAAGGGCCTGCCGCTGGCGGAAGGCATCAAGAAGATCGTCTACGCCGATGACCGCGCCGGCCAGTTGGCCTGGGCGCTGGCTTCCGAAGGCCTGCTCTACACCGCGAAGCGGATTCCCGAGATTTCGGACACGATTCTCGAAGTCGACCGCGGCATGAAGTGGGGCTTCAACTGGAAGCTCGGCCCGTTCGAGACCTGGGACGCAATCGGGGTGAAGGAAAGCGTCGACAAGATGAAGGCCGAGGGCAAAAAAATCCCGGCCAACATCGAAACGATGCTCAAGAAGGGCAACGAAGTTTTCTACAAGAAGGACAAGGGCAAGCTTTTCCAGTACGACCTGGTCAAGCAGAAGTACACCGAAGTGCCGAAAGACCCGAAGATCATCATCCTGTCCGAAGACGCAAAGAAAGTGATGGAAAACGACGGCGCGACGCTGTGGGACATCGGTGACGGCGTGGTGTGCTGCGAATTCCACACCAAGATGAACGCGATCGACCAGGACATCATCGATATGCAGCACAAGATGATCGACCTGCTCGAGGAAGACAAGTTCGACGCCGCCGTCGTCGCCAACCACGACGAGAATTTCTCGGTCGGCGCGAACATCTTCATGATCCTGATGGCGATGAACAACAATCAGGCCGACACGGTCGAGAAGCTGGCCCACGAGCTGCAGAGAGCCAACATGCGCATGAAGTATTGCCGCAAGCCGGTCGTCACGGCTCCGGCGGGTATGGCGCTGGGCGGCGGCTGCGAAATCACCCTGCACGGCCAGAAGGTCGTCGCGGCGGCGGAAACCTACATCGGCCTCGTCGAGGTCGGCGTCGGCGTGATTCCGGCCGGCGGCGGCTGCAAGGAAATGACCCTGCGCATGACGGAAGGCTTCGGTCCGGCCAGCCCGGCCATCCTGCCCTTCGCGCAGAAGGCCTTCGAGAATATCGCGATGGCGAAAGTCGCGATCGGCATGAAAGACGCCGTCGACGCCGGTATTCTGCGGAAGACCGACGTGATGGTGCCCAACCGCGATCTGCTGATCTACAAAGCCAAGGAAGTCGCCCTGGGCATGCGCCAGGAAAACTTCAATCCGGGTCTGCCGCGCACCGACATTCCGGTCGGCGGCGAGGCGACCAAAGCGGCCTTCATGGTCGCGGTCAAGAGCATGCGCGACGCCGGTTGGGTCAGCGATCACGACGTGCTCGTCGCCAGCAAGGTGGCGCACATCGTCGCCGGCGGCAACCGTTGGGAAGGTCAGACGATCAGCGAGTGGGAATTGCTGGACCTCGAGCGCGAGGCCTTCATGAGCCTGTTGGGCGAGCAGAAGACCAAGGATCGTATCGCCTACATGCTCCAAAACAACAAACCGCTGCGTAACTAAGCCTTACAGGAGGAACATAGCGATGAGAGAGGTTGTGATTGTTAGCGCGTGCCGCACGGCGGTGGGCAAGGCCAAGCGCGGCGCGTTGATTCACACCCGCCCCGACGACATGGGCGGGGTGGTGATCGCCGAAGCCATCAAGCGCGCCGGCATCGATCCGAAGGAAGTGCAGGACGTGGTCATCGGTTGCGCAATGCCCGAAGGCGAACAGGGCATGAACGTCGCGCGCCAGGCGGTCCACTGCGCCGGCCTGCCGGATGAGATTCCGGCTTTCACCATCAACCGGTATTGCAGTTCCGGCTTGCAGGCGATGTGGATTCTGCAGAACGACATCGCGTCCGGCATGATCGACATCGGCGTCGCCGGCGGCGCCGAAAACATGTCCATGATTCCCATGGGCGGCAACAAGATCGTGCCCAACCTCAAGTTGGCCGAGAAGTACCACAAGGCTTACGTCGGCATGGGCCAGACCGCGGAAAACGTGGCGAAGACCTACAACGTCAGCCGCGCCGACCAGGACAAGTTCAGCCTCGAATCGAACCTGAAGGCGGCCAAAGCCGTGGCGGACGGCGTGTTCAAGGAACAGATCGTCCCCCTGCCCGCGCACATCTATGACGGCAAAGGCGGCGTGAAGGAATTCGTGTTCGACACTGACGAAGGTCCCCGTGGCGACAGCACGCTGGACGGCATGACCAAACTGAAGGCCGCGTTCGCCAACCCGGCGTCGAAATATCCGGGCAAAGAGGGCATGGGCTCGGTGACCGCCGCCAACTCGTCGCAGATGAGCGACGGCGCGGCCGCGTTGGTCATGATGGCGAAGGAAGTGGCCGACCAGAAAGGCATCAAGCCGCTGGCCAAGTTGCTCGCCTATCGCGTCGTGGCGTTCGACCCCGACTTCATGGGCATCGGCCCGGCGCTGGCGATCCCGCTGGTGATGAAGTCCGTCAACAAGCTGCGCAAAAAGGCCGGCGAGAAAGAGTTGACGCTGGACGACATCGGCGTCTTCGAACTCAACGAAGCGTTCGCCTCGCAGGCCGTGTACTGCGCTCGCGAGCTCGGCATTCTGTGGGACAAACGCGTCAACCCGAACGGCGGCGCGGTCGCTCTGGGCCATCCCCTGGGCTGCACCGGCGCGAAGCTGTCGACGCAGATCGTCTACCACATGAAGGACCACAACCTGAAGTACGGCATCGTTTCGATGTGCATCGGCGGCGGCATGGGCGCGGCCGGTATCTTCGAGAACCTGCAGTATAAGGCGTAACTTTCGCGACGCCGGAAAGGCCGGGGCTTCGCGCTCCGGCCTTTCCTTTTGGAGAGGCGCCGGATATCGGATCGACAAGCGCCGATACATCTCGTGGCGACGCACGAGAAAGCCCGCGAACTCGTCGCCGCGCATCGCGAGTTCTGGGCCGGCAACTGCGATTGTCGCGAGGGCAAAGGCCGCTGCGCGCGATCACGCATCGACGTCTGCCTGATGTTCGCCGATATTCCGTCGTCCGGTTCGGGCAAGCGGCGAATCAACAAAAAAGCGGTCGAGGCGATTCTGGCCGAAGCGACTGAGAAACATCTGGTCGCGCGACCGTTCCGCGACGAAACGCGCACCAAGGTCGACGGCGTTTGCTTCTGCTGCGACGACTGCTGCTACTATTTTCAAAAACACGAGGAAGAGCGCCAGCGCGGGCGGATGGAGGAAGCGACCGATTTCGCGGCGTGCACCCATTGCGGCGCGTGCGTCGACGTTTGTCATTTCGGCGCCCGCCGGATGGAAGACGACAAGCTGCGCGTCGAAACCGACAAGTGTTACGGCTGCGGTCTGTGCCGCGACGTCTGCCCGGAAGACTGCATCGCCATGTCGCCGCGCGGTTGAGTCCGCCGTTTCGCCCTTTCGCTGAGCGCAATCCTTCGCTAACATGCCGGCGATGTCCGCCAAATCCGTCACCCACAAGGAGTTGATGGCCTTCGCCAGGCGCCTGGGCGAGGCGGAGTATCGCTCCAAGCTCAATTACTTCCGCATCATGGAATATCCGCTCGCGCTGACTTTACTCGATGTGCAGCCGGGCATGTCGGTGCTGGAAGTCGGCTCCGGGTTCATTTCGCTGCCGCCGTTGTGGCTCGCGGCCGAACGAGGCGCGCGGGTCACGGCGGTCGATCGCGAACCGTACACCGCCGAACATCGCGAGCACATCGAGACCCTGATGAAGCGCGTGGCGATCGCTCCGGAGGCGCTGCGCATCGTTTCGGCCGACGCGCGTCAACTGCCCTTCGCCGACGGCGCCTTCGACCGCATCAGCGCCGTCAGCGCGCTCGAACACCTCGACCTGTTCACCGACGCGTACGTCGCGCGCGAACTCGGGCGCGTACTCAAACCGGGCGGCCGCTTCGTCTTCACCGTCCCGTTCAATCTCGGCAAGCATATCGAAAACGAAGATTGGGGCGGCGAAGGCTACGAGCAGCGGCACTACACCGACGCCACACTCAGCGAGCGTCTGATTCACCCGAGCGGCCTGCATTTCGTCGACGCGATCGCGTTCGGCGAGACCGATCCGGCGACCGGCAAAAAAGTTCTCGCAATGCCGGACGACGAGCGCCGTCGCTTCGCGGAAAAGGCGGGGAAGAATCCGGCGCAGTATTGGCGCGAGTACTTCCGCGCCGACGACGACCAGTTCGTGGTGCACCGCAGTCTGCTTCCCGATTGGGTGTTGCGCGCGTCGGGATTGATCGCGGTCGTGCTGGAAAAACGCGACGCGCCGCTGTCGAAAAGCTATTTCCTTTACGATCCGCTGGCCAGCTTTGCGGCCAATGAAAAGCTCGCGCGCCAGGCCGACAATTCGCCGTATTGGCTGAGCATCGATCAGGTGCGCGTCGAGAATTTGTTCGGCGACGAAGTGAGCGTGTTCGAATCCGGCGAAAGCTGTCGCGTGCTCATTTCCTTCACCTGTCACGGCGAGGTGGAAGACCCGGCGTTTCGCGTGTTGTTCCACGATGAGTCCGACAAAGTCGTCGCCGGATTGCACGTGGCGCGCAGCGGCGAGCGACTCGGCAAGCTGACCGGCAAGCACGTGCTCGAAGTACATTTCGGCATGTTGAATCTGGTCGGCGGGCCGTATCGCCTCACCGTCGGCGCGTGGGACCGCGACCTGCCAGATCCGATTCCGCCCGTCGCGTACGACCTACACGTAATGCGTTATGCGATCACCGTCAACGATCGCAAACGGGGCCTCGCCGGCGTGGCTTACACGCCTTACGCCATCCGGCTCGAGTAAGCGCAAAATAGTCTTGACAATTAACAAAACGAAAGGGATAATTTCATATAGGATATTTGTTGAAGGTTGGGCGATGAAGCGCAACATGCGGGATAGTAATTATCTGTTCTATCGTTAGCTTCGTCAGGAATAGCGATGAAAAAGGCGGTTTTATTTGGTGTGTTGCTCCTGCTCGCGTTGAGTGCGGTGGCGACTCAATGTGGAGGAGATAATGCGGGTTCGGATAGTTCTAAAAACGACACAGATAACGATGGGGCGGACGACGATTCCGAAAAGGACGACGACAGCGGCGATGACGATCAACTAGACGACGACATTTTCGATGATGATACGGCGGATGACGACAACAGCGACGACGATACCACCGGACCGCACCCGCCGATCTTGACCGATGTTCACTTCGACCCGCCCTATGCAGAGTTGGTTTATATCAGCCTTGATGACGAATACTGGTACGTCAGTACTATTTATTTAGACGTGTGCGATTTGGGGAACGATTTGTTACCCGAAGGTTCGTTGTTATATTACGGTCCTTGCGAAATCGGATTTGGCCCGCCTCCACCGTTGTACTTCTCTTACCTAGAACAATATGCAGACGGAGATCTGTCGCAAGCCGGAGACTGCGCCAAACCCATTACGATCGGATTACAGTACGGGTTTGGCCCCGAAATCGATCCATATGGTGGATGTCCTGAGGGCGAGTTATGTTTTGACTTTTATGGCCGAGACACCGCCGGCTATGTTTCCGGCCAAACAGAAGCCTGCATTATGTATGATCCGGTGTGAGGATGAAACTGAATACAGATAACGGGCTGATTCGTATTAGTTGGTGTTTCCTGGCGCTGTCTTTACTCTGCGTTCGGTAGTGTCGGGAGGAACGGCGATGAAAAAGGCGGTTTTATTTGGTGTGTTGCTACTGCTCACGTTGAGTGCTGTGGCGACTCAATGTGGCCACAATGATACGAATTCAAATAATTCTCACAAAAACACTGACGACGACGCAGCAGACGACGATTCGGTAATAGACGACGACAGCGGCGATGACGATCAGCTAGACGACGACATGTTAGACGATGATACGGCGGATGACGACAATAGCGACGACGATAGTATTGGGCCACACCCGCCGATATTAACCGATCTTCATTACGACCCGCCTTATGCCGAGCTGGTGTTAGTCCCGGAAGAGGGATATTGGTGGGCCAGTACACTTTATATAAATGTATGCGATCTTGGGAATGATTTGTTGCCCGATGGTTGGTTGGCGAGTATGAGTCCATGCGGCCCTGGGATGGAACCCGCACAAGTGGGCTTCGTTGATCTAGAACCGGATGCCGACGGCGATTTGTCCCAGGCCGGAGACTGCGCCAACCCGATTACGATCGGTTTGCTGGTTGCTTTCGGCCCCGAAAGCGATCCATATGGGGCGGGTTGCTCCGAGGGCGAATTATGCGCGCCATTTTGGGCTGGCGACACCGCCGGCTATGTTTCCGGCCAAACGGAAGTCTGCATTATGTATAATCCGGTGTGAGGATGAAACTGAATTCAGATAACGAGTTGATTCGTATTAGTTGGTGTTTCCTGGCGCTATCTTTACTCTGCGTTCTTGTTCTGACGGACTGTCATCGCGAAACGAAAAACAGCGGGTTTGTTGTCATGGTAAACGGCGCGGGACTTATAGAGATGGTCAACGCCGAACTGCTCGCGCAGGAAGGCCGCGCGCGTCTGGCGATCTATCACCAGTTGATTCAACGACTTCGCTCCAAAGCGCGTATAGAATATCTCGACCCAACGCTTCAACCCAGCACGAAGCAATAATTACGATACGATTGTTTTTGTCCGATGCGCCTTTGACGCTCTTCCGGCGAAGTGTTACGTTTTGCCCTTCACTCGCGCGGAGCATGAATGGACCCCCGGAACTGGATCGGCATCGGCATATTGGCGGCGGCGATCGTGCTGACAACGATTCTCGTACGCGTGCGCTTCATTCGCCATAATCCGATTCTGCTCATGGCGTTCATCGGCAACCCGGGTCTGGTCGGCGCCTGCGCGGCGGGTGCGTTTTTGTTGCGCGGTACGAAGCTCGAGTTGCCGTGTTGGATCGGCGCGATGGTGCTGATGATTCCGTCGACGTTTTTGGTGATGCTGCGCGTGCCCAAGGCGATCTTCGCCGAACTGGCGCAAAATGATCCGCCGGACAAGCCGCCTCAGCGAGACGACGTACAACCCTGAAGCAACTGCTTCACCAACTCCGGCCGGTCGACTCCCGCCCCGTAACGCCGCACGAAGGCGCACGCGTCTTCCGCGCGATGCAACCGGCGCAACAGATCGTAGCCCTCCTGCACCGCCATGCTCGTGAATCGCCCATTGCCTTGGAACTCGCCGAGCAGTTGCGTCAACCGCGCCAAGGCCCCGGCCGCGTCGGCGTGCTCCATCATCTGAACCTGCAACAAGTAAAGTCCGGCGGCGGCGTTCTTTTCGATCCGGCCGATTCCCTCGCGCGCCAGTTCGCCCGCGCGGTTCTCATCTTTCCGACGCAACTCCGCCTGCGCGGCCGCCAGATAAAGCAACGCGAGATCGTCCGCGGATAAACCGGCGCGGGTCGATAGAATTCGGAACCCTTCGCGGCTCTCTTTTTCCCCGATGTTTTGCTGCAGGGCCATGACCACGCAATTGCAGGCCACGGTTCGATCGACCGTCGGCAGCAGCGAAACCATGGTTCGCCAATCGTGGTCCAACAAAGCCAGCACGCACGCCGTTTCAGCGCGCCAGCGGCGCCCCGCCGGCAACGCGGCCAACGCCCGGCGCAGGATCTCGGCGGCGTCGTGGTATTTGACGACCCGCCAGGGCACGATCACTTCGGGTATGTTGATGCCGGCCGCCGGATCGGCCAGCGCGGCCAGAAGTTTCGTCGCCTCATCGGCGCGGCCCGTCGCCATCAGCGCCTCGAAGTACAGCCCCGCCGCCTGCACCTGATCCTCATGACCGAAACTCGTATAAGGGGAACGGTCGAACAGCGCCATCACCCGCGACCAGTTGTTCTGCGCCGCGGCGTCGGCGATATCGCGCAGCACGTGACCGGCGTCCATCCACCGCAATTTTTGTTCGGCGTCGATCGCCTGCTGAAAATCCCAATAGCGCTGCGTCACGATTTCGTACTCCCGGCGCGCGGCAGTTTCGTTCTGGCGCAACAACGCCGCACGCGCCAGGATCATGTGCGCTTCCGCCGCGGCCGGATCGTCGGCCGGCGTGACCCGCAACAGCCCGCGCGCGTACTCCTCCAACAGATCGGGCTGATCGAGCGGCAGCAGATAGCGATGGCCGAGCTCGGCCAATTGGCTGGGCGAGTTTTGCAGGCGGCGCAGCAACGGCGGAATCAAACCGCGCACCATCGCCACGTCGGCCTTCTTCGTCGCGTCGACAAAAACGTCGCTCAAATGCCGGGCGGAACCGAGACGCGGACTGGCGCTGAAAGCGGCGACCAGGCCGAGCAGCGCCCCCAACAGGAAGCGCCACAGCGCGTGCCTCAGGGCCGACATAACCGGCCCTCCTTCCTGATCGCGCCCGCGATAATCGCCGCCACGTCGCGATTGCCTTCCGCCGTGAGATGCACCACGTCGGTATGCACCAACGCGGCGTCGTAATGTTTGCGGATATCGTCGTACACGTCGAGGAAATCCGCGCCGTACGCGGCGGCCTGCTTCTGCATGATGCGGCGGTAGATGGTGTCCGGCTCCTGATACGCCTCCGCCGCCACCAGCACTTTGATTTTCTGCGCGCGCAGCATCGAGAGCATTTCCGCCAACGTCGCCGAAAACTCCGGCGGCGAGGAAATCGGCTTCTTGGCCGTACTCAATTGGTGGCGGAAGCCGACGACCGTATGCGCCAGCAGGTTGTAAGTGCGGCTGTGTTGCAGCAATTCGCTGAGGTGCGTCTGCCAGGTCCCTTCGCCGCGGCGCGTCGCCTGCCACATCCGCCACAGTTCGCGTTCGCTATACGGACCGCGCGTCAGGCGGCTGTCGTTGTAGCCGATGTACAGGATCACGCCGTCCGGATGATAGTCGGGCAGCAGATAGTGTTCGAGCAACAGCTTGATCTGAAAAATCGTGTACCCCGGTTCGCCCGCGTTGAGCAGATCGGCCGGGCAGCCTTCGCGGCGCAACTGCTGGTCGGCCAGATACGGCCAAGCCTGCTCCGGCGGCAGATTGATGCCGAAGGTCGACGAACCCCCGCAACATAAGATGCGCTGGACGCCCGGCTGTTTCGCCCCCACCACGTCGCGGCCGCGAATCTTGACGCGCATGACGCCGAAATCGGAGTCGCCGCGGAAGACGTCTTTGTGCACCCAGAACAAGATGTCATTGGTGACGACGTTCGACGAGAAGTGGCGCGTTTCGAAAGCGGCGGCGTCGGGTGAAACGCGCAGCGCGCCTTCGGTCAACAAGCCCAAAGCGGCGAACGCCGAAATCATCAGCCAGCCGTAGCCGGGTCGACGCAGCCACCGGGGATAAGCCCACAGCCGACCCACGCCGGCCGCGACGGCCGCGGTGGACAGCCACCATTTCGACGTCGTGGGAAACAAGGCCAACACCAACGGCAACAGCGCCGGGCGCGCCGCGGCCGATTCGGTCCGCAGCCATTCGCGCACGTCCGCGCGCAGGAAAAGCAATCCGCCGGAAAGCAAGATCAGCGCGGCCAGGAAAAAGGTCGGCTGTTCGCGGGTCATGAACAGCAACGCGCCCCAGACGACGACAAAGAGAATACCGCTGACGATGATCGAACGAGTTTTTGTCGGCGCGGCCGCCCAGATCGAAACGGCGTGCAGTCCGAGAGCCACCAGCAGCGCGTACGGCCACACCACGGCGGCCAGCGGCCAGATGCCGCGTAACAGAAATGGAACGAGCGCGGGCAGAAAATCCACCGCCCAGCGCCGGCGAAGCACTGACTCGTCCGCCTCGAACCACCGCGACCACAGCCGCGGTTCAAACCGCCGGAGGAGAACGCCAGCGAGCAGCACCACGAGGTTGCCGACAAAGTCGCCGCGCGTGTGGGCGACGTCGCCGATCAGAAAGAAAGTTCGAAAATGAGCCACGGCGAAAACCGCGGTCGCGATACCGAGCAGGAAGGCCGGCCAGCCGGCCGCGTGAAGCAGTCTACCGCGATTCATGCAGTTGTTGCAGGAACTGGCGCGCTCCGATGACGACTTCGTGGTCCGGCGGGTAGTGCGCGATGATGTCCTCGAACAGCTTCACCGCGCGATCCTTCTGCCCGATCGCCACGTACACCCGCGCCGCTCCCGCCTTGGCCCAGATGGCCTGATCGCTGGTCGGGTAATTCTGGTAAACCGTGTTGTACTGCTGCAGCGCTTCGTCGTAGCGTTGCTGCCCCGCCACCACCTCGCGAGCACGGATGCGCGCATTCAACATGGCCGTGGTGTTGGCGCCGTAGTTCTTGATGATCCGGCGATAGATCTCTTCTTCCTGCTTGGTCTGCCGCCGTTCGCTGTAGATTTGCGCCATCGCGCTGAGCGCGTTGATCGCCTGCTGGTAATTCGGCCAGCGATTGGCCACGTCCTGGTAGGCCGCCAACGCCGGATCGAATTTTTTCTCCGTCCGCAGGATTTCCGCGAGGCCGTAGTAGGCGTCGATGACCGCGCCCATGTTGGACGCGAATTCTTTGATGATCTTGTCGTAAATGCCGCGGGCCGCGTCGAGCTTGTTCTGCGCGATGAGAATCTGCGCCTGCAAATGCATGGCCCAGGCGGTTTGCGGAATCCTGGGAAAACGGTTGACCACCCATTGGACTTGCGCCAGCGCCGCGTCGAGTTTGTTCTCCGCTTGCAGCTTGTTGGCCGCGGCCATCCGCACGTTGATCACCGCGTTGGGATCGTCGGCGTGATCGGTGAGCAGCCGTTTGATGATCTCTTCCATCGCCGGGTAATTGCCCAGCGCGATTTCCGCCGCGGCCAGCGCCTGTAGCGCGCCGCTCGCCCGCGACTGGCCGGCGAAGTCGGCAGCGACCTGACGGAAGTACTGGCGGGCCTGATCGGGCTGATGCTCCAGCATCGCGACGTTGCCGAGGCCCATCCGCGCTTCCGCCACGGCTTCGCGATCGGTCGCGAACTGCTTCAGGATGCGCTGATACAACTCCTTGGCCTTGGCCAGACGGTTGCCCTGCACCTGGACCTGCGCCATCGCGCTCAACGCCTGCACGCGTTGCGCATTGTTGCGCGCAATGTTGTAGGCCTGCTGGTAGACGGCGATCGCCGGGTCCAACTCGCCGCGCATCGCTTGCACGCTGCCCAGGCCGAGCTGCGCGTTGAACACGACTTCGGGATCGTTCTTGTAGGTGTTGAGCAGCCGTTGGTAGGCGTCGCGCGCGCCGTTGAAGTCCTGGGCTTCGATGCGCATCTGGGCGATGCCTTCCAGCGCCGTCGCCGCCTGGCGCGAGCCGGGGAACTTGGCGATCACCCGCTGGTACTCGCGCTCGGCCTCCTGACTGCGGCCGGCGTTGCGCAACAGGATCGCGTGATTCAACTGCGCGTCGGCCAGCCCCTGTTTGTATTCCGGGAACCGCTTTTCGATCTCGGTGTAAATCTGCGCGGCCTCGTCGACGCGACCCGTGTCGGTGTAAATCTGCGCGATGCCCGCCAGCGCCCAATAGACCTGCAACGCATCGGGATACGTCTTGACGATCCGCTGGTAGGCCGCGACGGCCGCGTCGTAGTCGCGCTTTTCTTTCAGCACGTTGGCGACCCCCAACTCGGCGTCAATGCGCGCCGCACGATTGTCGGCGTGACGAGCCAGAATCTCCTTGTACGCGGCGATCGC
The DNA here is from genome assembly GCA_003170555.1 of Deltaproteobacteria bacterium. Classification (GTDB taxonomy): domain Bacteria; phylum Lernaellota; class Lernaellaia; order Lernaellales; family Lernaellaceae; genus FEN-1099. Next base: position 13,535 of record PMZC01000399.1, read on the forward strand.
CTGATCGTATTTGTGCTGGGCCAGGTAAGCCTGCGCGATCGCGGTCAGCGCGAACAGATCGTGATTGGAGTCGCTGCTGATCTGGCGCACCTGCTGGAACATCTTGATCGCTTCGTCGAACCGGTTGCGCTTGGTCAGCACATCGCCCAGCCCCATGAGCGCGTCGACGCGCGCGGACACGTTATCGCCGTGCGTGCGCATCATCTCGCGGAAGATTTTTTCCGCGTCATCGAGCCGGCCCTGCTCGATGCGAATCTGCGCGATGGCGTTCATCGCGAACTGGCGCATGTTTTCGTCTTCCGCCTGGTTCACGACTTCCTGGTACGTCGTCGCCGCGCCTTCCAGATCGCCCTGCCGCCGCAGCAAATCGGCCAGTCCGCCGCGCGCCTCGACGCGCAACGCGGCGTCGGCCGTCTGATCGTTGATGATCGACGTGTAGATCCGTTTGGCGTCGTCGAATTTGTTCTGGTCGAGATAGGCGCGCGCCATCGACATCTGCACGCGCAGCTTCAGCGCCCGGTCGCGCGTCTCCGCCAGCAGCTTCTGGTAGATGGCCAGGGCGGCTTCGAAATTGCCGTTCTGCCGCAGCGTTTCGGCTTCGCCCAGCCGTGCGTTGACCGCCAGATCGCTGTCCGCGGTGAATTGGCGGCCCAACTGGGCGAACACCTGTCGCGCCTGATCGTAACGACCCTGCTGAATGTAAAGCTGCGCGATGGCGTTGAGCGCGCCGACTTTGATCGAATCGTCGGCCCGCGTGGTCAGCACCTGCTTGAACAGGGCGATGGCCTCGTCGATCTTGCCATCGCGCGCCGCCAAATCGGCCAGGCCCTGCAGCCCGGTGGCCTGCGCGTTCGGGTGATTGGGCAACTCGGTGCGCAGGCGTTCGTACATCTGCCGCGCCAGATCGAAGCGGCCGGTCTCTTCGTAAATCTTGGCCATGTTGGACAGCGATTGAAAACGCGTGTCCTGATCCGGGTACGCGTCAACCAGCCGCTGATAGACTTTCAACGCGTCGGGGAACTTGCGCTCCTGGTGCAGCACCGCGCCGATGCCGAGGTCGGCGATTTTAACAATCTGCGGATCGTCGGCGAACGTGCGCCGCATGCGCTGGTAAGTCTGCTCGGCTTCATTGAGTCGGCCGAGCGTGATTTGCACCTGGGCCAGGAACCCGAAGGCGGCCGCGCGATTGGCTTTGATCTTGCTCGCGTTCGCGATGGCGCCGTAACCGGCGAGCGCCTCCGCCACCCGATTCTGCTTGACCATCGCGTCGAACGCATAGAACGCCGTCTGCTCCAATCCTTCTTGACGCAGCGGATAGGTCAGTCGCATCTGCGCCAGCGCGCGTTCGCCCTCGGCGAGGCGACCCGTGGCGCAAAGCACGCGCACCACGGATTGCTCCGCGCTGAATTTCTGTTCTTCGGTCGAGGCCAGCTTCAACGCCTCGCGATAATCCTGCAACGCCTCGTCGAAGCGCCGGCGGGTTTCGGCGATCGAACCCAGCCCCATATACGCTTTGAGTTTCTCTTCCGGATTTCGCGGCGCCGCCGGATCGGCCAACAGGCGCTGATACGCCTGCGCCGCCAGATCGTATTGATCGACCTCGAGGTAGTATTGCGCCAAACCATCCAGCGCCCACAACGCCTGCACCAAACCGTGATGCTCTTTGATCAGCTTTTCATAGAGCGCGATGGCCTGGTCGCCGCGCCCGGTGAAGCGCAGCAAGGAGGCCCAGGTCAGATTGGCATTGTTCACCGTCTCGTGGTTGTCGGCGAATTCGGTGGTGATCTGCCGGTAGACCTTTTCCGCCTCGGCGAACATGCGCCGGTCGGCGTAGACCTGCAGCAACGCGCTCAACGCCTGCACCCGGAAGGACGGGTCGCCGGCTTGCGCAATCGCGGTGTACTCGGCGATGGCCTTGTCGA
>PMZC01000232.1 GCA_003170555.1 Deltaproteobacteria bacterium
GACGACACGACGCCCGACGACGACACCACGCCCGACGATGACACGGTCAATCTGCCCGAGTGGACGTTCGTCGTTTACCTGGCCGCGGACAACAATCTCTACGACTACGGTTTGACGAACATCCAGCAAATGGAGTCGGTCGGCTCGACGGCCGACATGAACATCCTCGTCATTTTCGACGGCACGTATAATGGCGACAGCCGCTACGTCAAGATCGACCACAATACCTATGAGGTGTTGTACAACCCGGGCGAGCTGAATATGGGCGCGCCGGCGACCGTGGAGAACAGCGTCAAGTACATGTTCGACAACTTCCCGGCGAAAAAATACGCGCTGGTTTTCTGGGATCACGGCAGCGGCTGGCACAAAGTCCCGTACGGTCTGCACAAAGATTGCTGCGAAGACGACGGCTCGTCGGGCGACATGCTGACCACCGCCGAAATGTATACGGCGCTGGCGTGGATCGAATCGCACACCGCGGCGCACACGATCGACCTGGTCGGCTTCGACGCCTGCCTGATGCAAATGGCGGAAATCGACTACGGCATGGCCGCGTACGCGGATGTCCAGGTCGGCTCGGAAGAGACGGAAGGCGCGCAGGGCTGGGCGTATGACGTCTTCCTGGGGCAATTGAAAAACACCCCGGCGATGACGGCGGCGCAGTTGGGTACGGCCATTTCGCAGACGTACGTCAACATTCCGGACGCGACGCAATCCGACGTCGATCTGTCGCAGATGGACGCGCTCGCCTCGGCGGTGGATACTTTTGCGGTCGCGCTGATCGCCGCCGGCGGCAACGGCAACAACAAGGTGATCAACGCGCTCGAAAAGACGCTGTACTTCTACGACTACGACTACGTCGACCTGTACGACTTCGCCACGCAGATCAAGACCGAAGGCCTCGGCACGACGGTCAACAACGCGGCGACGGCCGTGCAGACCGCGGTCGGCAATGCGGTGATCTGGCACGGACACGGCCTGTCGGGCTACAACAACGAGCACGGCATGTCGATCTACTTCCCCGACCCGAATTACTCCTACTACGATTCCGCCTACGCCGGTCTGGCCTGGGCGCAAAACACGCATTGGGATGAGCTGATTTCGTTCTGAGCGCGAAGGATCGGCGGACGATAGCTGTGGGTGGCACACCTTCGGCCGGCCGACAGGCCGGCAGAAGGTGTGTGTAGGCAAACGCCACACCTTCGATCCGACTTCGTCGCCTCGAAAGTGTGCCACCCATCTTCGGGTGACCACACCTTCGATCCGCCTTCGTCGTCTCGAAAGTGCGCCACCCCATCTTTCGATCCCCACCCTTGCCCCCTCTCTCGCTCTAGTCCACTCTTTACTTGATGGAAACATCTCCGACCAATCAACCTCCGCCTTCCGTGGCGTCGTTCACCGCCGAAACGGGCGATCGGCTGACGCTGTTTTCGGCGTATCGGGCGTGGATCGACCAGCTCGTGACCGACCTCGACCGGGCGCAGCGCGAGATCGTCATGGAGATGTACACCTTCGAGCCCGACGGCGAGGGCGGCGACGTGGCCGAGGCGTTGTTGCGCGCGGCGGAGCGGGGCGTGCGCGTGCGGCTGATGGTCGACGGCCTCGGTTGCCGCAGCGTCCCCGACGATTTCTTCGATTGGCTGCGCGAGGGCGGCGTGCGCGTGCGGACGTACAACCCGGTGCACTGGTGGAGTTTCCTGTTGCATCCGGGCAAGCCGCTGCGCCGGCGCAATCACCGCAAGCTGGCGGTCGTCGACAACCGCGTCGGCCATCTCGGCGGCATGAACCTGGGCTTTCGCTTCCGGCATTGGGAAGACCTGGCGTTGCGCGTCGAAGGCCCGTCGGCCGCGGCGTTGCGGCAGAGCCACGAGTACGTGTGGGAAGGGCGCCGCCGCAAACCGATCTTCCTGCCGTGGCGACATCGCGGCCTGGCGCCCGAGGTGCATTTCCTCGACAACTTTTCCGACGAGCAATACTCGCCGATCAAGAAGCACTACATCCATGCGATCCGCCGCGCGCAGCATCGCATCCTGATGGCGCACGCGTATTTCTTTCCCGACAAACGGCTGCGCAAGGAATTGCGCAAAGCGGCGCGCCGAGGCGTGTCGGTCGAGATCGTCGCGCCGGAAAGTTCGGACATCGCCGCCGTCGATTACGCCGCGCGCCACGTCTTCCGCAAACTGCTGCGCGACGGCGTGCGGCTGTTCCTTTTTCGCGGCGCGAAGCTGCACGCGAAGGCCGCGGTGATCGACGACGATTGGATGACGCTCGGCTCGGCCAACCTCGACCCGATCAGCCTCTTCAGTTGCCTGGAGATCAACGCCGCCATCCAACACCGCCCGCTGATCGCGCACCTGACCCGCGTGATCGAGAACTACAAAAGCCGCTCGGTGGAATTCGACATGATGTCCTGGGTCCGCCGCTCGCTCCCCGAACGCGCGCTCGAATGGCTGTGGTACCGCGCGCGGCGCTGGTATGCGACGTGGGGATGACGATTCAATGAAAAGTGAAAAGTGAAAAATGAAAAATGGACGGAACAAGAAGCCGGCGTGGGCGGCGAGTGCGTAATGCACACATAATGCTTGCATTTTGCAATCATTGTGATTACGTTCGATCGGAACCAAGGAGGCGGCGATGTCATCGTTGCAGATTCGCAATGTTCCCCCCGTGTTGCTGAAAAAAGTTCGGCTCATTGCGGCCCAGGAGCATCGTTCAATCAACGCCCAGGTGCTGGTCTTGCTGTCCGAGGCGGTCGCCGAGAAGCGAACGCCCGCGCCGGTGCCGGAGTTGCTGAAAAAAGCGGCAGAAATTCGCCGCGCCGCCAAGCGAGCAAAGAATATTCGCGGCAGCTTGGAATTGATCCACCGCGCCCGCGCCGAGCGCACCCGATGAAAGCGTCGGGCGATGCGCTGGTGATCGACGCCAGCGTCGCGGTCAAACTTTTCATCCCCGAAGAGCACAGCGACCGGGCGGGCCGGCTTTTTGCGTCGTTGGATGCGGCGGACCCGGCGATCGTCTTCGTGCCCGAGCTGTTCTTTATCGAATGCGCCAACGTGTTCCGCACGCGGACGAAACTGCGCGGCATGAGCGCCGGCGAAGCGAAGCAGGCGTTGGAGCTGCTCCTGGAATTTCCGCTGGAGCGCGTGAACGCCGGCGAGCTGCCGGTCATCGCGCTCGCGTTGTCGCTGGAGCACGATCTTTCCGTTTACGATGCGTGTTACGCAGCTTTGGCGTCGCTGACCAATTCCACCTTGGTCACCGCGGACAGAAAGCTGGCCCGTAAATTGTCCGCTTCGACGCACCACGTGATCTGGCTAGGCGATTGGACGGGCTGAGGAGCGGTTTGCGCCCGGCGACCAGCTTGCGCGTTTTACTTGCGCGGCGCACGGGCGGCAAGTATGGAGCTTTGAAAACGGTTCTGCTATCATCGGCCCGTTAGTTGGGGAAGGCGGCCATGGTAGAGACGAATCTAGAGCAAACCATTCGCGCCAAGCGCGCCGAGATTTTGCAATTGGCGGCGGAACACGGCGCGCGCAATATTCGTGTTTTCGGCTCGGTCGCGCGGGGTGAGGCGAACGCCGACAGCGACGTGGATTTTCTAGTCGAGCTTGAACCCGGCCGTTCGCTGCTCGATCAAGGCGCGCTCATTCAGGACCTTGAAGAATTGCTCGGCTGCCGGGTCGATGTGATCGAGCCTAGAGCGTTGCACTGGTATATCAAGGATCGCGTATTGGCGGAGGCGATTCCGCTTTGAAGCGAGACTATCATAGCGCGGTTAACAAGGTGTTTAAACCCCTTGTTGGCGTGACGAGGGAGGATGCCGTATGAAACCCTGGCTGAGAATCCTGTTCATCCTGTTGATCCTGTCCATTTCCGTTCTCGCCTTCGCCGGGTGCGCGGGTAGTCACCACCACGGCGATGACGACACGGGCGCGGATGACGACACCATGCCGGTCGACGACGACGCGGACGACGATACGGTCGACGACGACGCCGTCGATGA
>PMZC01000296.1 GCA_003170555.1 Deltaproteobacteria bacterium
CCGGGATTGATCGCGGTGATGTGGTTGCGATAGACGGTCGCCTTACCGCCGTAGATCTCCACTCCGGTCATGCCGAACCAACTGTTCGCGCTGACGATTTCGTTTTCAGCGAGGATTGCCGCGTGCTCGGTGATAATCGTTACCGCGACATAATAAGGGAATTCCAATGGCGCGCTGATGACGTTGTGCAGCACCAGGGCCGGGCCGACAATCGTCACGCCGGCGTCGGCGGAGTTGGTGCGAAACCCTTCCAAAACGGCCCAATCGTCTGATTCATCGCCCGCGGCGCCAATCGTTGCGCTGAGAATCACGGTCGGGTGATTCGGAATATCCCGCTTCCAATCGGGGAGGCGATAACCGCCGAAAACCGATCCGGTGGAATCCACACCTTCGTTGTACGTTCCCTCCGCGACGAAAACACTCTTGCCGGCGTCGGTCGCCGCCTGCACTGCCGCGCCGATCGTCCGTTTCGGCGACGCCATCGTGCCCGGATTGGCGTCGTCGCCGCTCGGCGCAACGAAAACCCCGATCGCGTCCGAGCGCTGCAAATCCGCGCCGTCGCAATTCTGATCGACGCCGTCATCGGGCAGTTCGATCGCTCCCGGATGAGTCAGCAGGTCGTAATCGTTGCAGTCGGTGGAATCTTTCACCCAGCCCGGCGGACACTCGCCGCCGAAGTCGCGCCCGCTATGCGGATCGCCGTAACCGTCGCCGTCGCGATCCGGAAAACACCAGCCCGATTGATCAACATCGTCGTCAGGTTGAACGTCGTCGTCCGGCTGTACATCATCGTCGACGGCCGAGTCATCGTCGCCCGGCTGGGAGTCGTCGTCCGACGAAGCGTCGTCATCGGGCGACGCCGCGTCGTCATCTCCGCCGCCGGCGGACGAACAAGCCGAGGCAAAAGCGATCACGACAAACAAGAGGAACCAACACATTCGTTTCGGTGTTTCCATGGCTTGCTCCCGGCGGACCATCAATCGTTTCGCCGCACCGTCGCTCGGGCGAAGGCGCCTGCTCCAACATGGATTTATTATCGTATAAGTTTGGCGTCGCCGTCAACCGGCAAGAGCCGACCGGTCAATTGTTGACGTAGCCGAGTTCCCGCAGGCGGTTCAGCCGTTGCTGGTCGATCATCGACTGGCCCGCCTTCATCCGGCCGTAACGCGCGATCTCGCGACCGATGAAGTGGTCCATTTCATCCTGCATGCGCGCCGCGCGGTCCGGGTCGCGGGTGATGAGGTTGTCCCGCTCCGCGGGCGCGTTGAACAGGCCGGGCGGGTGCTCCACATTATGCAGCCCGTAAGAGAATTTGTTCAGCGTCAGAAACGTCCAGCCGTCATGACGCCAGGAGTAGCGGATGTTGCCGAAGGCGTGCGTGCTGGCGTACGCGCCCTGCCCGAAGTGCGGCTCGTTGCGGCCGTACGGGTCGCGCAGGCCGACGCGCGAGATGATCAGCGGCAGCAACTGCGTCAGGTCGGAGAGCTGGTCGATCACCACGCCGCGCGCCACGCCCGGTCCGTGTTCGATCAATGGCACGCGCAGCGATTCGTCGTACAGCGCGACGCTGTGTCCCGACCAGCCGTGCTCGCCGAATTCCTCGCCGTGGTCGGCGGTGACGAACACCAGCGTGTTCGACAGGTCGATCTTGTTCAGAATCTGCCCCAGCGCGCGGTCGACGTCGCGCACGTCGCCGTCGTACAACGCGCGCACCGCCGCCCGTTGTCTCGGGTTATAACCCAAAAGCAGATCGACGAAACGGTAGAGCAGGTGCGTCATGCGTGCGGTTACGTATTCGACATCCGGCCCGCGGATGCCCAGTTCGCGCTTCGAGTCCCTGGTCGGCGAATACGGCAGATGCGGATCGAAGAAATGCACGAAGATGAACCATGGCCGCTTGGTTTTGGCGAGGAGTTGGAACGTCATGTCCCGCACCTGGTCCGCCCGGCCTTCGGGATACAACAGGTAGTCTTCAAAACCGCGCCCGAACCCGAACGTCGGGCTGACCAGAAAACTGCTGGTCGCGGCGAAGGTGTGGTAGCCGGCGTTTTGAAAGATCTCGGCGAGCAGCGGCGCGGCGCGCGGGATCGTGCGGTCGAGGTCGTTCACGCCGTGCACATCCGGCTCGAGGCCGGTCAGCATCGTCACGTGGCTGGGCAGCGTCCACGGCACGCTGGCGAAAATGTCGACGTAGCGCGTGCCGTCGGCGGCGAGTCGATCGATATTCGGACTGGTCGGCCGCGGATTGCCGTAACAGCTCAGGCCGTCGGCGCGCAACGTGTCGATGCTCACCAGCAGCACGTTCGGCTTGTTCAGCGGGCGGCCGAGGAACACCGGCGAAAGGACGACGATCACCACCGCCGCCAACACGATCCCAACGGACGCCGCGGCCTTCTTCGTCAACGCCAGCGACGGAATGAAACCCAGCGGCGTCGGTCCGACGCGCCGGCCCAGCAAACGCAGCGTCAACAAACCCAGCGCCGCGGGCGCGACGAACGACATGATCAACAGCATCAGCGCGTGAGTGGGGCGCATCGAGATGGAATACGTGAGGAGGGGGCCGATAAAGTGCATAAAGAAGACGCGCGGGGTGACGTGTTCCTGATAAGGCAGCGGCAGGTTTTGCCCGAAGCTGCGCATCAGTTTGACCACCGCCACTACCGCGCCGAGCAGCCAATAACCCACGCCAAAAAGCAGCGCCACGACGGCCCGGCGAACATTGTGGGTCAGCCGGCTGGCTGCCGCGCCGTAACAGAGAAAGAACAGCCCGAAGATGACGCCCCAGCGCAAACCTTCGCTGAGGTCGCGGGCCATCGTCTCCAAGCCGAGACGATACATGTGCAGCGGAAAAACCGACGAACCAAAGAGATTGATCAGGCCGTCGATCAAACCGTAGATCAGGTTCGCGCACAGCCCGACCGCGAAAAACGTAGCCATCGGCGAAGGAAACAGGTTCGTCCGCCAAGACGCCTTGGAATGGGGTGACCGAGTCATTGCAGGTATCCCAGGTCTCGCAACCTCTCCCGCACGAGCGGCGATGGCGTCGAGGCCGCAACGCCCCCGCGCGGCCTCATCGCCCCGGTTTGCATCCACAATTGCGACAGCAGCGTCAGTCCCGACTCGACTTCCGCCCCGTTGTGCGCTTCGGCGGGGTCGGCGCAAAGATCATAATACGAATCCGGCCGCTCCCCGTGGAACCGACCGAAGCGCCAATGGTACGAGGTTATACCTTTGCCGCAGCCCCGAATCAAGGCGAAACGCGGCTCGCCCCAGATGGCGCTGGACGCGAACAACGAACGCGGCTCTGCATCCGCGCGCAGCAGATCGCGTCCGTCGAGATCGCGCGCGCCCGGCAGTTGCAGTTCCTCCACCAACGTCGCCGGCACGTCGAGCAGACTGACCGGGCGATCGATCGCGCGCGCCGCCGTCTGCCCCGGCCGTTTCAGCAGCAGCGGCACGTGCAGCACCTCGTCAAACAGCGTGACGGCGTGGCCGAGGAAGCCGTGGTCCCACCACTCCTCGCCGTGATCGCTGACCACGATCACCCACGCGTCGTTCCAGCGGCCGCTCGCCTGCAACGCGGCGAACAGCCGGCCCACCGCGTGGTCGGCGTGACGCACCGCTTCGCGATAGCGCGCGACCCAGACGCGCCGCACGTTTTCGTCGGCGTTCAACACCGCGGCGGCGAACTCGTGAAAATCTTTGGCCGCGCCGCCGGGCAGCGCCGCGTCGGCCGGTCCGTAAGGCCAATGCGGATCAAACAAATGCACGAACAGAAAGACCGGCCGTCGGCCGCGCGGTTTCAACCAGGTCAACGCCTGATCGACCACGCGTTCGCCCGGCGAATCGGGGTCCATCACGTATTCGCCGAAGCCCTGACCGAAGCCGTAGCGCGGGCTGAGCATGAAGCTGTTGACGAACGCGCCGGTGTCGTACCCGGCTTCCGCCATGCGCTCGCTCAGCGTGAACAGCGAATCGGGGAGGCGCGTGTCCATCGTCTGCGCGCCGTGTCGATGATTAGACAGCCCGGTCAGCAAACCGGCGTGGCTCGGAATCGTCCACGACGACGGGGCGTACGCGCGAACGTAGCGGTCGGCGTGTCGCGCGAAGCCGTCCAGCGTGGGCGACGGCGACGGTGCGGCGCCGTAACAGCCGAGCGCATCGGCGCGCACGGTGTCGATGCTGATCAAAATCACATCCGGGTGAGTGCGGTCGCGCGCGGCCGTCGCCGGCGTGCCGAGCAACAACGCGGCGACGCCCAGGGCGACCAGTGGCGGCGCGAACCACGCGAAGATTCGGCGGCTCTTTGCGTCGACCGCGTCCGGATAGACTCGCCGCAATACAAGCCCGACCAACACGCCGATAATCATCGACGCGCAAACGACGAGGCCGGCGATCAACGCGATGTCCGCCCAATGCCCACCGGGCGCGGCGAGCAAAATGTGGTACACCAGCGGCGGCAGAAAGACCCAGAAGACGGTGTCGGGCGCGATACCCGGCGCGGAAGCGTAGGCCGCGGGGAACAGCGTCGGGAATCGCGAGATGAGGCCTGCGCGCAAAATCAATACGACGGCCGAGGCGACCGGCGCGACGCTAACCGCGGCCGCCCACCCTGCCCCGCGGCGTTTGATGATCGCCGCCGTCGCCGACGCCGCGATGAATACGAGGCACGCGAAAAGAAAGCCGACCGCGAGGCCGGTCTGTGTCGCGCCGCGCAGCGCCAGGAGCGCGAGCCGCCAGTACCCGTGCGACGCGTAGCCCTGCGCCGCGATTTCGCGCACGCCGGCGCCGAATCCGGCCGCTACGCTCAGGGCGAGCGCCAAACCGGCCGACCTTGCGCCGACCCACCCCGCCAATCGCCAACGTTTCATTTCACTCCGCCCGCGGCAAACGAATTCGCAACATAACCCCTTCAAGAAACCGGGACAAGCGGCGTTGCGGGGTCTGCATCGTTGCCCTACTATCGCCCCGCAAGGAGACGAATTGCTTTCCGACGACCTCGATTTCGCGTTGTCGCTCGCGCACGAATCCGGCCGCTTGCTGGTCGACTGCTTCGGGCGCGTCGAGATGGAGCTCAAAGCGGAAAACGACGCGGTGACCGCGGCCGATCGCGCGTCCGAGGCGCTGATCGCCGAACGCTTGCGCGCCTTGCGGCCGAACGACGGGCTGGTCGCCGAGGAAGGCACGTCGATCAACGCCGGCGCGGCGCGGCAGTGGGTGGTCGATCCGCTCGACGCGACCAACAACTACGCGCACGGATTCTGGATCTTCGCGGTGAGCATCGCGTTGGTCGAACAGGGCGGCGTTGCGGTCGGCGTGGTCCATTGCCCGTTTTTGCAGCAGACGTTCCACGCGACGCGCGGCGGCGGCGCCTTGCTCAACGGCCGGCCGATTCGCGTCAGCCAGACGCACGAGATGGGCCGCGCGCTTTTCGCCACCGGGTTCCCGTACGCGCGAAAAACTTTGGCGCGCAACAATCTCGCCGAGTTCGATCGCGTCACCATGCAGGCGCAAGGCGTGCGGCGGGTCGGTTCGGCCGCGCTCGATCTATGCTGGACNNAAGCCGTGGGATGTCGCCGCGGGTATGTTGATCTGCCGCGAAGCCGGCGGTCTGGTCACCGACCCTGCGGGCAACGCCGTCGATCTCAACCGGCCCGATATCGCGGCGACCAACGGTCATCTGCACGAGGCGCTATTGGCGACGCTCGCCGACCGCTAGCGCAGTTTATGATTGGGCATTTCGGGGACAATTTATAGAAATCCATCGAGATTCTCTCGTAAATATCTAGACACTGTTCCCGAAACCGCCGCGCCGCGAAACGCGCGCCTAATCACCGTAATGTAATATCATGCCGTTCCATCCCACGGCGAACACATCCGACGCCGAACTTCCCCAAACACCGCTTAACGCCGCGTTTATCCCGTTCGTCATTAACAACCACGAAGAACCGTCGTAATGC
>PMZC01000376.1 GCA_003170555.1 Deltaproteobacteria bacterium
AGCAGCGCCTCGCGCAGGGTGATCTTCTCGCGCTGCGCGCGCTGCACCGCCGCCTGCGCTTTTTCGTAGCCGATCACCGGCACGAGCGCCGCTGCGACCGAAAGCGAACGGTCGAGATGCGCGCGCGCGCGTTCGGCGTCGATCGTGATCCCGCGCACGCAACGCTCCGCGAGCGCCTGCACCGCGTTCTTCAGCAACGCCAGCCCGTCCAGCAGATGCCAGGCCGCCAGCGGAAAAAACTGCGACAATTGCAAATTGCCGCCGGCGATCGCCATGGTCAGCGCCTGGTGGCCGGCGATGACCTCGATGGCGATCTGCGCCGCGTATTCCGGAATGACCGGGTTCACTTTGCCCGGCATGATCGACGAGCCCGCCTGCCGCGGCGGCAACAGGAGCTCGCCGACCGGTGCCATCGACCACACGCGCAGATCGTTCGCCAGCTTGAGCAGGTTCGACGCCAGCGCGGTCAGGATGCCGCCGGCTTCCACCACCGCGTCCTGGTTCGAGGTGGCCTCGACCGGATTCTCGGCGCGCGACAGCGGCAGGTCGGTCAGCGCGCGCAGGTTTTCGATCACGCGGAAGATGTACGCCCGCGGCGCGCCGATGCCCGTGCCGATCGCCGTGCCGCCGAGGTTCACCACCTTCAGCCGTTCGACGCACTTGAAAACGCGCCAGCGGTCGCGGGCCAGCGCTTCGGCCCAGACGCTGAACGCCTGGCCCGCCGTGAGCGGCACGGCGTCTTGCAGTTGCGTGCGGCCGACGATCACTACGTCGGCGAATTCCTTTTCCTTGTCCTGCAACGCGGTTTGCAGCGCGACGATGGCCGCCTCGAGATCCTGCAAACCCCACAACGCGGCGACGCGCACGGCCGTCGGGTACGCGTCGTTCGTCGACTGATGCAGGTTCACCGTGTCGAGCGGATGCACCGGCTCGTACTGGCCGCGCGGCCGGCCAAGCGTTTCGTTCGCGACGTTCGCCGCGACTTCGTTGACGTTCATGTTCAGCGAAGTGCCCGCGCCGCCGGCGAGCGGATCGACGACGATCTGGTCGTCCAACTCGCCCGCCTCGAGGCGCGTCAACGCTTTGATCAGCGCGTCGTAGGCCGGATTTTCGATCTTGCCGAGTTCGTGGTTGGTCATCACCGCCGCGCGCTTCACGACGGCGAAGGCGCGAATCAAACCGCGCGGCGTTTGCCGGCCGCTGGGCGGAAAATTCGCCAACGCGCGTTGCGTGTGCGCGCCCCAGAGTGCGCTATCGGCGACTTCGATTTCACCCAGCAGATCGTGTTCTACGCGCGGCACGTTAGGTCGGCCTCCTTGCTGCGGCGTGACATCTTTTTAAACAGGATTACAGGATTAGGGGGATCAACAGGATGAACACAATCCTGTAAATCCTGTCGATCCTGTGATCCTGTCAAAAAAATCTCGTTCACTGCACCATCGCCTCGATCCCGCCGAACGGTTCGAGCACGCGCGGCAGCACGCCCTGCACGTACGCGATGGCCACGCCGTAATTCGTGATCGGCACGGCGCGCGCGGCCGCTTCGCCCATGCGGGCGCGCATGACCTTCGGCGTCACCATGCACCCGCCGCAATGCACGACGAGGCGGTAGTCGCCCAGGTTATCCGGGAACCGCCGCCCCTGTGCGTGCTCGAATTTCAGGTCGCGGCCGGTGTACTGGCGGATCCACCGTGGGATCTTCACCCGGCCGATGTCGTCGCCCACCGGGTGATGCGAACATGTTTCGGCGATCAACACGCGGTCGCCGTCGCGCAACTCGTCAATCGCCTTCGCCCCGCGCACGAACGTCGCCAAGTCGCCCTTGTGGCGCGCGAACAGAATCGAGAAGGTCGTCAGCTTCACCTCGCGCGGCGCATCGGCGGCGACCTTCAGCACCACCTGGCTGTCGCAGACGATCAGCGCCGGCTTGCGGCCGAGCGTTTGCAGCGTCGCGAACAGTTCGCGTTCCTTGACCACCAGCACCGCGCAATCGTTGTCGAGCAGATCGCGGATGGCTTGCACTTGCGGNNCGGCGCTTCGAGATCGATCGGCACGACCAGCGCCACCAGATCGCCGCCGCGCACCAGATCGCCGAGCACCGAAAAGTTCTGCTGCACGACCTGTCGCAGCCGCTCGGCCAACGCGGCGCGAAATTCCTTGACCCCGGCGCCGGTCTGGGCGCTGACATACCACGCGTCCACCGGCGCGCGCCAGGCTGCTTGCAGGTCGGTCTTGTTGACGACCACCGCGAAGAAATCCGCCCCGCCGCCCGCCAGCTCGCGGTGCAGTTCTTCCTCGCGCGCTGTCCATTGGCCGGCCTCGACAACGAGCAGCACGAAGTCGGCCGTTTTGAGCTCGGCCCTGGTTCGCTGGACGCGCAACTTACCGATGTCGCCGGTGTCGTCGACGCCGCCGGTGTCGATGAACACCACCGGCCCGAACGGCAGCAACTCAAACCCTTTACGCACCGGGTCGGTGGTCGTGCCGGNNAGCGCGTTGAGCAACGACGATTTGCCCACGTTACGCCGTCCCAGCAATAGAATGTGCGGCCGCATCCCGGCCGGTTGGTTTTGCATGCGCCATCCCTCGCGCGTTGGCTCGTTGTACGATGGGAGCCCGACGCTGATTCGTCAAGAGTCCAAGATTGGAGAATTTACTGGCAGTAGCCCAGACTTTGCAGCAC
>PMZC01000274.1 GCA_003170555.1 Deltaproteobacteria bacterium
GCGTTGGGGGGAGTCGGAGGGGGGTCGAAACAAGGTTCAAACAGTCTTTTCTGAGCAGGATCACAATTTACAGGACAGAACATCCGGTCAATCCTGTCGATCCTCTCAATCCCGTAATCCTGTCAAAAAAATATCTCGCCCTGGAACAATCGCGCTACCACGCGGCTTCGAAATTCAGGTACACCGCGCGGCCGGGCAGGGGAAAGCCGCGCACGTCGACGGCCTGTTCGTCGAGCACGTTTTTCATTTCCCACGAGAGGCGGTAGTCGGCGCTTGGCGCGATGACCAGCCCGGCGTTCCAGAGACGGCGGTCGGGCAACAGCTTCGTGTTCGCGGCGGTGATGAAGTTGCCGCTGACATAATAGTACTCGACGAACGGGCGGAAGATATCCGCCGCACCTTCCAAGCGACCGAAGGCGACGTGGCGCGGCCGGCCGGGGATTTGGCGGTCTTGCCGGTTGGCGTGCTGCGTTTCGTCGATCGCGTAGGTCAGCGTGTATGCGCCGCTCAGCGTGAGGAACTCAACGGGCGTGATCGACGCCGACCACTCGCCGCCTTCGAGCCGCGCGCGGCCCACGTTGAACGGCTTGTACCGGAAGCCGGCGATCAATTCATACTCGATCAGGTCGCGCACCTCGCTGCGAAAGTACGCGCTCTCCAGGTACAGCCACGGCAGGGTGATTTGCGGACCGGCGTCGAAATGCAGCGCGCGTTCGGGGCGCAGGTCGGGGTTGCCTTCGAGGTAGCCCTGGTTGAGGTACAGCTCGCTGAAATCCGGCGCGCGAAACGACTGGCCGATGTTCGCCTTGACCGCCAGCCACGGCAGCGGCTTGAGCGAGAACCCCGCCTTGGGGCTCCATTGGCCGCCCAGGTCGGAGGCGTGGTCATAGCGGATGGCGCCGAGCAGCGTCAGGCGGTCCGACCACAACAGCACCTGGTCGCGCAACGCCGCCGCCCAGCTCTCGCGGTGCGGGTTGTCGAAGGCCGGATCGCGCAGCGTGGTCTGGCGGAAGCCGCCGGTGAGCGTCCAGATCTGATGCCGGCCCCAGACGTATTGCACGCCCTGCTCGATCTCGGGTTCGTTCTCGCGCCGATCGTCGTTGATCGGCACGCCGGTCTGTTCGCCGTGCGGGTCGCGGAAGATCGAGCGGTCGTAACGATTGCGCAGCGCGGTGTGCAGACTGAGGCCGGCGAGACCGAGGCCCGACAGCGCGAAATTGAGCGAGGCGGTGTCGCGCAGCAGGCTCTGGTTGGCGTAGAGCGACGGGAAGGTCACCAGGCCGGGCACGCCGCCTTGCGCCGAGTAGAAATCGTTGTGCGCGGTGATGTCGAGCCACGAGTTCGGCGTGAAGCCGACGCGCACCAGCAGCGAACGCGAATCGAGTTGGTTGTTCCAGCGCGTGTCGGGAAAATCATCGCGCGTGTCGAGGCTGGTGCCGTTGTCGTTGCGAAAAGTGAACGTGCCGTCGGTGTGCAAGAACGAACCGGCGGCGAGGTAGCGCCAGGTCGGCCCGCCGCCCGATTGGCTCGCCGTGAAGCGCGCGGTGTTGAACGAGCCGTACATCGCCGCCAGCGACGTGTGCGGCCGGCCGTCGGGTTTGCGCGTGATGATGTTGACCACGCCGCCCAGCGCGCCTTCGCCGAAGATGGCCGAGTCGCCGCCGCGGATGACCTCGATGCGTTCGATCTGCGTCACCGGGATGGTGCTCAGATCGACCGCGCCGCCCGCCGCCGGGTTGAGCCGCACGCCGTCGACCAGCACCACGACCTGGTTCGGGCCCGAGCCGCGCACGGAGATTTCCGCCGGCGAACCGATGCCGCCGAACTGCCGCACGTTCACGCCCACCGCCTCGCGCAGCACTTCCTCGGTGGTGACCACGCGCCCGGCGAAGCGGCTCATCTCGATCACCTCGACGAACGCGGGCGGATCGTCGGTCGATTCGTTCAACCGCTGCGCCGAAACGGTGACCGGCGGNNACTCTTCACTTTTCACTCTTCACTCTTCCACGCAGCCAATATCTTCGTCCGGGCAGTGAATGCGAACATGCATATGATTCGCGTGGCCCGCCGCGTGCCGGATGATGCCCTTGCGTGTGCCGCGGGGCCGCGGGTATTGAAACACCTCGTCCAGCGTTTGCTGCGGCACGGTGATCTGGACTTCGTCGTAGATAATCTTCTGCACGTTCCAGTCGAGCAGGATGTACTTCACCAGCCCGGTGTGGAGCAGCGTCTCGATGAGGTACCACGTCTTCTCGACGTCGAGATTGTCTTCGTCCGCGCGCAGGAAGGGGCGGTGGAGTTCGTTGTCGAGCGGGTACATGGCGACGTCGGCGTCGCGGCCGCTCTGGTGGCTTTGATGCGGCGGCAGCGGCCCGCCGTCCCGCGCCGACAGATCGCCGACCACCAGCGGCACGGTGTCCGGATACGTTTTGCGCATCTCCAGCGCCGCCATGTGCAGCAGGTCGACGAGCGTCTTGTCGCCCCAGGCGTGATCGGGATCGAGCACGATCAACTCGTCGCTCGGCTGCAACTGCACGCCGTCGACCAGGACGCCGTTACTCGGCCGGCCCACCGAACCTGTCGCCCCCGGCGGAATGTTCGCCGGCGCACAGGCGGCGAGAAGCATGATCATCAGGATGAAGGATACGGCGCGACGCATGGAAGTAGGGTACATGAGAAGCGAACCGAAATGAAGAACAATGGTGTGCCATAGTTTTGAGCCGCAAGGCTCAAAGCTGTGCCGCATAGATTGCGCGACCAGGCACAGCCTTGGCCCGAGGCCAAGTCTATGGCACATCGTTCAAACACCCGGCGAAATGACGGATGGAATGCGCGCGACGTCTTTGGTAATGTTGCCGCGCGGTAGGGGCGCACCGCTGTGCGCCCTGCCCGACGAGGGCGCACAGCGGTGCGCCCCTACCGAATGATGGAGGTTATCATGTCCGTCCCCTTGCTCGATCTGACCCGACAATACGCGTCAATCCGCGAAGAGGTGGAAGCGGCGGTGCTGGCGGTGTGCCGCTCCGGCAAATACATTCTCGGCGAACCCGTCGAACGGCTCGAGCAGGAGCTCGCGGCGTACTGCGGCGCGGGCGCGGCGGTGGGCGTGAGCAGCGGCAGCGACGCGTTGCTCATGGCGTTGATGGACCGCGGCGTCGGCCCGGGCGACGAAGTAGTCACCACGCCGTTCTCGTTCTTCGCCACGGTGGGCGCGATCGTGCGTCTCGGCGCGCGGCCGGTTTTCGTCGACATCGATCCCGACAGCTTCAACCTGAACGAAAACGGCGCGCTCGCCGCGCTGACCGAGCGCACCAAGGCGGTGATCGTCGTCCATCTGTTCGGGCGTTGGTCGCCGAGCGATCGCCTGCTCGCCCAATGCGAGAAGCGGGGCATCGCGCTGATCGAAGACGCGGCGCAGGCCATCGGCTGCGAAAATTCGCGCGGCCGGCGCGCGGGGAGCGTCGGTCATTACGGCGCGTTCAGCTTTTTCCCGAGCAAGAACCTCGGCGCGTTCGGCGACGGCGGCCTGCTCACGGTGCGCGACGCGGCTGCGGCTGAGCGCCTGCGCATCCTGCGCAACCACGGTATGAAACCGGCGTACTTGCATCACGTCGTCGGCGGCAACTTTCGCCTCGACGCGCTGCAGGCGGCGGTGTTGTCGGTCAAATTAAAGCATCTCGAAAGCTGGCACGCCGGACGCCGCGCCAACGCCGAGAAGTATCCCGCGGCGTTCGAAGAAGCGGGCGTACCGCCGGACCAGGTGAAGCTGCCGACGCCCGGCAAAGGCCGCCACATTTACAATCAGTACACGCTGCGCTGCGCCGACCGCGACGGCCTGCTGAAGCATTTGCAGGCGCGCGGCATCGGCTGCGCGATTTATTATCCGCTGGGCCTGCATCTGCAGCCGTGCTTCGCGTCGCTTGGACATCAAGAAGGCGACTTCCCCGAAACCGAACGCGCCTGCCGCGAGGTGCTGTCGATTCCGATTTTCCCCGAACTCACCGCGCTCGAGCAACGCGAGGTGGCGCAGGCCATCGCGGAGTTCTACAAGAGGGGCTAGGGGCTAGGGTCTGGGGTCTTGGGTTTCGGAAATGTGGCACAGCCGCCCCTTCGACGGAGTTTACCCTGAGCGAAGCCGAAGGGCTTAGGGCAGGCCCCGGCTGTGTTTTGTAGGGTGCCATACGCCCCTACCCTCGGCGCAGGCGAGGGCGCCTACGCTCCGTCCGCCCACGGAGGGCAACCACAAGGGGCGCCCCTACTTCGCGCGATGTTCATGCAATCGATAGAACTCGTTAATCGGCTCGACCAGATCGTTGGGCTGGTTGTTTTTCGTCGCGTACCAGGTTTGCAATACGAGCGCGCGTTCCACTTCAGTCGCGTCGCGGTACAGTACACTCGATTTGCCACGCGCATCGACCGCGCGCACCAGGCGGCCGATGGGGATCATCGTCACGTCCGCGCCGCGGCGTTCGATTAGTCCCTGCGGATGAAAACAAACGTAGTAGTGATCCAGCCGTCGCCGGCGATAGAGCGCGACGAATCCGGGTAGGCCGAAGATGATTTCAATACCCACGCCCACCGTAGCGAGCACGCCGCCCAGCCACGGTTTGTCGACGACCACCAGATACGCCGCGAGGAACAGCGCCACGCAGCCGAGCACGAGGTTCGGCGTCATCACCACGATCCGCAACATGCTCGGCGGCCGCATCGGGAATTTCGTCAGCCCCGCGCCCGCGTCGCACTCGGCGAGCAGCGCGGCCTCGGCGGCCGACAGCTCAACCGTCTTGGCGTGAACGCGCAGATGCATCAACCTGCTCCGGTTCCTTGTGCTTGCGCACGTAAATCACCTTCTCCACCGTCACGTGCACCACGCCGTTGTCGTCGACGAGTTCGAGGGTGTAGTTGCGGTCGACGGATTTCTGCGTCTCGAGCGCCTGCTTGATCGCGGCGATTTCGGCCTCATCGATTTTGCAGCAGGCGTGCAGCGTTCCGCGCCCCGGCTTCTTGAAATGAATGGTCGCGGCTTTGTCCCAAGCAAGCGGGTTCGAAGTGATTCGGACATGGAACGTCTCCCGTGACGCATTATAGGACAATGGTAACCACGACCAAGCGGGGTCGCCGACCATTGCGCCGGCCGCCTGACGCGGTTACGCTTTGGTGAAGTCGGAGGACGCATGTCCAAACCGGTGCGCTGGATCGTGGTCGTCATCTGGTTGGGCCTGATGGCCGTGTTCTCGTGGCGCGAGGTGCGGCGCGCGGGCTCGCCCGAGGCGCTCGACCTCGCCGCCGCGGCCGGCTGCTGGTATGTCTATCAGGCGATCATCAACACTTCGCCAGTGATCGCCGGGCGGGTCAAACGCCTGAAGGAACGCGGCATCGGCGTGGAAGGCACCANNGGATTGGTACGGGTTGTACATCGAAGAGTCCGGCGGCCGCCGCGACAAGATCGGCTACGCCGCGGTCGAGCACGAGGAAACCTCGACCGGCTTCATCACCCGTTCGTCGACGTTCATGAAAATGGCGATCCAGGGCGCGCAGCAAACGGTGCGCACCGAAAGTAAGGCGCTGACCGGCTTCGACCACCGGCTGAAGTACATCGACTTTTCGCTGCGGTCGGATACGCTCAAGTTCCGCGTCACCGGCACGATGCGCGGCCACACGATGGAGTTGGAAATTCAGACCTCCGGCGACACGCGGCGCCAGACGATGCAGATGCCCGAGCCGCCGCTGATGCCCGATACGCTGGTCGAGCTGCTGGCCTCGCACGGCGGGCTGCACGTGGGCGCGACGGCCGAGCTGCCGTTCTTCGACCCCGCGACGTTCCGCTATGACCATGCGCACGTGCGCGTGACCCAGCGCATCGACCACACCACCGCCGACGGCAAGAAGATCGTGGCCTACCGCGTACAAACCGAACTGGCCGGCGCCGTCGCCGACGAGTTGGTCGACGAACAAGGCCGCACGATCGAGCAGAAGCTGGCGGGCATCGTCATGGCGCGCGAGCCGTACCAGACCGCGCTCACCGAGGGTTGGCGCAGCCTGCCGGTCGATCTGCCCGAGCTGGCGCGCGTGAAAGTCGACCGGCCGATCGAGAAGCCGCGCGATCTGAAGTATCTCAAGGTGCGGCTGGTCGGCGTCGATCTGCACGACCTGCAAATCGCCGACGAACGCCAGACCTTCGTCGACAACGTGCTCACCGTGACCGTGCCGCCGCCGCCGTCGCGCGGTGGGTTCCGTTTGCCGTACACCGGACTAGATGCGTCGCTGAAAAATCTGCTCAAGCCGTCGCCGCTGCTCGAGGTGGACGATCCGCTCATTCAACGGAAAGCGCATGAGATCGTGCCGCCCGGCGCCGATTCGCTGTCGGCCGCGTGGGCGGTGTTTCGCTGGGTCAACGAGAACATCGAGAAGAAGCCGCTGATCTCGATGACCAGCGCGAAGGACGTGCTGCTGATCCGGCGCGGCGACTGCAACGAACACGCGTCGCTGTTCGCGGCGTTGGCGCGCGCGGCCGGGCTGCCGGCGGAAATTCGCGTCGGCATCGTCTACGCGAACGGCGCGTTCTATTACCACGCCTGGAACGGCGTCTACATCGGGCAGTGGGTCAGCGTCGATCCGACCTTCGGCCAGTTTCCCGCCGACGCCACGCACTTGCGCATCGTGTCCGGCGGCCTCGACCGCCAGGTGGACCTCGTGCGGCTGATGGGTAAACTCTCGGTGCAAGTTCTGGAGTACAAATGATCGCCACGCACGGACTGACCAAGCGCTACGGCGAGTTGGTCGCGGTGAACCAGATCGACTTGCAGGTGCGCCCCGGCGAAATCTTCGGCTTCCTCGGGCCGAACGGCGCGGGCAAGACCACGACGATCAAGATGCTGGTCGGCATGTTGCTGCCGACCGCGGGCGAGATCCGCATCGGCGGCTTCGACCTGCTGGGCGACCCGGTCAACGCCAAGGCGATCATCGGCTATATCCCCGACCGGCCGTACCTCTACGAGAAACTCACCGCGCACGAATTCCTGCGCTTCATCGGCGGGCTGTATGGGACGCCGCCGGACGAGATCGAACGCCTGGGCGCCGAGCTGCTCGAAGTCTTCGAACTGAAAGATTGGGCGGACCAGCTCATCGAGAATTACTCGCACGGCATGAAGCAGCGGCTGATCATGTCGGCCGCGTTTCTGCACAAGCCGAAGGTGCTGATCGTCGACGAGCCGATGGTCGGCCTCGACCCGAAAGGCGCGCGGATGGTCAAGCGGCTGTTCCGCGGCTACGCCGAAAACGGCCACACGGTTTTCATGTCGACGCACACGCTCGAAGTGGCGGAAGAGGTGTGCGACCGCATCGCCATCATCCATCAGGGGCGGATTATCGCCGAAGGGACGATGGGCGAGTTGCGGCAGATGAGCAAAGAGCAGGGCGACCGGCTCGAATCGATCTTCCTCGAACTCACCGGCGGCACCGAAGTCGCCGATCTGATCAATGTCTTGAAGGAGTAGGGGCGCGATTCGGCTTGGACCTCCCCCAACCCCCTCCGACTTGCGGAGGGGGAATTATAGATGCTGGCGCGTGCAGCGGCCCTCCACCCGCAATACGGGGGGAGATGGAGGGGGGTCGATTTTATGCGCCATAGTTTTGAGCCGTCAGGCTCAAAGCTGTGTACTCCCTTTCATCCAGGCACAGCCTTGGCCTCGCGGCCAAGACTATGGCACACGGAACGACTGCCCTCCGACGTGAGAATCCTGTCGATCCTGTCGATCCTGTCAAAAAGAATTTCGCGAATCAGAACGCGAGTTGCGTTTCGAACAGCAACTCGTCGTTGCGGATGCCGGTCTGCCGGCCGGTTCCGGCCAGGTTGAGCACGTGCCGCCAGGCCTGATAGTGGTGAATGTAGTTCAGGGCCAATTTGGCGTTCTGCTTCAAGATGTAGTAGTTCAGGCCGCCGGTCAGGTCGGTCAGGTTATCGTCGGCGCTGCCCGGGTGATGGTTGTTGTTGTTTTGCATGTCGGGGTTGTAATAGTCGTAGCGCGCCAGCAATTCGATCGGCACGTTGAAGATCGGATCGAAGTTGTAGCCGGCCATCGCGTAATACGACATCGACTCGACCCGCTCCGTATACCTTTCGCCGCGCGGCTGGCCGGTGGGCAGTTTCGCATCCCACACGTAAAAGGCTTGCATATATTCGCCGATGATCGTCAGGCCGAACGGCGAGAGAAAACTGACCCCGGCGTCGGCGATGTACACGCGCGCGTCATGTTCGTTGGTCTGCCGATTCCCGGAGACCTTGAAAAAATCGAGCGGCGTGCCGTACCAAAGACCGGCGCGGATGCGCAGGCCGTCGACCGGCGGTTTGCCGACCAGGTTGACGTAGATGTCCTTGCCGTTGTTCTGATCGCTCCAACCCGGATTGCCGACCGGGTTCGCGGCCCCGGCGGGCAGAAACTCGCCGCGCGGATTGCCCGCGGGCGTGTACAGGCGGCCGTTGAACAGACCGAGGTTCACGTCGAGGTACGGCGTGTTGACGCGCAGGTCCCCGCCGACCTGACGATCGCGATTGACGATCCACTGATTCATCAGCGGCAGATCGATCAGGATGAAGTCGCGCTCCGGCGCATTGACGAAGTAGGAGAAGTTCGGCTTCAGCAAACCGAAGTGAATGCCGCAGAACGGAATGTAATCGAAACCGAGGTCGAGTTCGTTGAGTACGATCGCCGCGATCTCGGGGTGACTGCCGAGCGACAATTGCCGGTAGGCGATTTCGGTTCGGTAGCTGATGTGGTCTTCCACGATCGCGCCGAAGAAATCGAGTTGCGCCGTGGTGACCACGAATTGATAGTCGGAAGGCAGATCGACGGCCTGGTTGTGCGCGGCGTCGTAGCCCTGGCCGCCGATTTCGTAGTTGAAGCCGGTCTTGATCGTGCCGCCGATGCGCAGCGTCCCGGTTTCGACCGTCACGCCGCGGTTGTCGCCTTCCTCGTCGGCCCACGCCGGCGCCGAGAAAACGAAACAGGCGGCGATCACGGCCAGACCCAGCAGCAGATACCTCATGCTTCGCGCTCCCCGGTGGCGCCAAATCCTCGCGCCGCCTCGACAGGCGCGGCGCGGCTCCCTGGCTGACAGCTATCCGTTCGCTTGTTCTCGTATCTCGTACACTTGTTGGGATGGAAAAGTCAACCGAAGCGTCGTGATCCTGCCCGGTCGACCTGGAATAATCCGTCCGGGGTGTGCTAGACTTCCGCCAATCCAAATTCGAGAAAAGGAGCGGGTCATGTTCAAACTGCAAACGGCGGTCTGGCTGGTGCTGCTGCTGGCGATCGGCGCGCTCATCGGCTGCGGCGGCGGCGGCAAAAGCGGCGATGACGACAGCGGCGCCGACGACGATACGAGCATCGACGACGACAACGCGGACGGTGACGACACGGTGATCGACGACGACACGGTGATCGACGACGATACGACGCCGGATGACGATACGACCCCCGACGATGATACGACGCCCGACGATGACGCGGTCGACGACGATACGGTCGTCGATGATGACACGATGGTCGACGACGACACCGTGATCGATGACGACACGGTCGTCGATGACGACACGGTCACGCCCCAGGGCTGCGACGAAGGCGAGTTCACGCCGTACTACGGCGATCTGCACGCGCACACGTCGTACTCCGACGGTCAACTGACCCCGGCCGATGCGTTCCCCTATGGCCGCGATGTGGGCCACCTCGACATTCTGGTCATCACCGACCACCTCGAGCAGCTCTATCTTCCGTTCCCGAACAATCGCTACGGCTTGTGCAAGCTCGCCGCGGACGCCAACTACGTCGCGGGGCAGTACGTCGCCGATTGCGGCTTCGAATACGGCACGGGCTTCACGCTGCCGTTCTTCCAGTCGACGGGGCACGCCAACGTTTTCTTCAGCGAAGACCTGTTCCCGATCCTCCAACTCGACTTCCACGATTTCTACCGGACGTTCGTCGCGCACCCGACGGTGATCGGGCAGTTCAACCACCCCGGCGATCAACCGACGCAGATTTGGAACAACTGGGAGTACTTCGCCGACGTCGACCAGAACATGAACCTGTTCGAATTCAACAGCGACCCGGCCTGGGGCCTGTTCTTCGACGCCCTCGACGCGGGTTGGCATCTGTCGCCGACTTACAACCAGGACAATCACAGTCCCGATTGGGGCACGGCGAACGATCACCGCAGCGGCCTCTACATGAGCAACTTGTCCCGCGACGCGATGCACGAGGCGATGCAGAGCATGCGCACGTTCGCGACGAGCGACAAGAACGCCACCATCCGCCTGATGGCCCACGACACGTGCTGGATGGGCTCGATGCTTTCAGTCGCCGAGTTCCCGACCATCACGCTGTATCTGGAAGCGACCGACCCCGACCCGGGCGACGGCTATGTCAGCCTCAGTCTCTACGGCCCGGGCCAGACGCTGATCGAACAGCACGACTGCGCCGGCGCCACGACTTGCACCGACACAATCACCGTGCCGGTTTCCGGCCCGACGTATTTCGTGCTCCGCGCCGACCAGACCGACGGCGACTATCTGATCGCGGCGCCGATCTGGCTGCAGTGAGTTTGTAGGGCGCCGCTCGCTCGCGCCAAAAGATTACGGGCGAAGTCGCGCGCGAGACGCGGCGCCGCCTGGCTATTCGGCCGTTCGTCTGCGTTGATCTTCGCGGGGGGTCCGACATGAAAATTGCATTTCGATTATTAGCGGTTTCGCTTGCGGTTGCGTTGTGTCTT
This sequence comes from Deltaproteobacteria bacterium, assembly GCA_003170555.1. Taxonomy (GTDB): domain Bacteria; phylum Lernaellota; class Lernaellaia; order Lernaellales; family Lernaellaceae; genus FEN-1099. Next base: position 10,765 of record PMZC01000274.1, read on the forward strand.
CTTTCCGCGTGCACCCATCAGAGCGAAAACCACGGGGGCCAGACCGGCGACGATGATGATGATACGTCGCCGCCGGATGACGACGCGGTCTCCGATGATGACCACGCGCCCGACGACGACACGTCCGCCGATGACGATGTCACGCCCGACGACGACACGACGCCCGACGACGATACGACGCCCGACGACGACACGGTCGACGACGATACGACCACCGCCGGCACGGCGTGGGACGATATGCGACACGCCGAGGCGGACGTGGCCGACGCGAACTTCTCGACCGCGCTGGTCTATTATCGCGACGCGCTCGCCAAGCTCGAAGACGGCGATCCGGGCAACGACGGGCCGGTCGTACCGGGCGACCTCGACCGCTGCCGTTACGCGCAGGCGCTGATGCTGCTGACGCTGCCGTTGCGCATCGCCGACGGGTTTCTCAGCGGCATCATCACCGGCGACGATCTCGAGCAGATGATGCTCGACGCGTTGGGCGTGGACGATCCGAGCGCGCTGCCGACCGATCTGATCACCGTCTACCTGCTGGAAATCGTGCTGCCGCTGATGGACGCATCCATCGCCGAGCTCGACGCGGTGGATACGAGCGGCGACTTCGCCTATCGCCTGCCGCAGATCAAGATCATGCTGTTCGGCCACGCGTTCCGCATCCCGCGCGAGACGGTCGACGACCTCGGCGAACACGATCTGGCCGAGCGCGCGCTGCTGAGCAGCGTTTTCCATTTCGCGCGGGGCCTGCTGCGCATCATCGCGGCCAACAACATCGACACCGGCGCGCCGAACATCGACACCTGGCTGCACATCCTGGAAAGCGGCGACCTGACCGAGCTCTTTCACCTGATGGATGAGTTCCCGGAATTTCTGAGCGTGCGCCAGGCGGACCAGCCGCCGTACATCGACGGGCCGGCGTTGCTCGCGGGCGCGCAGGCCGACATGATCGCGGCGCTCGATGCGCTCGACGACGGCGATGCCGACGCCGATGACCTGCTCGGCGCGTTGCGCTTGGAGACGGACGATCAGACCGACGACATCATCCGCTGGGTCAATGGGAACATGTCGTTCAACGTCGAGATGGATGGGCAAAGCATCGAATCGCCGCTGCTCAGTCTGCTCACGCTCGCCCTGGTGAACCTTCCCGACGCCTGGCGCGCGGACCTGCGGAACTCGCTCACCGGCGACGATCCGCTCGACGTGTCGTGGTTGATCCGCCTGCTGCTGCCGAACTACGCGCCGGTCGATGCGCAGGTGGGGGTCGACCTCGCGGCGATGTTCGTCAACACGCCCGGTTTGCGCTACCAGATGCCACTCTGGGATTGGGACGTCGGCAATCCGAACTTCATGCCCCTGGTGGTCGATCAGACCGAAAGCTTCATCGACAACAACGGCAACGGGAAATGGGACCCGGGCATCGACACGCTGGTCGACGCGGCGCACGACTTCGACGGCCAGAGCCACGCGGCCGACGGCGCCTATGAGCCGGACTATTTCTACTTCCCCGATCCCACGTTCGGCGGCATGTTCATCTTCGGCGGCGGGCTGGCCGGGCTTGATCCGAATGACGCCCTCAACCGGATTATTTCCGGCATCCTGGTCGCGCTCGAAATGGGGGTGCGGCCATGAAGCGCCTGCTGCTGCTGTTGATCGCGGTGTGTCTGCTCGCGGCCTGCTTGTCGGGCAAACCGGCGCCCAAGACGATGACGGTCCAAACCGCGCCTCATTATCCGACGGCGCAGTGGAACGCGAATTCGCCGCGGCCGGATGATCCGCCGCCCGTTTTCCCCAAGTCGCCGTTTCCGTCGCACCTGATCGTGCTCGATGGGCAGGCGCTCGATGAGCCGCTGAAGCTGTTGCTGTTGTCGCTGCAGGGCGTGCTGGCGAAAACCGAGCCGCGGCTGTACTTCAGCCCGGGCACGCTGCCGTCTTACGATCCGGCCCACGAGCAAGAGGGCCGGTGGCTGGCCGAGATGCAGAACAAGTGGGGTGTGACCAGCGAAACGGCGAGCGATCCGTGGGCCGTGTTCGATTCGTTCGCCGGCGAGGTCGCGGGCTTCATCGTGTACGACCCCGATCTGCCGCAAACGATCAACGTGGCGACCACGCTGGCGGGCATTCACCACGCGGTGATCGCTCATCCCGACTTGATCGATGAACTGACCGCGCGCGGCCTGACCGCGATCGAAGACCTGCGCGGGCGCTTCGCCGACAACGTCGCGCTGTACACCTGGGCCTTCGCCAACGTGTGGCCGCTGGCGAACCACGAGATCATGGCGTTTCTCGACGATACGTTGCACCCACTGCGCGACTACCTGGTCGAAAACAACGTGTTCACCGTGCAGCTCGATCCGCACCAATACCTCGAACGTCCGCTGCTCGACCAGATTCTGGCCGAGACGCCGCAGAACATCCCGGTGCTCGGCTGGCCGATCGACGAACTGCTGGGCGTCATCCTGTTCTCGCGCAACGGTAAGTTTCTGGTTTGCACCGACTTCGTTTCGAATCTCAGCGCCCACTCCGGCCTGCCGCGGCCCACGCTGTCGCAGGAGCACATCACCGAGTGGCCGACGGTGGAAAATAAAATCCACGTCGCCTTCGCGTTCACCGACGGCGATTCGCTTTCCTACGCCAACCGTTGGATGGCCGACTGGTTCGACGACCCGGCCTACGGCCAGATTCCGCTTGGTTGGGAATTGTCGTGGAGCCTGGTCGATCTGGCGCCCGACGTCATTTCGTATTTCTACGACCGGCTCGACGCCAACGATTTCGTGATCGGGCCGGCTTCGGGTATTGGATACGTCTACCCGAACCAATATCCCGACCTCGACACGTTCCTGCAGCTCACGCGGCCATATATGGAAATGACCGACACGCGCACGATCTGGGTGATCAACGACGATCTAACGTTTCCGGATGCGATCGCCGACCAGTACGCCGCGGCGCTCGATCTGCTGGGCATCTACATCGACTACTGGCCGAACGCCGACAAGGGTTGGTACATCACCGACGCGGGCACGCCGGTGCTGCGCAGTCAATATGTGTATCTGGTCGGGTCGGAGCAGATGAGCACGATCCTGACCGATGCGGCGACCGAGAAGCAGTACCTCTACCCCGATGTGCCGACGTTCATCTTCATCGGGGTGAACGCCTGGGTGGTTTCGCCGAGCATGATCCAGACGTTGATCGACGGGCTCGACGACCGCTACGTCGTGCTGCGTCCCGACGCGATGTTCGCCGCGATGCGCACGGCCTATACGCGCGGGTGGTTGAACTAATTGTCCGGCGCCGCAACATCGATCGGCGAACATCCGGGGCGTCGCTCCGCCTTCTGGTCGGCGGCCGCGGCGTTGGCGCTGTCGTTCATGGCGCTGGCCGGCTGGTTCGCGCGCGCCGCGCCGGCGGCCGTGGATCGCGACGCCGCGGGGCGTCTGGAGGAGTACGCCCTCTGGCGCGCGGGCGGCCCGCCTCCGGCCGCGACGCGTGGGCCGCTTTATTTCTACCTGTTGCGCGCCGGGCAAGCCGCCGGCGTTCCGCTGGAACGACTGCGTTGGGTGGACCAACTCAGCGCGGGTATCTTCCTCCTCTTCTTTTTGCTCTTCGCGCGCCGCGTGTTTGGCCCGTGGATCGCGCTGGGCGCCGGCGCGGCGTTGGTCGTGCATCCGTTCGCTTTGCGATTGGCCGCCGGCACGACGGCGTTCTTCCCGTTTCTGGCTTTTCTGTTCGGCGGATTCTGGGCGGCGGCGCCGGCCTTTTCGGAGACCGGGGGCGATCGCCGGCGCCTGGCGATCGGCGGCGCGGCGTTGGCGGCGGCGGCCTTCATTCGCTTTGAAGGAATATTTTTCGCCGGCGGTTTGTTGCTGCTCATGGCCCTGACGCGTCGCCGGCGAGAGGCGCTGGCCGCGCTGTTCGGCATGAGCGCGACGGCGGCGTTGATCTTCATCGGCGCCTACGCCTCGCCGCGTTCGTTTCTCTTCGGCAGCGGCTTCTTCGTGACCAGCGCACCGATCGCGACACCGCCGGACGGCTGGCTGTTCCTGCGTTTCGTCAGCCGCGCCTTCGGCGTTTTTCCGTTCGCGGCGGCGCTGGCGGCGGCGGGTTGGTCGCTGCGCGATCGCCGGCGACGGCCGTGGGCGCTGCTGTTCCTGCTTTACTTCGCGGCGACGCTGGCGCTTTATCTGCGCGGCGGTTTTCAGTACGACCTGATTCGCTACGACCTGTTTCTGCTGCCGTGCGTGTTGCTGTTTTTCGGCGAGGCCGCACGCCGCTTGCTGCCGGCGGAGCACCCGCGATTGACGGCGGCGACGCTGGCGACGCTCTACGGCCTGTGCGCCGGCTTTTACGCTTTCAACGCTTGGCAAGAGGTGATCTTGCGTCGATGAACGCCGCGGAAAAAAATTCAGCCGTCGCGCGCGCCTTTGATCGGCGGGGGTTGCTCGCCGCTTTCATCCTGGCTGCCGCCACGTTGCTTTCTTTTCTTGGCTGGCCGTTCGGCGAGGTGCGGCCGGTCGGCGAACGAATGATGCTCGCTTCCCGGTCCGCGACGACCCGCGGCGCGATCAGCGATTACAACGCGATCGTCGCCGATCCGCGAGCCACGAACGCCGAGCGCCTCGCCGCGGCGATCGCCGCCGCCGGTCTGGCGATTCGCGCGGATCAACTGCCGGCGGCGCGGCGGTTCTACCAAACGGCGCAGACCTTGGCGGCGCCCGACGACGGGGCTTTTCAAACGCTGACCATCGCGCTGGCGGTGCGATTGCCGGTCGATGAGAAACTGGCGCTGCTCACGAAACTTCTGCCGCAACTCACGGATGCGGAACGCCGGCGGGTGGCCCGCGAGCAATACGCGGTGGCGTTGGCGGCCGCCGGTCGTGATGCAGAAGTGGCGAAGGTTTGGGAGTCCATGCTCGCTGAGGCGACGCCGGCGCTGCGCACGAGCATCGCGATTCAATTCGCCCAGGCGCTGCTGCGCACTGGCGAGGCGGAACGGGCCGCCGCCGTGCTGGCCGCTCTGCATCCCGAGACCGCGGAGTTGCGCGCGAGCTGGCAGTGGACTCAAGCCGGCGTCGCGGAGCGGTTGGGCCATCGCGATGAGGCTCTGGCGTGGTACGAAACGGTGGCCCGTGAGGCGCAGAATACGGCGTCGTTGCGCGCCGAGGCCTGGCTGCAGGCGGCGACGTTGCGCCTGGCGCTGGATCGACCGGCCATTGCGGCCGACGACGTCGAACAGGCCGCGCACCTGGGGGCGAATCCGGTGCAACTCGCCTTGCGGGTGACGGCCATCGCCGAGCGGTTCAACGCGGCTGACGCGGAGGCGTACTTGTCGAAATGGGAAAAGCGTTTCGGCCGCGACGCGCCGGCGAAGCTCCTGCTGCTGAAGCTGCACGGCCAGTTGGCGTGGCGGCGCGGCGATCGCGCGGCGGCCAAAGCCACCTTCACGCAGGCCCTCGCGCTGGCGACGGAACCGGCCGATCGGGAGTGGCTGCGACAGTCGCTGGCGGAGGTTGAGCGGCGGCGATAGGCGGCGCGTCGTCGGCGACGACGATCAGAGGTCGAGATACCGCGTTTCCATCACGGGGCGCAGGCCCATCTTGGTCCAGAAGCGGGTCGACACTTCGTTGTTCACCGCCACGTGCAACTCGACGCGACTCATGCCGAGCGCGCGAAATTGTTCCTGCGCGAAGCGGAAGAGCCGGGCGCCGATGCCGCGGCGGCGGTGCGTCGCCGTGACGGCGAAGTCGGAGATCGCGCCGTGCTCCGGGATGGTGAAGACCGGCGGATACTTGGCGACCACGCCGCTGCTGAAGCCGACGACGCCGCCGTCGACCTCGGCCACGCCGACCACGCCGAGCGGCGCTTCGATGTTGCGCGTCACATACGCGGCGAAGAGGCGTTCGGCGTCATCCACCACGGCGAAGTACGGGTCGCGCACCGCGTGGAAGCGCGACATTTCCGCCCAGAGCGCGGTGATCGCGGGAACATCGGCGAGCGTGGCTCGGCGCACGACAACGGCTTCCATTTCGCCTCCGGTAAAACTATGACCGACGGAGAATAATCGCGGCGGTACGCGCTGTCCATGCCGCGCGATCAACCTAATACGTTCCCAGCGATAAATCGCTGGGAACGTATCTTCGTTTCGTGCGCCGGCGTCGCCCGCGCCGCGCATTGTCTCCGCGCCGCGAATTTGATACATATCACCCAATCGAGATCACGAACATTTCCGCAGACCGCCTCGGCGCGGTGGTCGGCTGTTCCTGCGCTCCTGATTTCACGGGTGGATTAATGGTCAAAATCGGACGCGGGCCGGACAACGACATTGTCATCCCCGAGACCGAGAGCACGGTCAGTTGGCGCCACGCCACGTTGACCTTGTATGCCGGCCAGGCCGCCATCGAAGACAACTTCTCCACCAACGGCGTGATGGTCAACAACGTGCGCATTCCGCCGGGCCGGCCGACGCCGGTGTCGCCGGACGCGGTCGTGATGTTGGGCGCCTACCGCCTGATCATTGATCGAAGCGCGCCGAAAATCGCCGCCTTGTTCGCCGCCGCCGACGAGAAGCTGCGCGACGGCCGCATCACCATCGGCCGCGACGCGGGGCATACGATCGTCATCCCGGCGCCGGACGTATCCGGCTTGCACTGCCAGATCGCCAGCCGCGGCGGCCGGCTTTTCGTGCGCGATTTTTCGAAGAACGGCACGTATCTCAATTCGCTGCAAAACCGCGTACCGCCGCAAGACGAAGCGCCGCTGCAACCCGGCGACGTGATCTACGCGGCCTCGCGCGCCGTGCCGCCGGAGCAGTGGTTTGAGCTGCTGCGGCTGGCTTGCGGCGCGAGCGGCGGCGCCCGGGCGGTTGGCGAGTCGCGCCAAACCGGCGACGAGGAAACCATCCGCGTGACGCCCCCGCCGGCCGCCCAGCGTTTTCTGACGCGCCTCGGCCGCGGCGACGGCAAGGCGGTGCGCATCGGGCGGCTCGAAGACAACGACATCGTCATTCGCGAGCCGGTCGTCAGCGGCCATCACGCGGTGATTCGCCAAGAGGGCGAGCGCGTTTTCCTCGAAGACCTCGGTTCGACCAACGGCACGTTCGTCGACGGGCGGCGGATCAAAGGTCGGGTGGAGATCGACGAACGCAGCGAGGTGCGGCTGGCCAGCCAGCAACTGCGGTTGGACTTCAGCCAGTTGCGGAACCAGGAACTGCTCGTGGTCGCCGACGGCGCCATCCAACTGGACGTCGGCGAGCTGTTGTTTCAGGTGCGCGACCGCGCGAACCCCGGCCGCGTCATCACGCTGCTCGACGAGGTCAGCCTGTCGCAGCGGCCCGGCGAGATGACGGCGATCATGGGGCCCAGCGGCTGCGGC
>PMZC01000224.1 GCA_003170555.1 Deltaproteobacteria bacterium
TCGGCCCGTGCGGCAACGATGACCCCGCGGCCGTCGAACCCGGCGTCGACTACATCGTCGCGTACTGGATGGCCAGCTACCACAAGTTCATTACGAAGGATCAATAGGCGGGGCACGTCGCGCGCTTGCCGGCGCGACCCCTATTCCAATTCGGCGATCGAGACTTTCACTTTTCTCGCGGCGCGGCGCAATGCGCTGTCTTGCGTGGCTAGCGGAACGCCTTCGCGGATCGCCAGGTTCAGATAGGAAGCGTCATACGTCGACAAACCCGTTTCTCGCGCCAACGTCAGAATCTCACCCCACGTTTGGTCAAGGCTTTCCCCCTCAACCACGATCGGCAGCGAACGCAACAAGCCCAAGAAACGCAGCGCATTCGCCGGCGAAAGACGTCGGCGCCGCTCCGCGACCAGCAGTACGTTAGCGACCTCGAGCGGCCAGATCAAAGGAACCAACGCCTCGTGATCGATCAATGTCGACAACACGCCGTCCGCGTAGTCGGACTTCTCGTCTTCAAAGCACCAAGACATCACCACGGAGTTGTCGACGACCAGGCGGCGAGTCATCTAGCGCCTCCCTTCGGCGATCATCTTCCTGACCGACAGACCGCGCAGCCGATTTCCTTTGCGATACGCCTTGAGTTTGGCGATCGTCCCGGCGACATCGGCCGTCGGCTGGGCCGCCGGCGATTGCAGCACGGCGACCGGCGCGCCGTGTCGGGTAATCAGAATTCTTTCGCCTTTCGCCACTCGCGCGAGCAACTTCGGCAAATGGGTTTTGGCTTCGTAGGCCGCCACGCTTTTCATCGTCCCTCCGTCTAAGACCAGTCTAAGACTAGTCTAATCTCGCGCGACGGTCAGGTCAAGCAGGTCACGGTCTCGATTTCGGATTTGAACGGGAATGACCCTCGCCCCCGGCCGCATTTGGCAAGCGGCGCTCCGCCATGTATTGTGCCGCGTCATGCTCAAAAACCACGACCTGACCCGCGGTCCGATTCTCCCGGCGGTGCTGCGCCTGGCCGGCCCGGCCGTGCTGATGATGATGCTCCAGGGCATGTACAACTTCATGGACACGTTCTTCGTCGGGGCGCTGGGCGCGAACGCGCTGGCCGGCATCAGCACCGGCGGCTTCATTCTGTGGATGACCTTCGCGCTGTCCAACCTCATTGGCGTCGGTTTGGGGGCGAAGGTCTCCCGGCGCATCGGCGAAGGCGACCAGGAAGAGGCTGAGTGCACGGCGCTGCGCGGCTTGGTGTATTGCACGGCGCTGTCGGTGCTGGTCGCCGTCCCGCTGTATTTTTTGCAGGGGCCGCTCTTCACCTTCATGCAAACGACGCCGACCGTCACGCGCATCGGCATCGACTACATGACACCGCTGCTCTTCGGCCTGCCGACGATCTTTCTCTCGTTCGCGATGACGGCGGTGTTCAACGCCGCGGGCGACACGGCGACGCCGTTCATTCTGATGCTGCTCAGCCTCGCCTTCAACGCGGTGCTCGCGCCGATTCTCATCTTCGGCATGGCGGGCGCGCCGATGATGGGCGTGGCCGGCGCGGCGTGGGCCACGGTGATCGCGCGCGCGTTCTGGATCGTGCTGGCGCTGCGCCACCTCTTGTCCAAACGCAGCGTGATCTCGCTGCGCGCGCACGGCCGGCTGGGCGCGACGTGGGCGGACATGATCGAGCTTTTCCGCATCGGCGCGCCGAAGGCCTCGACCGGCGTGCTGTTCGCCGCGGTTTACATGGCGCTCACCCGCGTGACCTCGCACTACGGCACGCCCAACGTCGCGGCGCTGCGCCTCGGGCACATCTACGAGGGACTCAGCTTTTTCACGGCCATCGGTTTTTCCATCGCCGCCTCGACGATGGTCGGACAAAACCTCGGCGCGGGGAAACCGGAGCGGGCCGCGCGCGCCGCGTGGGTCGCCAGCGGCATCGTCTTCGCCTTCACCACGCTGGTCGCGCTGCTCTTTCGTTTCGGCGCCGCGGCGCTGACCGGCGTGTTTTCGACCGACCGCGCGGTGATCGAAGCCGGCGCGTCGTACCTGATCATTCTCGCCTGGAGCCAGCCGTTCATGGGCATCGAATTGACGCTCGAGGGCGCATTCAACGGCGCGGGCGACACCGTCCGGCCGATGGCCATCCAACTGCCGCTGACCGTGCTGCGCTATCCGTTTGCACTGTTGCTCTGTTTTACGCTGGGCTTCGGGGTGAACGGCGTGTGGTGGGCGATCACCGGCTCGTCGATCATCAAGGGCGCGCTGATGGCGCTGTGGTTCTGGCGCGGGCGCTGGGCGCGCACCAAGGTTTGACAGCACCGCCACGCGATGATAGATGGTCAACCGACGGTCCATTCTGGAGTCGATGATGAAAAACGGCCTGATCGTGCTGGCGGCGGCCCTGGCGTTTTGCGCCGGGATCTTCGTGATGAGCATGGCTTGCGGAACCAAACCGAAACAGACGCAGTATTACACGCCGAAGGTGCACCACACGCCGAAGGTCTGCACGTGCCCGCAGACGATCAAGCTGCTGTACGAAACCTGTGGGCGCACGTTGAGCGACGAACAAGGCCAGATTCCGGAAGCGGATGCGCTGACCGGCTGCAACATCTGCAAAGCGAACCCCGACCAGTACCCGGTGTACTGCTGCGTTCGCACATGCTGCGACGCCAACGACACGTGTAACGCCAACGCCGATCAGGAAGGCATGAACGCCTGCGTCGATGCTTGTATTCTGCAATACATGCCCGCGCCGTCGCCGACGCCGACGCCGACGCCCTGATCTTCGGCCGGCGAACAGACGAACTCTCTTGCCAAACAAAATTTAGTTCCTACATTTTTTAATGAAATCTTGGTCGTTACTTGATCAGCGAGACATTGATGAAACGCGCGGTGGTGAAAATTCGCCGAATTCTCTGGCCGCTGGCGCTGGTGCTGCTCATCGGCTGCGCACCCCAGCCCAACGAAGAGACGCCGGGTTGCCCGGATGACACCCAATGGACTTTCGTGGTCATCGGCGACACGCGCTCCAATCCCGACATCTTCACCACGCACGTCAACAACATCCTCGCCTTGTCGCCGACGCCGGAGTTGGTGCTGCACTCCGGCGACATCGTGTCGCAGTGGGATCTCGATTTGGAATGGAAGCTGTTCCACGACATCACGCGGCCGTTGCGGGACCAGATGCCGTTGTATCCGGCGGCCGGCAACCACGACGTCAGCGAAGCCGACCCCGAGCATAAAATCTTTCGCGGTGAGCTCGGCATCAAGGGCCCGATCTATTATTCGTTCGTTCACCACTCCGTGCTGTTCATTGTGCTGAGCCCGTATGAACAGGGCGAGGAAGGCCGCATCGGCGGCGAGCAATTGACGTGGCTCAAACAAACGCTGGCCGCGGCGCCGACCAGCCGCATTGTCATCTTGCTTCACTATTTCTTTCCGCAAGGCCACTATCGCGGGGAGAACGTGAAAAACGCCGAAGAGCTGCATCAACTTTTCGTGCAATCGAACGTGGACGTGGTCTTCACCGGTCACGAGCATCAGTTTTTGTTTCACCAACGCGACGGCATCGCGTATGTCATCTCCGGCGGAGGCGGCGCGCCGCTTTATCACGAAGGCGGCGGCGATTTCTATCACTTCGTGCGCGCGTGTTGCGAACCGGAGCAAATCGAGCTGCAGGTCATCACGCTGGATCGCAGCATCGTGGCCCGCTATCACATCCCTTTCAAATAAAAGGACCAGGCAGATGAAGCATCAACGACTTTTCGCGGCGATCGTTATTGTGTTCACGCTTTTTCTGCTCGGCGCGGCGCGTCCCGCGTTCGCCGGGTTCGAAGCGGCGGCGCGCGTGGGCCTCTTCGAGCCCGTCGACAACACCTTCGAGACGTTCTACAAGCAGGGACTCGTCGAAGGCGTCTACGCGGGTTGGACGAACACCCACGGGCTCGGCGCGCTGCTCGGCGTCGACACGTTTTTCACGAAGGTCCAGTATCACGACCGCATCCACCGCGCGTACCTGATCCCGGTCACCCTGTCCTGCCTTTACCTGCCGCTGCCGGCGGAGCGCGTGACGCCGCTGTTCGGCTTCGGCGTCGGCTGGTATCACCTGAGCGATTTTTCGCTGTTCAATCACCAATCTCACGCGGCCGACACGGTCGGCTACCACGGTTTCGCGGGCGTCCGCGCGCGCCTCTACGCCGGCCTCTTCAGCGACTTGCAAATCAAGTACAGCTATGCGCGCGTGCAGTCGGTCAGCGACATCAACCTTGGCGGTTGGACCTCGACGCTCGGCGTCGGCTATTCATTCTGAACGCCTCCCCGCAGGCCAAATCCGGGGACCTTGACACCCAAGGCTATATAGCTATATGAATACAACTATGACAAGCATAACCAAACAACGGCAACTGAACAAAGATACGGCGGCGCGTCGCGCGGACACCCTCAAGGCGCTGGGGCACCCGATTCGTTTGCAGATCGTCGATCTGCTGGCCGCCGCCCCGCACAACGTCGGTGAGCTGGCCGACAAGCTCGGCGTGCAAAGCGCGATCGTCAGCCAGCAACTTAAAATCCTGCGCCTCTCGGGTTTGGTCGCCGTCAACAAACGAGGCGGGCGCAGCTATTACGATTTGGCGAATTCTCATTTGTCGAACCTGCTTGAATGTCTGCGTTCCTGCGACCAGGCTTAGCGCGGAAAAAGTAATCGCGCCGATCGATGAATTTCTCTGCCAATCATGCGGAAAAACGTTCGAGAAAATCCGCCGGCCGGAAGATCAATCGGCGCCGTACGGTCCAATTTGTGGGTCCGTCGAAACCACCAAAAAAATTTCTGACTCCACTACGCGAAGCAAGGCTATCGACCATCCCATCGGATAACCTGCCGGTTCACCGGGTCATACTGGAGCGAAATGTTGAATCCGGCGTGAGGGGAAGTGCCCGATGAGTCAACATTTTTTGAAACACGCCGTAGATAGGTTCTTTTCTTTCGTTTCGCAAAATCGGGCCTGATTTCGGACGATATTGATACATAATCTCACAAAAAAATTAGGCCTGATTTTTAGATGTAGCAGAACTATTCAAGATTGGAATTTACAATTCAATTTCAGGTGACGTCGTTACTATCGAAAAATAAAGGGTTTTCTGAAATGATTTTTCTTGACAGCCAAAATCGACTTGATTATAATCTGAAACGTTCAAGGTTGGGAATTCGCCAGGTGGGGCGGTTCTCGGTCGAGGGAAAACGATGGCGAGCGAGATGAAACGTAGTTTCAGGAACTATTTGCGATATGCGAAAGTCAGGCATTACCTGGAGATCATCAACTTCGCGCAAAAGAAACTTGCGCGTGAGGTTCAACAGACGGCGGGGATTTCGTTACGCGAGTGCAAGTTCCTGCTGCAGGTGCATCTGACTCCAGGTAGTTCCCTGACTACCATTCAGAAACTACAGTTTTTGCCGAGTTCGACCGCGGCCTGGTTGGCCGAGCGTTTGGTGCAGAAGAACCTGCTGGTTCGTAAGCAAAATCCGAAGAACCGGCGCGAAGTGGTGCTTGATCTTTCGGAAGAAGGACTGAATTCCGTCGAGGGGATCTATCGTAGTTTCTTCCCCACCGACGTGGAGGACCGCTTGGCCAGCGTTCCGGAATCCACGGTGACGGAAATCGAAAAGGGCCTACGAACCCTGTGCCGGCTATACGGCGAAAACGTAGACTAGGTCTTTCTCATTCGAATATAAACCGAGTCAATAAGGTGGTTCCGAGTTTCCCGCGCTAATCGCGTCGAAACGGGAACAGTTCAAGTGGAATTCCGGTAGAAAAATACCCGTCAAGTCACGCTTGGAACCACTCAACACAACGGTGGTTTCGAATTTTCCCGTGGTTGTTGTGCTGTGACGGGGTCTGCTCAAGTTGATTTCACGCTGTTTTCACCCCGCAAAACAAATTCGAAACCACTGACAATATCCCGAACCTGTGGAAGGGGGGCTTGGCCTCAAACCTGTTCATTCCGACCCTCCCATCTCTAATTCCTGCAAGTAAGAGGTTGCACTAGAGACAAGCTCTCCCTTCCACAACCTCCCTCGTTCGGGGAAAAGGAAAAAGAATGAAAACGTTGATCGCATGTGGTGTGATCGCCCTGGCGAGTTCGACGTACGGCGTGCTGGCGCTGATCGCGCCGCTGCTCAATAGCACCCGCGTCGACTTCCCGGATCAAAGCTCGGAAAACTGAACCCTCCCCCGCCGAAGAGTAACGGACAAAAAAGTCGTTTTCTTCGGCGTTTTTTTATTGCGAGCCGGCGCCGAAAGCCGCCGCCAACTCGACCGCGAATAGTCCGCCGCCCGAAGCGACGAGGACGCGCCCCGGGCCATCCGGCAATAAGGTCCGCATCCGGCGGCCCAGATGCAGCCGGCCGATCTCGCGCAGCGTCTCGCCATCGAGCGCCACCAGGTCGCCGACAAAATAGCTTCCGTAGAGCAGCATGCTCTTCTGCGCATCCCACCAGAGATTGCGACAGCCGCGATCGACTTCGACCTCCTTCAGCAAATGCAGATCGTGCGCGTCGAAGACCTGCAGCCGGCGCAGGCCCATGTTGGAAACGAACAATCGACGACCGTCCTGATCCAGCGCCAGCAGATGGAACACGCCGAGCATCGGCAGCGCCGCGGTTTGCGTGTCCATACCGAAGCGGTGGTGCTCAAGGCGGCCGGTCAACGTGGTGAGAAAAAATCCGCCCAGGTTGTCGGGCGCTAAATCCGAGACCGGCATCGTCGGCCAGGTTTTCTGCTGCGCGAGCGTATCCGGATCATAACGCCCGACGTGGCGCCACTCATCGAGGGCGTAGACCCCTTCCGGCGCAAACCGCGCCACCAGCGCCCCGTGTGGCAGCGGAACCGAATGCGCCAACCCCAGCCCCTCGCCCGCCAACAATGAGAGACGTCCATCGCGCGTGGGCGCGTACACGCGGCGCTGCTGTTCGCCGACCGCGACGTTGTCGCCGGCCGGTCCGACCGGCAACGGCCGAATTTCCTTCGGCGAAACCAGGAAAACGCCCTTGGCGCTGCCGATCAGCAATCGACCATACGGTTCGCGCGCCAGAAAGCGCAGGTCCGTGCCGAAGGTGTCGAGGTATGGGCTCGGCGGCGTTTTCCAAAGCAGGATGGTGGTCACCCCCGGTTTCGCCGCGCCTTCTTCGGCGGATTGATCCATCCCGTGATAGAAAACGTCGTTGGCCGCCATCGAACAGAAGAGCAACGCAAAAAGCAGCCAGTAGATCGCGCCTAGTTTGCGCACGCCGCCGGCAAAGGCCGCGGTCAACAGGATGACAACGCCGATCGCCGCGACCGCGCCCATCACCGGCAGCGCCGCCGTTCCGCCGCTCGCCATCGCCGGCAAAAGCACGGCGGGCGCCAGCAACGCCGCCGTCATGATCGCGGCTACGATGTTCCACTTACGCCATAGCAGCCAGGCCAGCCAACCCACGGCAAGGGTGATGGCGATCCATAGAATCGGGCTGTGAAACGGCACGAACAGCCAATGACCCACGGCCGGCAACCCAACCACGACGGCATAGACCGCCGCCAATGCGCGAATCATCCGAACACCGAGTTTTTCCCGGAGCCAATCAGATGCGGCATGGACCGCCGTGGCCGCCAAAACCAATAAGCCCCAGACGATCCAACCGACCGCCGGTTCCAGGAACAGCAAAAACAACCCGTGGACCATCAGGTAGGTCGGAATACAGAGCGGATGCTGCGACCGCAGCTCCTTCATCGGCCAAACCCCCGTGCGATGGCGTTCAGATCCAGCGCGAACACACCCGCTGCACTTACGCCGAGGCAACGGTCGCCGTCAAGCGCCAATTCGCGCACGCGCCGGCCGACGTGCAGGCGCAACGGCGGTCCGCCGATGTTCGGCCGGTAGACGAGCACATCGCCGCGAAAGTAGCTGCCCGCCAGCAGCAACTCGCGTTGGCGGTCGAAAACCACGCGCCGCATGCCGTGGTCGGCGGGGAGTTCGGCCGCCGGCGTCAGGTCGCGCGCGTCGAGGACGTACAACGTTCCGCCCAGCCAATCCGTCAGAAAGAGACGGCGATGCGCCGGGTCGACCGCCATCGTGCCGCCCACGCTCAGCGGCAGTTCGCGCACGCCGATGACTTCCAGCGTCTGCGGTTCGAGCGTTTCGACGCCGCGCAAAAAAACGGAGCGGTAGAGCACGTCCTGCTCCGGCGAGTAGAGAATGTCGATGCTGACGCCGCCGGCATGTTGCGCGACAAGATCGAAGTCCGACAGCCGCAACGAAACCAGGCGCGTCAGGCGATTCATGGCGAAGATGAGATCGCGCCGCGGATCATACTGCACCATGAGGACCGGCTGGCCCATCGCAAATGTTTTTCGCTCGCCGTCGTCGCCTTGCCAGATCACCGATCCGTCACGAGCGCCGTATGCCAGTCCGGGACGGCCCACGCAGATCGGCAGCAGGTTGTCGCCGGTCGGCGCGGGGTCGAGCACCGCGGACCGCCCGTCGAGGATTTCGAGACCGGGGGACGACGCGCCGCCCAGCAATAGTCGCCCGCGACAATCACGCGCGGCGAAGCGCAGATCATCACCGCGCCGAACGCGCGCCGGCGCCTTCGCGTCGGTCGACGAATAGAGAAACCGAACGCGCGCATCCCCGGTCGGCGGTTTCTCGGGCGCACGATAGAAAGCGAACAGCGTGAACACCAGCGGGGCCAGCAGCACCATCGTCCCGAATTCGATCGCTTTGATGCGACGCAGCTCGGTCGTGGCGAACAGCACCGCCATCGAGCCGAGCAGCACCGCGCCGAACGCCTGCCGCCCCCAGGTCGAAACCAGCCACGGCTCCCGCCAAACGGGCGCCAGCAGCGTCGCCGCAAACGCCGCGAGGGCCAACCACCGCGCTCGCTTGCGCGGGAAAAAGAACACGGCGAGCGCCGCGCCGATCACCGCGACAATCACCACCGACTTGTCGACCAGCCAGGTAAGACCGCCGAGGCCGAGAGCGAAGAAGATGGTCCACGCCCAATAGAGCAGCTTGCCGAAGGCGAACGTGTTGCGGTGATGAATCTGCAACAGCGGCCGGCGGTAGACCACGTATAACACGCCCACCGGAATCGCCACGGCCAGCGGCGACCAGATTTCACCGACGGCGGAATACAACAGCACCAGCGGGAAATGGAAGACGAGATACAACGCCGCGGCGGTGACGATCAGGATCGGTAAGCGCCGGAGTCTTGCGGTCCATGAAGCAGCCATCGATTGCTTATACATTTGTTGCGATTTTTTGGCTATCGGGCAAAACGAAAGCGAGGGCGGCCGACCGTCCTCGCCTTTGGCGAACTAATGTGCGTTGCTCAGCTCGCCGGTATCGACGCCAGCAGCTTCTTGGCCAAATCCTGGTCGTCGGCCAGTTCCCGTTCGAAACCGGGCAAAGGCGACAGGGCCAGCACTTTCTGCAAATGCTGTTTCGCCTCGACGTACTGCTTTTCCTTGATCAAGACTTCCCCGAGGTTGACCAGCGTCAGCGAGTAATCGGGCGCGTACTTGAGGCTTTCGTGAAGGTACTGGATCGCTTCCTTGTTGCTGGCCAGCGGACTCTTGAACGCGATCATGCCCAGCACCCGCGCGGGTCCCCCGAAGAAAAACGCCGGGTCGATTTTTCGCGCGGCCATCAAGTGCGACTTGAGTTCGCCCAGATGCTTGAGTTTTGTCGTGACGCCTTTGCTTTCCAACCAGCGCGAAAGACACGCGGAATACCAGTAATGCCCGCCGACGCTGTTGGGGTTGACCGCCAGGGCTTTCTTGGCCGCGTCCATTCCCTTGGCGAAGAGTGCGTCCTTCGCCGCCGCCGGCGCAAAGCGGCCCAGGAACTGGTAAGCGCGCGCGATCTGGTACCAGGGCACGTCGTTGGTCGGCGCGGCTTGGCCCGCCTGTTCATAGAGCTTGATGGCGTCGTAGGCGTACTGATCAGACGCCGAACGTTTCAGCCACGCCGCGTCGGCCTGCTGCAACGCATCCTGCGCGTAAAGCGCCGCGACCATGACCAGCAAGAACATCGGGACCAGCCACAAATATCGAGCCCGTTTCATTTTCACCCTCCTTTTCCGGTTAGTCGAAGCTAAGCCTTGCCCATCCGCAGTTCGACGCGGCTGAGCGCATCCGCGGCCAATTTCAGCATTTCCTTGCGCCGAAAACGCATCGGCACGAAGAAGATGCGAAACAGAATATTGGAGCCGCGGCGAATGAATCGCCGCAACGAATTGCGCGCCGCTTCGTCGCCCGACGAGCCCAGGGCCTTGAGCGCCGCCGCGCGCAGCTCGTCGTTCTCGGTGAAGATGTGGCCGATGTTGCCGCGATGGCGGTAGCTGGCCGCGGGCAGCAACAGCTTTTCGGCCTCGCCGCCGCCGATGCGGCCCAGGGCG
>PMZC01000185.1:0-1611 GCA_003170555.1 Deltaproteobacteria bacterium
GTCGCCGGCATGCGGGTCACCAGATAGGCGGCGGTGCGGGCGGGGTCCGGCTGGCGCGGGGCGCGGTTATCGCGGTAGGCGGCGGACATGGCTGCGGCGGCGCTTTTGAGGGGAGCAAAGCCCGCGGCTTCCGCCCGCTCGTCGATCATGCGTCTGACAGGGTCCGGCAGTTGCACACTTCCATCATGCACTGGAACTTCTTTGGGGATGCGGTGTCTATTCGGGTGGAGGTTGACGATGTCAACAGCCGGACGCACTCGCGGGTGAGGCTGGCGGCGGTCACCAAGCGCCGCGCAGGATGCCATCCTGCCCCACAAGCGCAGCTCATTGGTCGAGATCCCATTCCAGGTTCAGGGGAGTTTTGTGTCTAGGAAAGGAGGCTGCATCATGTTTGAGCTAGCAACGGTTTCCAGCGGGTTTGCCGGGAAACGAGCGTGGAACACCTGTCTGGGTTTCACCGGAGAGGCGCTGTTGGTGGCGTGCGCCGCACTGGCGCCGCTCGTCTCGCCACAAGCTCTCCCGCATACGCGGGCGATTATGGCGTGGCTTCTTCCGGCCGCGCCGCCACCGCCGCCAGCCGCGCGGAATGCCGCCAGAGCGCGCCCCGCGCGTCCATGGGTGGAGCGGCTGCAACCCGTCGAGGGGCGGCTGTTCGCGCCCGCTGCCATTCCCTCGAAGGTGGCGGCGATCGTCGATGAGCCGCTTTCCTCCTCCGCCGACGGAGTTCCGGGAGGTGTGTATAGTGGCGAGCGGATTGCGAACATTTTCAACGACGTTGTGCGGGCTCCGTTGCCGCCGGCGCCCGCTGTTGAAAGGGCGCCCGCTCCGGCGGTGAACCCTCCTCCCGTGGCGCCCAAGCAGGTCATGGTGGGCGGCAGAGTACAGATGGCCCGGCTCATCCATCGAGTGGATCCTCGATATCCGCCGCTGGCGCGTCAGATGCGCGTTTCGGGCGTGGTCGAGCTGATTGGAATCATCGCCACCGACGGCCGCATCCGCGAGCTGAAACTGCTGGGCGGCAACCCGCTGCTGGCGCCCGCGGCCCTGGAGGCGGTCCGCCAGTGGATTTACGAACCTACGCTGCTCAACGGCGAACCGGTGGAGCTGATCGCCACCATCAGCGTCATTTTCCGCTTGAACTGAAGGAGAAGAACCCGCTCACGTTCTCCCACAGCAATTGCGGAAAGCTCTTGTCCAGATACGAGCGGATGGAGACATAACACTCGTCGCACTGGTTGCGGCTGGTGAATTCGCCGATCATGCGGCTGCGCTCTTCGAGCGGGTAGCGCTGGAACTGCATGGAGCACGGCTGCAGCGCGCCGTCGGCCGTCACCACCAGGAAGCGCAGCCCGGCCTTGCAGCCGGGGGTCCCGTGGTTGGCGAAGTAGCGGCGCGTGGCTTCGAGTGTCGAGGGCGAGTTGACGATCCAGTTGGTCTGGTCGCGGCGCGCCTCCACGCGGTCCAGGTGCGTGTTCAATTGCGCGAGCTGTTCGGCCGTGTTGAGGAAGTATTCCCGGCACCCGGTGCGCCGCGCCGAGTAGGCGCTGTAGCACAGGTTGACGCCCCATTGACGAGCCTTGTCGGCGATGGCGCCGATCTCGCCCACGTTCT
>PMZC01000185.1:1721-9690 GCA_003170555.1 Deltaproteobacteria bacterium
CCGGCCTCGCCCAGCGCCAGGTACTTCTCCTGGGTCATGAGCGACCAGTTGGAAACCAGGATGGTATACGGCAGCTTGGAGCCGCCCTTGATGTTGCGGACAACTTCGACCACGTCGTCGCGCAGCAGCGGCTCGCCGCCCCAGAGACCCAGCCGCTGGCAGCCGAACGCCGCCGCGTCGCCGAGAATGGTTTGGATTTGCGCGAGCGACATCTCGGGGCGATTCAGTTCCGGAATGCGGCACATGGCGCAGCGGCTATCGCAGCGATCCGTGACGGCCAGCATCACGTTGACCGGGCGTCGCCGGCCGAACAGTCGCCAGCGCAGCGCCGCGCCGGCTAGGTGAAAAATGTTGCCGCTGGAAATCGACATCCGACTCCTTCGCGCCCCTCGCGCGAGTTCGCTGATGGTAACACGGAGCCTGGGGAGCGACAAACAAATCCGGCCGCGCGAGGCGCCGGTTTGAAAAACGAGGCCGCGGTCCGCTAGAATGTCCGCGAACATCCCGCTCGCTGGAGGAACCATGGCCGAGAAACCATTCGTCCCCTATATTCGCGCCGACCAGAAAATTCCTGAATTCACGGTCAAGGCCGTGACGCTGGGCGTGGTGCTCGCGCTGGTGATGGCCGCGGCGAACACCTACCTCGGCCTGTACGCCGGCATGACCGTGTCGGCTTCGATTCCGGCGGCGGTGATTTCGATGGGCATCCTGCGCGGCTTGATGCGCCGGGGCACCATTCTCGAAAACAACATTGTGCAGACCATCGCCTCGGCCGGGCAGAGCATCGCGGCGGGCGTGATCTTCACCATTCCGGCGCTGGTCATCACCGGCGCGTGGACGAAGTTCGAGTACTGGCCGACGACGCTCATTTCGCTGCTCGGCGGCGTGCTCGGCGTGTTGTTCATGATCCCGCTGCGCCGCGCGTTGATCGTCGAGGAAAAGGAACTCAAGTACCCCGAAGGCCTGGCCTGCGCCGAAGTGCTCGAGGTCGGCGAGAAGGGCGGCAGCGGCGTGGGCTTCGTCGCGTGGGGCATTCTGCTCAGCGCGGCGTTCAAGTACCTGACCGCCGGCATTCAGCTTTTCGCGTCGACGGTGGAAGGCGCGCGGCGTTTCGGCCGCACCGCGTTCTACGCCGGCACCGATATCTCGCCGGCGCTGCTCGCCGTGGGTTACATCATCGGCTTCAACGTTTCGGTGCTGGTGTTCATCGGCGGCGCGCTGGCCTGGGTGCTGCTGGTTCCCGGCTACTTCCTGCTGCACGGATTTCCCGCCGACGCCAAAGTCTTCGACGCGATGGACACGGTCTGGCGCGGGCAGATTCGTTTTGTCGGCGTCGGGTCGATGATCGTGGGCGGCGTGTGGTCGATCATCGGCGCCAGGCACGGCATCACCAAAGGGATTCAGGGCGCCATCGCCGGGTATCGCACCGCTTCGGCGGCCGGCGCGGCGGATATCCCGCGCACGGAAAAAGATATCGGCATCAAAACCATTCTGCCGCTGCTGATCATCGTCTCGTTGGCCATCTTCATTCTCTATATCTTTCTCACCGGCAGCACGGGCGTCGGCATCGTGGCCGGCATCGCGATGGTCATCGCCGCGTTCTTCTTCGTCGCGGTGTCCAGCTACATCTGCGGCTTGATCGGCAGCTCGAACAACCCGGTGTCGGGCATGACGATCAGCACCGTGCTGTTCGCCTCGGCGCTGCTGCTGCTCTTCGGCATGACCGGCATGGCCGGCACGTTGGCGGCGCTCGGCGTGGCCGGCGTGGTTTGCTGCGCGGCGTGCACCGCGGGCGACATCAGCCAGGACCTGAAGACCGGCTACCTGGTCGGCGCGACGCCGAAGTACCAGCAGATCGGCATGATGATCGGCGCGATCGTACCCTCGTTCATCGTGGCGCCGATCCTGACCGTGCTGCATCAAAGCTACGGCATCGGCATCGTGGTCAAGGCCGGGGTGAAGCCGCTATCCGCGCCGCAAGCGGGCCTTTTCGCCAGCATCACCAAGGCGATGTTCGGGCAGGGCGGCTCGCTGCCGTGGGACATGGTGATCGCCGGCATCGGCGTCGGCATCGCGCTGGTCGTGCTCGACGAAATCCTGCGCGTGAAGAACAGCAACTTCCGCATGTACGTCATGCCGGTCGCGGTGGGCATCTACCTGCCGTGGTCGCTGTCCGTGCCGATTCTGCTCGGCGGCATCGTGGCCTGGATCGCGGCGCGCATGGTCGGCAAGCAGCGCGAGAAAGAAGCCGAGCACCGCGGCGTGCTCTTCGGCTCGGGCCTGATCGCCGGCGAATCGCTGATGGGCATCATCATCGCCGTCTTCGTTTTCCTTCAGGCGGACCTGCCCTGGACGAAGGGCCTGCCGGCGTTCCTGCAAAACGCGGTCGCCGGCGTCTCGTCGTTCTCGAAGGTCGTCGTGCCCAAAGACCCGTATTTCGTGCTGCCCGGAGGCGTGTCGGTGCTGGCGTTGCTCGCGCTGACCGGCGGGCTGTGGTACCTGGTGACGCGCGTGACGAAGGAAACGAAGTAACCGGCATGGGGTAGGGGCGGACCGGTGTGTCCGCCCTTTGTCCGTAGGGGCGGGCCTTGTGTCCGCCCTCGATTGACCTGTAGGAGCACCCTTCCGGGTGCGATTTGAATCGCGCCTGGAAAGGCGCTCCTACAAAAACAAGGCGTAGGGGCGGGTCTTAGACCCGCCCACGGTGCGGGCAGGTCTCAGACCTGCCCCTACAAATCACAGGCGGGGGCGCCGGTGCCACACGTCGATTGCTACTTCTCCGTCCGATCCAACCCGGCCTTCTTGTGGAACATGCGGTAGTCGAGGCCGTATTTCTGCACCTTGTACTGAATGATGCGCTTCGTCGTGCCGAGCAGATACGCCGCGCGCGTCTGGCTGCCTTCCGCGTCTTTCAGGGCGTCGACGATCAACTCCATTTCGTACGCGGCGACGAGTTGCTCGAGCTTGCCGCGCCGCTTGGTGCGCCCCTCGACGGCTTTCATCTGCAGCGACGGCGGCAGCAGATGGCCGTGAATCACCCCGTCGGTGGACAGCAGCACGGCGCGCTCGATCACGTTCTCCAGTTCGCGGACGTTGCCCGGCCAGTGGTAGGCCATCAGCATGTCGATCGCGGGCGTGTCGATACGGTTGACCTGCTTGCCCAACTCCTCGGCGTACAACTTGGTGAAGCGATCGGCGAGCATCATCACGTCGGCGCCGCGTTCGCGCAGCGGCGGCACGTGAATCGGAAAAACGTGCAGGCGGTAAAAGAGATCGGCGCGGAATGTCCCGGCGGCGACTTCCGCTTCCAGGTCGCGGTTGGTCGCGGTGATGACGCGCGTGTTGATCTTGAGCGTGCGCGATCCGCCGACGCGTTCGAACTCGCGCTCTTGCAGCACGCGTAATAATTTGACTTGCGACTGCGCCGGCAGTTCGCCGACCTCGTCGAGGAAGATCGTGCCGCCGTCCGCCGCTTCGAAACGGCCGACCCGCGTTTGCGTCGCGCCGGTGAACGCGCCTTTCTCGTGGCCGAACAATTCGCTTTCGATCAGGGTCTCCGGAATCGCGCCGCAGTTGACCTTGACGAACGCCTGATCGCGCCGCGGGCTGCTCAGATGAATCGCCCGCGCGACCAGCCCCTTGCCCACGCCGGTCTCGCCGGTGAGCAGCACCGTCGTCTTGCTGTCGGCGACCTGGGCCACCAGCGAACGCACCTGCCGAATCGCCTGCGACGCGCCGAGGATGAGCCCGTGCGCGCCCGACAATCCCGCGCCCTCGCGCAGCCAGCGGTTCTCCTCGGCGACGCGGCGGCTTTCGACGCGCGAGGCGATCAGCTCGACCACGCTTTCCAGAAAGCGAATCTCATCGGCCAGCTCGGTTTCGTCGGTGGCCGCGCGATCCGCCGAAAGCGAACCGACGACTTCCTGGCCGTACTTGATCGGCACGCAAAGGAAAGCCAGGTCGGCGCGATTGAGCTTCCGCCGCGCGCCGGAGCGATCGAGGAACAGCGGCTCCTGGTCGAGCCGCGGCACCGCGATGGGCTTGCCGGTTTCGACGACGCGGCCGGTGATGCCCTCGCCAAGGCGAAAAACGACCGGGTCCTGGCGGTCATCCTCCATACCGACGCGGGCCAGGATATGAATTTCCTGCAGGTCGCGTCGCAGGATCGCCACCGCGCCGCGTTTCATGCCCAGTCGTTCGGCGAGGATGTGCAGCGTGTCGCGCAGGGCGTCTTCGAGCTCACCCGGCTTGGCGAGGTTGGCCGCGATCGAGTGCAGCGTCTGAAGCTGCGCGAGGGTGAAGGCGTTGTTTTCCATTCAGGGAGACTGACACATTTTTGTATCAGGTGCAAGAAATGAAACAAAAATGTGCCGGAAAAAAGACCAGAATTGGTGGGAGAAAGATGAAATACGCTGTCTTTTCATCTAGATAAATAGAGTCGTCCCTTTTGGCATGAACCTTGTTCTATACAAACCGGCATGAGGCAGTTGGTTGTGCGCCGGGGCCGTCGAAAAGCATATCTGAGACTCTGGCCCGCGCAACCTCCTGATCATGCCCTTTTTCTTTTTACCGGAGCGAGACGATGAAACAAACCGCCGTACCGCTGATTCTGTTGGCCGCCATTTGCGTGTTCGCCGCCTTCACGTCGGTGGCCGGTCCGGCGGTGAGCGGCGGCCCGATCAACCCCGGCGACGTGGCTTGGATGCTTTGCGCTAGCGGCCTCGTGCTGCTGATGACGCCGGGTTTGTCCTTCTTCTACGGCGGCATGGTGCGGCCGAAGAATGTCATTTCGACGATGCTACAGAGCTTCATCTCGATGGGACTGATCAGCATTGTCTGGTATGTGGTGGGGTTCAGTCTCGCGTACGGCGACAGCGTCCACGGCCTGATCGGCAATCCGCTCACGTTTTTCATGTTCCGCCATGTCGGCGGCGCGACGCATCCGACGCTTTCGCCGACGATCCCGCTCGTGCTGTTCGCCTTTTTTCAGTTGAAGTTCGCCATCATCACGCCGGCGCTGATCACCGGCTCATTCGCCGAGCGCGTGCGCTTCAACAGTTACATGTTGTACCTGGTCCTGTGGACGCTGCTGATCTACAGCCCGCTGGCGCACTGGACCTGGCACCCGGAAGGCTTTCTGCACCGGATGGGCGTGCTCGATTTCGCCGGCGGAACCGTCGTGCACATGTCGGCGGGATTCGCGGCATTCGCCGGTGCGATGATGCTCGGCCGTCGCAACGGCAACGGGAAAAAGCGCGCGACGATGCTGCCGGCCAATATTCCGTTCGTCATCCTCGGGGCGGCGATGCTGTGGTTCGGATGGTTCGGTTTCAACGCCGGCTCGGCGCTGGCGGCTAACGAAACGGCGGCCATGGCCTTCGCCACGACCAATACGGCGTCCGCGTCGGCGACGCTGGCCTGGATCTTCCTGGACATGGCGCGCGGCCGGAAGCCGACGGCGATCGGCGCATGCGTCGGCGCGGTCGTCGGCCTGGTGGCGATCACCCCGGGGGCGGGCTACGTCTCGATCGGGGCGAGCGTCTTTATCGGCGCGATCGCCGCGACGATCAGCAACACGCTCGTAGCCGTGAAAACGTGGACCGAAATCGACGATACGCTTGACGTGTTCCCCTGCCACGGCGTGGGCGGCACGGTCGGCATGCTGTTGACGGCGGTGTTCGCCAAGGATGTGGGCCTGGTTTACGGGCACGTGACGACGTTTTTGCATCACCTGCTGGCGTTGGTCATCGTCGCGGTCTTCTCCTTCGGCGGCTCGTACTTGCTGTATCTTCTGACCGACCTGATCATCCCCTTGCGCGTGACGCCCGAGCAGGAGTTGGTCGGCCTCGACATCAGCCAGCACGGCGAATCGCTCACCCTGCTGCGCGCCGGAGTGGAATCCCGATGAAACGCCAGGCTCGCACGATGACGCGGTCACGCACCGCGGCGCGGGCGCGGCGATCCACGGCTCGGAGAGGCCCGGGTTTTGGCCCTCTCCTGTCCGGCGGGAGGAGTTGGTGATGAAGAAAATTGAGGCCTATCTTCGTGAAGAGTCGCTACAAGACGTCAAGGATGCGTTGCGCGGCATCGGCATCGTCGGGATGAACGTACATCTGGTGCATGGACATGGGCGCCAAGGAGGCATCACCCTGGCGTGGCGCGGCACGTCGTACCAGATGGATCTGTTGCCGAAGATGCAGCTCAACATCTTCCTGAGCGAGCACAACGTCGAGCGGACGATCGAAACCATCATCCAGGCCGCGCGCACCGGCGCCGAAGGCAAAGAAGGCGACGGCGTCATCTTTGTTCTGCCCGCGGACGACGTGATTCGTATCAGCACGGGCGAGCGTGGGCGCGATGCGCTGCAGTACCGCGGCGACATCGACGATCTGTCCGGCGGCAAAAAAGAAGGGTGACGGGCGCGCCATGCTTGATCGAGCTTCGAAAATAATCGGTAGGAGCACGGCATGCTTTGCCCCGACGGCTATTCAAACGGGCCTGGACGTCAGTCAGCACGGCGAATCGCTGCTCGAATGCAATCTCAGCCGTCAAACCGATCCCGACGCCGCCGAGCCCTCGGACGCGTTCAACGGCTTCGTCGAAAAATCGAAAACGCTGGCGTGGTCGTCGGATTGACGGATCGTAGGAGCACCCTTCTGGGTGCGATTTGAATCGCGGCTGGAAAGGCGCTCCTACAATCGTCCCCAATCGCGGCTGGAAAGGCGCTCCTACAATCGTCCCCAATCGCGGCTGGAAAGGCGCTCCTACAATCGTCCCCAATCGCGCCTGGAAAGGCGCTCCTACAAAATCATCGTAGGGGCGGGCCTTGTGTCCGCCCCCTACAAAATCATCGTAGGGGCGGGCCTTGTGTCCGCCCCCCAAAAGGGCAACCACAAGAGTTGCCCCTACCAAATCACAGCCGGGGGCGGCCCTGAGCCCTTCGGCAGAGCCTGTCCTGAGCGCAGTCGAAGGGCTCAGGGTAAACTCCGTCGAAGGGGCGGCTGTGCTCCATCAGACCCCAGACCCTGGACCCTGCCCAAACCTATGCTACGATCATCGCCCGCGCATTTGCACGCGCGGTGGGGAGCGCCTGTGAGGTCACGCCGCCTACGAACGCTGTTCGCGATAATTCTGCTGCTGCTCGCCGTTCCCGCGGCGCTGGTTCTCGCGGAGTTCGCGTTGCGCGCGGCCGATTGGGCGCCGCTCCGCAATCCGCAGCTCGAGCCGTTCGCCATTTCGCTGCACGAAGGCCTGCATCGCGTCAGTCAGATCCCCGACCTGTACTGGGAACTGGCGCGGATCCGGCGCGACAAATTCCAGGGCGTCATGGTGACCACGAACCGCCGCGGTTTCCGCGCCCGCGATTACGGCCCGCGCACCGACGCTGTGCGGATCGTCGTGCTGGGCGATTCGATCACCTTCGGCGCGGCGGTCGAGCAGGACCAGGCCTATCCGCAGGTGCTCGAGCGGCTGCTCAACCGCCGGCGCAAGGCCGAGGTCGTCAACTGCGGCGTGAGCGGCTACAACTTCATTCAATACGCGGTCAATTACGAACACAAGGCGCGGCGCTACGACCCCGACCTGGTCATCGTCGGTTTGTTTGAAGACGACTTCGAGCCGCCTTACGTGCCGCGCGAACAAAGCGTTTGGTTGTGGCTCGAATTGCACAGCCGCCTCTATCGCCTGCTGGGCGCGCGCTGGCGGGCGACGGCGCCGCGGCTGTTCGGCGACCAGCGCTTCTATGTGAACGAGGCCACCGCCGCGGGCATGATGGACTGCAAGANNCCGCCGCGGGCATGACGCGCCTGGCGGGGTTCATCGACGAGGTGCGCGGCGAACGGCGTTCGCTGCTCTTCG
Organism: Deltaproteobacteria bacterium; assembly: GCA_003170555.1. Classification (GTDB taxonomy): domain Bacteria; phylum Lernaellota; class Lernaellaia; order Lernaellales; family Lernaellaceae; genus FEN-1099. The sequence continues at coordinate 9,579 of PMZC01000185.1, forward strand.
TGCTGCACCCCGGCCTCGACGACCGCGAACTGCCCGAAAAAAACGCGGTGATGCTCGACGCAAAATCGCTGCTCGATCAGCACGGCGCGCCGTACATTGACCTGTGGAAGGT
>PMZC01000221.1 GCA_003170555.1 Deltaproteobacteria bacterium
GGCAACGGCCCGACCCCGTCGGACGAGGCCGGGCGTTTCGCTTCAGTCGATCAGTCTTTCGTGAACTTACGCGCCGCCAATTCCTGATCCATCATGAACAGCGCCTGCGGTTGCTCCTTCAGCAGCGTCAACTTCGCCAGCAGATCGCGGGTGATCTTCTCTTCCTCGACCTGCTCTTCGATGAACCACAGCAGGAACTGCTGCGTGGTTTTGTCGTCTTCGGTCACGGCCAGGTCGTACAACTTGTTGATGCGGTCGGTCACCACGCGTTCGTGGTTGTAGGCCATCTCAAACACGGCCACGAACGACTTCCACGTGTGCGGGGGTTTGTCGATTTTGGCGAACTCGACGTGCCCGTCGCAGTCGGTGATCAACTTCTGGAACTTGGCCGCGTGGTCGAAAAACTCCTCGCCCGCCTGCACCCGCAGCCAGTTGGCGAAGCCGGAAAAGAGTTTTTCCTCGGCCCAGGCCGCCATCGCAAAGTAGATGTAGGCCGAATAGATTTCGAAGTTCATCTGGTCGTTCAATGCTTTCTGTACTTTTTCTTTCAACATGGCTCCGTCTCCTTCGCCGCCTCAATCGACGGGTTCAAACTGATCTTTCTGGGCGCCGCAAATCGGGCAGACCCAGTCCTCGGGCAGGTCTTCGAATTCGACGCCCGGCTTGATGCCGTTGTCGGGATCGCCGGTCGCCGGATCATAGATGTAGCCACACACCATGCATTCATATTTCATCGGATCCTCCTGTAAATGATGTCAATCGCCCCACACCCAGACGCCGCGGTTGGACAAGGAATAAACCTGGTCCTCCAGAATCCGCCGGTGCAGTTCCTCCTCCTCGGCCAACTTCAGAAACGTCTCGCGGATCACCGCTTGGTTGACCTTTCGCGCCAGGTCGAGATAGGCCTGATGCGCTTTCGTCTCCGCCTTGATCGCCACTTCGAGCGCGGCGAGATCGGACTTGATTTCCGGCGCGCCAAGGTCGACCGCCGGCAGACCCGGCGGCACGGCGTCAAAGGAATTTCCCGCGTATGCCGCGACCATCCCGCCGTCCGGCGTTTCCAGCATCTCTTGCAAGTGGCGAAAGTGCCCGCGTTCGAACTTCGCCAGTTGCCGCAGCATGTCGCGGCCGCGCGGATGACGCGTGTTTTCGGCGGCCTGCGTGTAGAAACGCGCGGCTTCGTCTTCCGCTTTCATCGCCAATTGGACGGCATCCTGCCATGTTTCCAGTGTGGTCATGGGTCACCAGTTCTCGCCCAGCAGTTCGAAGTAAGCCTGCGGATGGGCGCACGCGGGACAGGCCGTCGGCGCTTCGAGACCTTCGTACAGGAAGCCGCAATTCCGGCAGCGCCAAACCACTTTTTGGTCTTTCTTGAATACCTTGCCCGCGTCGACGTTGGACATCAGGTCGAGATACCTTTTTTCGTGCTGCTTTTCGGCCACGCTGATCATTTCCCACAAGCGAGCGATCGGTTCAAAGCCCTCTTCGCGGGCGATCTTGGCGAAACCCGGATACAGGGCGGTCCACTCGAAGTGCTCGCCGGCCGCCGCGGCTTTCAGGTTTTTGCCGGTGTTCTCGATCGTGCCGGCCGGAAAAGCAGCGACGATTTCCGTCTCCCCGCCTTCCAGGTGCGAGAAAAAGCGCTTGGCGTGTTCCTTCTCCTGGTTGGCGGTCTCTTCGAAGATCGCGGCGATTTGCTCGAACCCTTCCTTCTTCGCCTTGCCGGCGAAGTAGGTGTAACGGTTGCGCGCCTGCGACTCGCCGGCGAACGACGCCAGCAGATTTTTCTCGGTTTTCGTTCCTTTGACGTTGGGCATTTACTCGGCCCCCTCTCTGCGGTTATTAACTGTTTTCACCCGCGCCGAAACCAAACGCGGGCTCGCTTTTTGCGTCCTTGGCGGACGATTATCTTTTCTCTTCTGACACGTCGGACAAACGCCGTAAAATTCGAGCCGGTGACCCAACACCCGATAATCGCCACAACATTTGGCATCGTATTCCAGGGCGGAAAAAGGATCAATCGGCACGTCGTCCACGCGGCCGCATTGCACGCAGCGGATGTGGTAGTGGTCGTGCAGCCGGTGGTCGTAACGTTGTTGCGGCCGGGCGAAATCGACCTGCCGAATCAACCCCTGCGCGGCGAGCAATTCCAGGTTGCGATAGACGGTGGCCAGGCTGATGCGCGGCAGTCGCCGGCGGACATGGGTATAGACCTCGTCCACCGTCGGGTGCCGGCGGATCTTGCGCACCGCGGACAAGACGATCTTGCGCTGTTCGGTCATTCGGGGTTTGGTCGTCGTTCGGTTCGGTTTCATTTGCTATCAGTAATGATTATCAATATTTTTTAACACTTAACCACGGCCGCTTTCGCTGTCAAATCGGAAATGCCGTTTCGCTGGCCAGCCGGCGAGGCCGGTCCATCGGGCGGCGGGGACAAGCGGCGCATCCTGTTGTATGCTGACCGCGGATTCCACGGAGGTCTGACGGTGTTCAAACGAGTTTATTTGGCGTTTCTGTTGCTCGCGCTGACGATTTCGCTGTTGCCCGCCTGCGCCAAGCCGACCGTGCGGCTGAGCTTCGAGCAAGGCAGCTCCGACAAATACCGCGTCACCATCGACACGACCGGCGCGATGCGCGTACGCAACCGCTACCAGACCGCCTTTGAGACGCACCAGATCCTCGACCTGGAGCAGCAGGTGCTCACCAGCCCGACCCCGGGGCAGTATCAACTGCGCGTGACCTTCACCCGCGTGCAGATGGGCAGCGAAGTCGGCGGCCGCCAGGCGATCCGCGCCGACACGGGGCACATCACCGATAGCGCCCCGGTGTATGAACGCGCGCTGACGGCCCTGTTGAACAAACCGATCATCCTCGACATCGGCCCGGATGGTCTGGTCAAGAAGGTCACCGGCATGGACGCGATCGTGGCGTCGATCAAGCTGATGCTGGCGCGAACGCCGGGCACGCCGACCGAATACTCCGCCATGCTGGCCAACTATTACGGCGAGGATTTCATCCGCAATTTGTTCGAGAGTTTCACCACCAGCTTTCCGCCGGCGAGCGTGCAGGCGACCACCTGGCGCCGCAATCGCGTGCTGTTCGACCCGAACCTGGGCCGGCGCCTGAAGTTCACCCAGAACTGCCGCCTGACCAACCCGGGCGAGAAAATCGCGGAGATCGACTTCGACGGCTCGATTCTGCCCGGCGCCCAGGACGCCCAACCCGAAACGCGCCTGCCGCAAAGCGGGATGACGGTCATTCTCATGCAAGGCGCGGTCAAAGGCTCAGTCAGCTTCGACCTGAGCGCTTCGCGACTGGAAAAATTGGAGCAGCAGGTCACCTATCTCTACGGCTTCGGCGGCGAGGCCCAACCTTTGCCGACCCAGAAGATTATGCAGCAGATACTGATGGAGCGGCAGTAGCAGACGTCAATTAATTTTAATCCCGCGCGCACCGGAAGCCATCGTTCATGACCGCGTAGTCCGGGTTGAGGCAGTCCCGGGCCGACGCGCGCAGGTAGTAATCGTAGGCGTTGTTCCAGCTACCGGCGCGCAACACGTGATACACACCGGTCGCCGGGCCAGGTGGATCGTCCGTAGGCGACACAGAATAATAATTCGCGTCATACCAGTCGTTGACCCACTGAAAAACATCGCCAGCCATATCGCACAGGCCCCAGACGTTGGGCGCTTTCTGACACACCGGATGGGTCGTGTCGCCGGAATTGCTAGAGTACCACGCGATCGAATCAAGACACGACGGATCGTCACCGCAGATATAGATCGTGCTCGTTCCCGCTCTTGCCGCGTATTCCCATTCCGCTTCCGTGACCAGCCGCCCGCCCACCGCCGCGCAATAATCGTCGGCGTTGTACCACGTCACCTGCTCCACCGGGCAATCCGGGCACGACGGATAACTGGGAGGCTGGAAGTAACTAGGATTGGTTCCCGTCACCGCCTGGTACTGCGCTTGCGTGATGTCGGCTTGTGTTATCTGAAACGCGGATAGCGTCACCTGATGGCGTGGGTTTTCGTTAGCGTTACAATTCGTGTCTTGCGGCTCACAGCCCATCCAGTATGTCCCGGCCGGGATTGAAACCCAGGTCAGTCCGACCGTGTCATCATCGACGGTGTCATCATC
>PMZC01000310.1:0-1081 GCA_003170555.1 Deltaproteobacteria bacterium
GGGCACGGCATGCCGTGCCCATTGGACTGCTTTTCTCACGGCAACACCGGATACGTCACGCCGCCTTGCGGGAAAACGAGCAGGTCGCCGTGCGGCACGGCTCGCAGGGCCGAGGCGACGGCGGCGTCGAGGTCATGGTGAATTTCCAGAAACGGCAGGCGCTCGGAAATCTCGGGCGGCAGGTTCGGCGCGTAGAACACCACGTTGTAGTTGCGGACCGTCTGCAGCGTGAAGTACGCGAAGAAACGATCTTCCTCCTTCATGCCGAACGTGCGGCGGCGGATGATCGGCAGCAGCAGCGCCGACAGGTAGTGCATCCCGCGTTTGCCGAAGCGCACTTTCTTTTTCGGCATGCTGACCGCGCCCCAACCGGTTTCGCAGACCATCAGGCACAGCATCGTGCCGCCTTTTTTCAGCGCGCGGATCGTATTGGCCAGCCCTTTGCCGCCTTGGCGAAAATCGAGGTTCATCGGGTGGCTGCTGGTGACGACCACGTCGGCCTGCCGGGGAATCGGCGCGCCGAAAATCGTCGCCGCCGTCTTACAGCCCGCGCGGTGCGCCTGCACCGGATGCCCGGCGACGATGCACGAGATCGACTGGTCGCCGCGCAGCACCGCATTGACGACGAACACCGGCGGCGCGAGCAGCGCTGCGGCCTCTTCGAGATCGAGCCGCATCGGGTTGAGGTCCGGATTCAACCCCACGTTGTTGAACGTCTCGGGCCGCGTGTTGAGCGCGTGGTTCGCGGCGATGGTCGGCCCGCCCGCGACGCCCGGCACGATCATCTTCGCGCCGCCGCCGAAGCTGGCGATGATNNATGATGTGCGGCTCGATGCAGCCCAGCGTGACCACGAGGTCCGCCTCGGCGACCACGCGGTTGATCCACACTTCCGTGCCGCGTTGCGTGCGGCCGAGGTGCACGAGATGATCGCCCGCATTGTAATCGTGGTTGATCCAGCGGTAGCGGGCCAGCACCGACGGCCCGAGCTTGCGCGCGGTTTCTTCCTCGGTCATCGGCGCGTGTACGCCGAGCGCCGTCACGACCGTCACCGCTTCATCGGGCACGCCCGCGTCGGCCAGC
>PMZC01000310.1:1123-1375 GCA_003170555.1 Deltaproteobacteria bacterium
CGCGGCGGCGCAGGCGGCCGCGGGATCCGCCGTGACTTCGCAGCCGAGCGGCGCGCAGATCCCCAGCAGGTTCCAACCTTCGGGGCTCTCGAACTCGACCGAGCGCGCGCCAAAGGGCAGGGTGATCGTGCGGCCCGCCATGTTCGCCCCCTTATTTTCGATCCGTCGAAAAAGATCGCCGGTTTATGCGCGGCGCCTTCTCTCTCACTTTGGTTGACCCCACCCCAAACCCCTCTCCGACACGGGGAGGGG
>PMZC01000310.1:1466-4388 GCA_003170555.1 Deltaproteobacteria bacterium
TCCCCTCTCCGCGTCGGAGAGGGGCCGGGGGTGAGGTCTCGATGTAATTTCATTTTCCGTACAGCCGCGCCAGCCGGTCGTGTTCGCGATCGACCCAGGCGCAAATCTGTTCGAGGCCTTCGTCGAGGCCGACCTGCGGCCGCCAGCCGAGCAGCTTCTCGGCCTTCGACGCATCGGTGATGTAGACCGCGTGGTCCGCCTTGCGCGGCGTCGGCTCGATGCGCACCGGGACCTTCGCGCCGAAACGTTTTTCGCACCACGCCGTCATTTCCTGCAACGAGACGCAGCACGACATGCCGCCGCCGATGTTGAACACCTGTCCGGCCGCGCGGTCGATGTGTTTGATTTCAAGTTCGACCAGCCGGTTGATATCCGGCGTGAACAACGCGTCGCGCACCTGCTTGCCCTGCCAGCCGATGTAGACCAGCGGCAGGCCGAAGTGAAACGCGATGACCCACCACGCCACCCAACCTTGCGCCGATTTGCCGAACTGCCCCGGTCCGGCCAGGCACGAAAAGCGGTTGACCACCGTGCGCACGCCGAAGGCGTCGGCCCATTCCTGGCAGATCAGGTCGGCGCAAATCTTCGACAGGCCGTAGATCGAATGCTGGCCGCCGTCGACGTCGAACTGATCGCTGATGCCTTTCTCAAATGAAAAACCGCGCGCGCGATATTTACTCGCCGCGTCCCACTCCCAGCGCGTCGCGGCTTCGCGCACCGGAATCGCGTTCACGCGGTCGCCGCTGTAGACCTTGTTCGTGCTCCAGAAGACGAGCACCGCGTCGTCGCGCCGCGCTTTCTCCAGCACGTTGAGCAGGCCGAAGGTGTTGTTGGACAGGTCGTAAAGCGGGTTGGCGTAGCCGTCGATCGCGCTGGGCTGCGCGCTCGTTTCGCAGATCGCGTCGACGCGGGGCAGCGGCGCCAGGTCTTCCACGCAGCGCACGTCGCCGTGCACGAAACGCGCGCCGAGCCGCGTGAGGTCTTCGACGTTGTACTCGCTGCCGCGCCGCGCGAGGTTGTCGAGCAGGATCACTTCGTGCCCGCCGGTCAGGAAATGACGAGCCAGATTGGCCCCGACGAAACCGCAGCCGCCGGTGATGAGTATCCGCATGATGTCGCGTTTGCCTCCACGCCGATTTTGTATCATCCTAACCCAACGAGCGGGCCGGGCAACAGGGCGTGCCGGTCCTGTTGGTCGAGGTTTTTCTTTGACAGGATTTACAGAATTTTCAGGATGAACAGGATGAGCGGCAAATGTCCGATCCTGTCAATCCTGTCGATCCTGTAATCCTGTCCAAAAAAAAGGTGTTAACCGCGAGCCGAACGGCCGATCAGGAAAACGATGGACACATCAATCCGCGAATTCTCCGAGTTCAAGATCCTCAACCATCTGGATCGCGTGCACGCCGTGCTGCGCGGCGAGATTCCGCCGCCGGTCACGCTGGAAATCGATCCGACCAACGCCTGCATCCACAACTGCGTCTGGTGCATCGACGCGCGGCACCGCAGCGACCACCCGGAAACGCTGCCGCGCGAGGTCGCGTTGAAGGCGGTGGAGGACGCGGCGAACATGGGCGTGCGCAGCCTGGTGGTGAAGGGCGGCGGCGAACCGCTGGTCTATCCGCACATCGACGAGCTGCTGCGGACGGCGCGCGAGAACGAAATGGAAACCGGCATCATCACTAACGGCGAACGCATTCTCGACCACCAGGATGTCATTCGCGAAACCTGCACCTGGCTGCGCATTTCGCTCGACGCCGGCAGCAAGGAAACGCACGTCGCGACGCACCGGCCGAAAAACCCCGACGCCTTCGACCGCATCTGGCAGGGCGTGCACGCGGTGGTCGACGACGTGTACTGCGGCATCATCTATATCATCCATCCCGCCACGTTCCACGAGATGGGCGTCGCCGCGCGCCGCGCGAAAGAAGCCGGCTGCAAGTACATCGGCTTCAAGCGCGTGGTCGCCGAGAAGGAACTGTTCGACACCGAACTTTACATGTCGATCGACGCGAACTACCTCTTCGCCAAACGGCAGTACGAAGACCAGACGTTCTCGGTGATGGGTTTCCGTATCTACAATTTCACCAAGGGCGTGAACGCGCAGCCCTATGAGATGTGCCTAGGCCACCACCTCGTCGGCATTCTGTGCGCCGACGGCGGCGTCTACGCCTGCTGCGCCACGCGCGGCCGCGACGCCTATCGCTACGGCAGCATCTACGAGCAAAGCCTGTCCGAAATCTGGCAGGGCGAGCGGCGCCGGCAGATTCTGGAAAAGATCGCGCGCGGCGATTGCAAGCACATCTGCGTCGGCCACAGCTCGTACATGCGCTACGATCACTACAACGATCTGTTTCTCTACCTGTCCAAAAGCCGCCGGCCGCACGGAAATTTTCTGTAGCCGACCATGCCGTTTGATCTGGCGAAGCTCGCCCAACTGCTGGCCAGTCTGACCGAGCACGCCGTCCTACACGACGCGATCGGGCTGGTGATCTGCGGCGCATGGGGGCTCGGCGCTTTGCTGCTCGGCGTCGGCGTGCGGCGCATCCTGCGCGCGCCGGCGTGGCTGTGCCGCCGCATCATCGTCATCGGCGTCGGGCTGTGGATCATCGTCGCCTTCTATTGGCTTCACCTCTGGTTCGCCGGCTGGCTGCCGCCGTTGTTTTTCCTCTACGTCAACTATCGCGTCCGCTCGCGCCATCAGTTGCGCGACCTGCGTCGCGACGGCGAAGAAGAAACGACCGACGTGCTCGGCCACCAGTGGGCGCCGCTGATCATCCAGCTTTTCTTTTGGTGGCAGGGCGATCAGTTCATGGCGATGGCGGGCATCATGACGCTGAGCTTCGGCGACAGCCTGGCCGAGATCGTCGGGCGCACGCGCGGCCGACATCACTTTCGCTTTCGCGGCGGGCGGCATAAGAC
>PMZC01000285.1 GCA_003170555.1 Deltaproteobacteria bacterium
CGCCAAGCTCGATCATCACCGCGGGTTCCGCCACGGATTTCCGGAGGTGGTGCTGGCGCAGGGCAAGACCGCCGATCAACTCGACACGATCATCGAGCGCCTCGCCGCCAAGGGCGACAACGTGCTGGTCACGCGCATGAACGAGGATCAGGCCGCGCACGTGACCGGGCATTTTCCGCACGCGGAGTACGACCCGGTCAGCCGCGTGTTCCGTTTGCTGCGACGCCCGATCGAACCGCGCGGACACGGACCGGTGCTGGTCGTTTGCGCGGGCACGGCCGATCTGCCGGTCGCGATGGAGGCCGTGTACACCGCCGAGATGATGGGCAACCCGGTCGAGCGCCTGTTCGACGTGGGCGTGGCCGGCATCCACCGCCTGTTCGACAACGTCGACGCCATTCGCCGCGCGGCGGTGCTCATCGTCGTCGCGGGTATGGAAGGCGCGCTGCCCAGCGTGGTCGGCGGGTTGACCGACCGGCCGCTCATCGCGGTGCCGACCAGCGTGGGCTACGGCGCCAGCTTCGGCGGCATCGCGGCGCTGCTCGCCATGCTCAACTCGTGCGCGGGCGGCGTGGTCGTGGTCAACATCGACAACGGCTTCGGCGCGGGCTTCGCGGCCACCCGCATCAACCAATTGGGGATCGACTGATGTCGAACGTGCTCTACCTCGACTGCTTCGCCGGCGTCGCGGGCGACATGCTGCTGGGCGCGCTGCTCGATCTGCTGGGCCCGTCGCACGTGCTGGAGGAGCTGCCGGCGCGGCTCGACCTCGACGACGTGCAAGTGCATTCCGCGCCGGTGGTGCGCGGCGGCCTCGAAGCGCAAGCGGTGTCGGTGTTGGCGCACGAGGACCAGCCGCATCGCGATTGGCGCGACATCGATCAGATGCTCGCCGACGCCGACCTGCCCCCCGGCGTCAAGACCAACGCGCGGCGCGTGTTTCGCCGGCTGGCCGAGGCGGAGGCCGACGTGCACGGCATGTTGCCCGAGGACGTGCACTTCCACGAGGTCGGCGCGGTCGACGCGATCATCGATATCGTCGGCTGCTGCGTGCTGCTGCACGAGTTGCAGGCGCACCGCGTGGTGTGCAGCCCGCTGCCGCTCGGCCGCGGCTCGGTGCGGACGGCGCACGGCGTGCTGCCGCTGCCCGCGCCGGCGACGGTGGCGCTGCTCGGCGACGCGCCGGTGTACGCGCATCCGCAGGATGTCGAAACCGTCACGCCGACCGGCGCCGCGCTGATCGCGACGCTGGCCGATGCGTTCGGTCCGCTGCCGCCGATGATTCTGCGCCGCGTCGGCTACGGCGCCGGCACGCGCATCAACGAAAACGGCCCGCCCAATGTCGTGCGCGCGATGTTCGGCGAAGACGTCGCGCTGCCCGAGACGGCGGAGACGACGTTCGTCATCGAAGCCAACATCGACGATATGAATCCCGAGCACTACGAACCGCTGACGAAGCATCTGGAGGAAAGCGGCGCGCTCGATGTCACGCTGATCCCGTGCGTGATGAAGCGCGGCCGGCCGGGCGTGCTGCTCAAGGTCGTCTGCACGCAGAGCGCGCTCGAAAAGAACATCGAAACGATCTTCGTGCACTCGACGACGCTGGGCCTGCGCTACCACGCCACGCAGCGCGCCGCGTGCGAACGCCGCCTGGAGACGATCGAAACCTCTCGCGGACAAGTGCGCATCAAACACGCCTACTACCGCGGCCGGCTCGTGCATTCGAAGCCGGAGTACGCCGACCTGGTCAAACTCGGCCTGTCGATGAACGAGGCCGAAGCGCTGGTGCGAGAAGAACTCGCGAAAAAGTAGGGGCAGGTCTTAGACCTGCCCGTTAAAGAAAGGGCGGGTCTGAGACCCGCCCCTACGTGCGTTTCGGTAATGCGAAGATCGAACCTACCGACTGTTTAGAATCCGCAACCGCCGCCGCCACCGCCGCCGTTGTCGCCGCTGCTGTCGTCGTCGCCGCCGTGGCTGGCGTCGTCGTCGGCGCCGGTGCTGTCATCATCCGCGGGTGACGGCACGGTGACGGTCGTTTCGGCCGTGTCGGTGAACTCGCCGTCGCTGACATCCAGCGAGAACACATACGCGCCGGGATCGGTCGCCGTGAAGGTCGGCTGAGCGGCGAAGGCGTCGCTGATCGTCACGCTATGCGGACCGTCAAGCTGCGTCCACTTGAACAGCAGCGTGTCGTTGTCGGGATCGCTGGAACCGGAGCCGTCCAACGTCACCGACGTATCCGCCGCCACGGTTTGATCGGCGCCCGCGTCGGCGGTCGGCGGCGAGTTGGTTCCGGTGTACTGCACCGCGGACAGGTACATGCCCACGGCGTAGCCGCGGCGGTTGCTGGCGAAGTCGACCGAATTCAGGCCGTAGCCCTGCGAGCTGCCGTGATATTGCGGCAGCGCGCCGATGTCATCGAAGGCCCAGGTCTTGCCGCCGTCGATGGTGACCATGATGTTCGTGCCGTAGAAAAAGCCGTGGGCGTTGGCGCCGACCGCGTAACCCAGGTCGGGGGTCAACATGCGCATGTCACTGATGATGTAGCGGGTGGAGCCGGCCGGCCCGACGTTGGGGATGCCGGCGTCATGCCACGTGACGCCGCCGTCGTCCGTGTACTTGATGTTGTTCAGCGCGCCTTCCGGGTTGAGCACCTCGTCGGTGATGACCCAACCGCGCTGTTCGTTGAGGAAGAAGACTTTGAGGAAGCCGTAGACGCCGTTGCCCGACAGCAAAGGCTGCCAGTTGGCGCCGCCGTCGATCGTCTTGTAGACCTTGCCGAGATTCGGATCGTTGCGGTAGTCCGGCCGATAGCCGTGATCGAGCAGATCAAGACGCCAGGCGCCGCCGTGCAGATAGCGGATGTAATCCTGAACCTTGTTGTTGAAGGCGATGACCGAAGCGACGTCATCCGGCATCGGCGCGCGGCCGGTGGAGCTGGCGTCCTCGCCCGTGCCGATAAATCCCACGTCGGGGCTGAGCCAGGACATGGTGTTCATGATCGAATATTCGCCGGTCTCGGGCGGGTTGATATCGGTCCACGACTGGCCGAAGTCGCTGGTTTTGCGCAAGAGGCCGTTGGAGCCGCAAGCCACCATCGTTTCTTGATCGATCGCGCGGATATCGGTGTACATCGTCGTGATGTTGCCTTCGGCGCTGTGCCGTTCGATGGTGTCGCCGCCGTCGGTCGCCGTCCAGAAGAACGGCTTCATGGCGATCATGCAGCGAATCATGCAATAGGCGAACTTGTGGCCCTCGTTCATGCACTTCGGGCAGCATTCGGGATCCACCGCCGTGCCGACGATGATGCCGTGGTCGACGTCGAACCAGTCGCCGTCGATCATGAACGAGAAGAGATTGAGAATGTCACAACCCTGGGTCGAGAATTCCATTTGGAAAATCGGCACCCAGGTTATGCCGGCGTCGGTGGTGCGCCAGGCGTACTGCGCGCCGTCCGCCGAAAACTGATTGATGCCGATGGAAAAGGCGGTGTCCTGGTCAATGGCGGAGACGGCCAGGAAGCCGGAACTGGCGGCGGAGTTGTTGGCATAGCTGTATGCCCACTGGCCCTGTTCCGCCAGCGCGACCGAAGCCAACGCAATGACGATGGTCAGCACAAACAGCAAATAGTAGCGTTTCATCTTTCCTCCTCGCGGCGTCTGGTTCGACCGCGCCGATAACGACAGTCCAATTTCCTTAGATCATTTCGGCCGCGCGCGCAAGCCGTGACCTTTGCGGTTCCCCGCGCCGCTACTTGAGGATGATGTTCAGCCAGTCGCCGAAGATGTATTCCATGCGGCCGACGAGCAGCGCGATGCGGCCCATCACCGTGTAGCCGAACGACGCGCCGAAGGTGATCATCAGGATCCAGACGCCGACGCGGCCGGCCATGCCCATCAGCCCTTTGTGCTCGGACGAGAAGAAAAAATAGACCAGGCACGCCAGCACGCCGATGAACATCACGATCGCGCTGAACGTGCCGCCGACGCTGACGCCGTGCGCGCCCGTGACGACCAGCGGCCCCATCGCGCCTTCGATCTGGCCGACGAAATCGCTGGCGAGGTAGCCGACGAAGTTGAGGCCGGCGGTGGTGCCGACGATGAAGGCCAGCGCCCAGCGGCTGAGCCAGCCGTAGCGGCGCGACAGGCGCATCAGCAGAATCAGACCGAAGACGAGCGGGATGAGATAGAGCCAACTGCGCTCGACCTCGCCCACGCCCGGGTTGATGCGCGCGACGAGGCTCGGCCAAAGCTTGCCCATCAGGTTGGGGACCATCACGGTCCAGAAGCCGATCACCATCCAGTACGCCGCGCTGACGCCGACGAACAGGTGCTCGGCGAATTTGTAGATCGGGTTGTCGTCGTACATGAAGCTGAGGATGGCGAGCGTCAGAAACGCCGCGATCCACACCAGCAGTCCGTGAAACGAAAACACGTGCTCGACCAGCGTGCCGCCGCCGGGCACGCGCACGTAGGTTTTGCCGTTCTGCTCGGTCACGTCCACCTGCCCGGCGACCACCGCGCCCGCGTGCGTTTCGCGCCGCACCTCGCGCAGCACGAGCCGCGGCTTCACTTCCGGCGCGGGGCGGCACGGATCGACGACCGGTTTGGGCGTATACTCCGCCGGCACTTCGCGCATGATCGTAAACCCGTGCGGCGCGACGACGCGCGTCTTGCGCGCCTGCTCGTCGTTCACCTGGCGCAACTGCCCTTGCGGCGCGACCAGCACGATGTTGTTGGGCATGGTGAATTCGCGGTCCTCGGTTTGCGGCAGCGGGTTGGTGACGCCGCGGCCGAACAGCACGCCCAGCAGCGACAGCCCGACGAACACCGCCAGGAAGCCGAGGGAGATTTTCAAGCCACGGCTCACGACGGCCTCCGCTTGCGCGCGCGTCGGCGGTCGATGAAGAACGTGACGTTGCCGATGACGACAAAGATAATGATGACCAGGTGCGCGACGGTCTGCGGGCCCATGCGCTTGATGCCCAGTTGCGTGTAGCCGAGATATTGCTCGGCGAGCGGCGCGACATCGGCGTCACGCGGCGGATGACCGAGCTCCACCAATCGTTTGCCCATCAGCGCCTTGAGTTTGCGCTCGTAGACCAGTTGCTCGTATTCCGCCGCGCCCTTCAGCCCGCCGAGCACGCCGACCATCTGCCGCGGATAATACGGATACATCAGCGGCGCCTGCACGGCGGTCGAGCCCGACACCAACGGCACGCCGGCCGGGTCGGAGCCGAACTGCACCCACTCCTTCGAACCGGGGTAGCCGGCGCTGACGCTGATGATCACGTCGAAGCTCTTCAGGTTGACCACGCCGGACATCATCGGAATCTTGCTGATGTGCGCGCCGTTGATGTCGGTCGAGTACAGCGTTTCGAGGTTGGTCAGCACCACCTTGATCACGCCCTGCTGGCCCGACTTGTAGCCGATGTTCACGTAGTCGATGCCGTAGACGATTTCGCGGCCCGGCTCGAGCTTCTTGATGAAGTCGATCGCCTCGTTGATCGTATCGACCGCCATCTGCTGGCCGAGCGGCCAGAGCGCCATGGCGTAGATGCGGTGGCGTTTGAGCAGGCAATGGCGCACCCAGGCGACGGCCATCGGCTGCAGCTCGGGCATCGACGCGGGGTCATAGGAAAAATCGATCAGCACGCGGCTGCCCGCCGGCAGGCTGTCGATCTTGTCGAAAATCTGCTCGACCATCGGCGTGGGAATTTCGGCGAAGTAGACCTGGAAGATGAGCGGCAGCACGACCGACAGCGTGATGAAGAGAAAGATCCAGCGGCGGTCGATGTCGCGGATGCGCTCGTACCAGCCCTTCGCCATCGCTTCCTCACTCGTTGTCGGCGCCGAGGTAATTACGCTCGATGCCCAGAATCAGCTTGAGGCTGGTGGAGATGATGCCCAGCGAAATGCCGATCATCAGCGCGCGCTGTCCCGACAGGTTGGGCGTCATCATCACCCAGTTGGCCAGGTTGGGGATGCGCAGAAACGCCAGCGAATCGGGCAGCCACGCCGTCAGCAGCGCGCCGGTGAACGTGCGCCCCAGCAGAATGAGAAAAGCCGCGACCAAGAGAATCGTCGCTTCGAGGTTCTTCGCCCGAAACGCTCGGTAGCTCGCCGAGGCGACGTAATACGCCAGCAGCGCGAACATCGTCGAACTGAGCGGCGTGAAGATGTACATGTAGATGCTGTCGAACATCGAGCCGGCTTCGGTCACGTCGCCCTGAATGCCCCACGGATTGCCGAGCTTGAGCATCCCGACGACCAGCGTAACGGCGAAACCGGCCAGGCACACCGCCGAGTAACCCCAGCCGGGCCGCCGCTTGCTGATCTTGTCGCCGTGAATCCACACCAGGTTGCCGCCGCCCAGCACGAAGGCGAACACCGAGATGATGTCGAAGAAGACCGAGAAATCCTCCCCCAGCGTGCCGAACGGTTTGTGCGGAATGAAGAAGCTGATGACGAGCACCATGCCCACCACGAAGGTGATGATCAGCGGGATGGTGCGTCGCAGCATGTCGTTCTCCGCCTAGCCCGACACGTGAAACAGGCCGCGCACCCAATCGGCGACGGCCCACCACGTCGGCGAGCCGGTCAGCGCGGCGACGGTCGCCAGCAGGCTGCCGACCAGAATGAAGAACATGGCGACGGCCTTGCCGACGTCCTGCCCCTTCAGGCTGCCGAGTTGCTTCGGTTCCTGCGAAAGGTAGGCGCTCGCGGCGAACAATTCCTCGCCGATCAGCGTGTAGTCGCAGGTGGTGATGAANNTGCCGGCGATCTGGATCGCGCCGATGCTGTTGCCGATCTCGGCGAGGATCAGGCTCTCGGCGAAAAACGAACCGAGGTAGAAACACGCCGCCGGCCTTTCGCGCACCATGATGCCGTTGACGCCGGCCACGTAACCGAACTGCTCGTCGGTGAGGTAGGTGATCATCTCGTCGTTGTACGAATCCGGCCGGCCCGCGGCGAGATAAGCCTCCTTCACCGTTTCGCGCGCGGTGGTCATCACCAGGCTGCGGCTGGTCGGCACCATCAGCTTGGCGTCGTACTCGGCGATGGTCTGCGCGATGCGGCCCAGCAAAATGATGCCGGCCACGGTTTGCACGTCGTTCATGTCCTGCGTACCGGGGATGAACAAAATCGACCGGCCCATTTCCGTGGCGCGCCCGATCGCTTCGTCCACCGCTTCGAGGCCGGCGATCTTGCGAAAGAACGGCCGTTTGCCGCGCTTGATCGCCTCGATGAAAAGCAGAATCGCGCCGGAGATGATCGCGCCGAGGAACAGCAGATTCAGTTTGTCGCGGGCGAACCACTGCGGGCGCGATTGCACCGGGCCGGCGAGCGCCGGTTCGCCGCGGCGGCCGCTGCGGGTCAGGGCGACGACCTGGTAGAAGTAGTCCGTGCCGTCCTGCGTGTCGCTGTCGACCACTTCGAGCTGCGGCGTTTGACGCGTCGCCTTGCCGGCGTTGCTCAGCGCCCACGACGCCGACGAACTGACGGACTCGAAATGGT
>PMZC01000096.1 GCA_003170555.1 Deltaproteobacteria bacterium
GTGCAGATCAGCGGCGAGGAAGCCACGTTCTCGCCCGCCGATCTCGACGGCCTGCTGAAGCTCGCGCAATTCGGCGCCAAGGAGTTGGCCCGCCGACAACGCGACGTGCTCGGCCCGTTCCCTCTGTTGGGCGATAAATGAAAATCCTGATCGCGACCGCCAACCGGGGCAAGCTGACCGAAATCCGCGCGATCCTCGGCGATCTTGATGGGCAGATCGTCGGCCTGGACGAAATTGATGCTCCGCCGCCGGTGGCGGAAACCGGCCTCACCTTTTTGGAAAACGCGCGGCTCAAGGCGCGGTATTACGCGGCGCACAGTGGCTTGATCTCCATCGCCGACGATTCGGGCCTTTGCGTGACCGCGCTCGGCGATCGACCGGGCGTGTTCAGCGCGCGATTCGCCGGGCCCGACGCCGCCGACGCGGAAAACAACGAGCTGCTATTGGCCCAGATGCGCGACGTCGCCGATCGTCGAGCACGTTTCGTTTGCGTCACCGTGTGCGCCAAACCGAGCGGCGAATACATCGCCGAGGAAGGCTCTTGCGACGGCGTGCTGCTGGACGAGCCGCGCGGCTTCGACGGATTCGGCTATGATCCGTTGTTTTTCGTACCGGAATATAATCTCACGTTCGCCGAGATGCCGCGTGAACTGAAAAACCGCATCAGCCACCGGGCGCGGTCGTTGGTGCAGTTGAAACGGAAGCTGCCCGACTTCCTCGCCGCGAAATAGACCAGACCACGGCGCGCCACGCGGCGCCGTGCGCGCCTTGCGCAAAGGCGCTGCCCAGCTCGCGGACCTCGAAATCGCGTTCGAGCTTGGCTCGCTCCGCGTGCAGATCGACGTAGCGATCGTGCAGCACGACCACCGCGCGACGAAACCGAATCGGCAATCGATAGGGCAACGCGACGCGGCCCGCGTAATACGAGGTCATCGCCTGCTCATCCGAGACGAGTGGCGTTTGCGGCGAGGTTTGACCGGCAATTTCCGCCGCGCGTGACACGTCCGCCGCCAAATCGCCGACTTGTTGAATCATCGCGGACGAGACCACGAGCCAGGCCACGATCTGCGCCACGAGCAACGCTTGTCCCAACCGACGCGTGACCGGCCCGCCAGACAGTATTCGTTGCCAGCCGAATCCGGCGATAGGCGAGAGCCAGATGATGAGCGGCGTGGCGAAACGCAAATCGAAATGCCAATGGATGGAAATCCCAAGCCAGGTGGTAAGCAGCAGATACGTCAGCACCCAAAGGTGGTGGCGCGTGCGCGGCCAACCGCGGGAGGCGCGGCGGAGGATGCGCCAACCGATGAACAAAGGGATGACGCCGACGATTCCGAAGTGGTATGCGATCGACTTCAAATGAAGTGCGGCGTGCAGCAAGACGCCGGTCATCGTGCTCGCGGAAACGCTTTCGCCGAACTCGCCGAGATACCCGGCGCGTCGCACGATAGCCGCCTGCCAAACCAAAAACAAAACCCACGGTAATAGACCAAGCACCAATGAGATGAATGACGCGAGCCATCCGGCCCGACGCGCCACGTAAACAATTCCCCACAAGCACAACGGCGCGAAGACCAGCCCCTCGGCGCGGGTCAGCGCGGACAGGCCCGCACAAAACACCAATCCCCACAGGTCGAATTCTCGTTCCGTGCGGATCAACCGCAGCGCAAACCACGTCGCCAGCGCGGCGAAGAAGGCGAAGGCGCCTTCGGTCAACGGCTGCACCGTGTGCAAGGCGAACAGCGGATCGACCGCGAGCGAAACAGCGGCGACCCACGTCCACCGCTTGCCGACCGCCAACTCGCCGCCGATCAGCGTCACCACGTAGATCGCCGCGCAGGCACACAAAGCCGCCACCAGTTTGCCCGCGGTCAACATGCTCAAGCCCAACGCGGCGAGCGTGTGCAACAGAATCGGATAGAGCGGCAATCGCTGGGTGTAGATCAGCAAGTCGTAGCGTAGATAGGTGGCGCCATCCGGGTTGACGAAATGCACGTCGCCCAGATGCGCCAGTCGAAACACCAGCGCCGCCAACACCACGAGCCACGGCGACCATCGAGTCATGCGACACCGTCTATCATTTTCCGCCGCATTGTGGCAAATATGAGGCAATGAGACTTCTGATTCAAATTCCTTGCTATAACGAAGCGGCCACCCTGCCCGCGACGTTGGCGGACCTGCCGCGCCGGGTCGACGGATTCGACGAGGTCGAGGTGGTCGTGATCGACGACGGCAGCAGCGACGGTACCGCCGAGGTCGCGCGCGCCCAGGGCGTCAAACACGTCGTGCGCTTCGCCGCGAACCGCGGTCTGGCCGCCGCCTTCAAAGCGGGATTGGAAAAAGCGCTCGATCTCGATGCGGACGTGATCGTCAACACGGATGCCGACAACCAATATCCGGGGTCCGCGATTCCGGCGTTGGTGCGGCCGATTCTCGACGGCGCGGCCGATCTGGTCGTGGGCGTACGAAATATTGAAGCCATCGACCACTTCTCGCCGGGCAAGAAAAAGCTACAGCGCATGGGTTCGTGGGTCGTGCGACGTTTCGCCGGCCTGAAAGTCGAAGACACGACCAGCGGCTTTCGCGCCATCTCGCGCCGCGCGGCGCTGCGGCTCAACGTGCTGACGCGCTACACCTACACGCTGGAAACGCTGATCCAGGCCGGCCGTGAAAACCTGGCGGTGGCGACCGTGCCGATTACCATCAATGCGAAAACGCGCGAGAGCCGGCTGATTCGCTCGACGCCCGGTTACGTGTGGCGCTCGGCGATCGCGATTTTGCGCATGTATGTCACCTACGAACCCATGCGCGCGCTCGGCAGCGTGGGGGCGGCGCTATTCGCGGTCGGCGCGCTGATCGGTTTGCGTTTTCTCTACTATTACGTCACCCAAGGCGGGCAAGGCCACGTCCAAAGCCTGATCCTCGCCGCGGTGCTGCTCATCATCGGGTTTCAGGTCGGCGTGCTCGGCATTCTGGCCGATCTCTCCGCGACCAACCGCCGCCTGCTCGAGGAATTGCTGGTGCGCGCCCGCGGACGTCGCGAGGACGACCGGCATTGACCGTGCGCGTACTGTTCGTCGCCACCAGTTTCCCCCTTTACGAAGATCATTGGTCGGGCACGTTCGTCGCGGTGCAGGCGCGCGCGCTGAGCCGATTGGGCTGCGAGATGACCGTGCTGGCGCCGCGGGGACCCAACGCGGCGGCGCACGAGCGCCTCGGCCCGCTCGATGTCCATCGCTTTGCGTATCTGCCTCGTCCGCTGGAGCGGCTGGCTTATGGCGGAGGCATCCCGGCCAATCTGCGCGCGTCGCCGTGGCTGTGGGCTGCGGTGCCGCCTTTTGTCGCTTCATTGTCGGCGGCGGTATCGCGCCACGCGGCGACGGCCGACATCGTCCACGCCCATTGGACGTTCGCCGGCGCCGTTTGCGCTTCGCTGCCGTTTCGCAAAACGAAACCGCTGGTCGTCAGCCTGCACGGCAGTGATCTCGCGCAGGCAAACGGATTGTACGCACGAGCGGCGCGGCGGGTGTTTGCCAGGGCCGATGCGATCGTGGTGCACAGTAGCGAGATGCGCGAGCGCGCCCTTGCGGCGGGCGCGAGTCCGGAACGGCTGCTGCAAATCGCCCATGGCGTCGAGGTCGATCTTTTTTGGCGCGCCTCTGAGGTCCGCGAGACAACGCGGCTGTTGGCCGTCGGTCGTTTGAGTCACGAAAAGGGCTTCGACGTTCTGCTCGACGCGCTCCGGCAAATTCCGCCGACCGCGAAGTGGGAACTGGAAATCGTCGGGGAAGGCCCGTTGCGGGCGGAACTCGCGCGACAGGCCGAGGCGTCGGGGTTGCGCCGCGTTCGGTTTCTCGGCGGGCTACCGCCCACCCAGCTTCGCGAGCGCCTCGCGGCGGCTGACGTGCTGGTCGTTCCGTCGCGCCGCGAGGGTTTCGGCGTCGTGGCGTTGGAAGGCATGGCGGCGCAACTGCCGGTGATCGCCACGACCGTCGGCGCGCTGCCGGAGATCATCACCCCCAATGAGACCGGCCTTTTGGCGCCGCCGGACGATGCGCCGGCGCTGCGCGACGCTTTGCTTTCCCTGCTGCATGACCGCGCCCGTGCGCGCACGTTGGGCGAGCACGGCCGCCGCGTGGTCGAAGATCGCTATTCCGCGCGCGTCGTCAACGAGCCGCTGGCTCAGCTTTATCAGCGTCTGCTGCCGCCAAAGTCCGCCCGCACCGTCTGAGACACGCGCGATTTGCATCCGGCCAAACGTCGCGACTATACTTTCAAGTCTGCAAGGAGAAGCGGAAAGTGAAGCGCGGAGATATCGACCAGTTGATTGCGCGCTGCGGCTGGCTCGCGTGTCGCGACGGCGAGGTGCGCGACGCCGAGGCGCTGATCCGCCGGGCGCTCATTTTCCGCGCGTTGGCCGGCGCCGACCCGCGCGCGCTCACCGAACAAACGCGCGATCGCCTGCTTTCCGAAGGCCGGCTGCGGCTGGCGGATCAAATCATCCAGGAGCTGTACGAAGGAGACGAGTTCGCGCGGCTGACTGCCTTCACGCAGGAAGCCTGGCGGCAAATCAATCTCGAGCTCTATGCGTCGATCATCGGCCAGACCAACGAAGCGACGGCCGAGGCCTGCGAACGGCGGGCGTTGGCCGTGGCCGATCTGGCGGCGCGGCTGGTTCGCGACACGAAGCAAGCGAAGCAGGCGCACGTCTTCCAGGCGGCGTATTTCAACGAGATGCTGCGCCTGGTGCACGACTTCACCGAACCGACGCCGCACAGCGCGCGCGACCGCGCCGATCATTTTCTTTCGGAGTTGATTCGGCTGCGCGCAACCGCGGAATATCCGGTCGCGCCCAAGCGGCCGAGCGCGACGGAAATCAAGTGGACCCAACTCGACCGCGGCCTGCGTCACGGCGTACTCCAGGGCGCGTATCGCTTCGGTCCGGTGCGGTTGAACGTGATCGAGGCTTCGCCGAAACAATGGCGGCTGCAGATGCTCGACGTCCACGCCTTGCGTCCTCACGAGCGCAATCTCGCGGCGTTGGCGCGGGCGCACGGCGCGGCCTGCGCGACCAACGGCGGTTTCGCCCTGACCAGCGAAGACGATGCGCACCTGTCGTCGCGTTTCGGCGAACCGGTCGGCCTGCTGGTCAGCGGCGGCGAAGTGATCGGCCCGCCGACCCTCCGCCGCACCGCCCTGCTGATGGATGAGACCGGCCGGCTCGACATCTGGCGCGTGGGGCCGATCGGCATGCGCATCCGTTTTCATCGCGCGCAGGTCGTCGTGCACAAGGTCGACACCGACAAGATTCGGCCGGGCGAGATTGTCCTCTACACGCGGCAGTTCCGCGGCGAGATTCCGCCGGCGTCGTATGCGATCGCCATCGCTGGCCGACGCGTGACGATGGTCGCTCGCGACGCCGCGCTGCCGGTTCCGGTCAATGGGTTGGCGCTGGCGATTCACCCCGGTCCCGCCGACGCTTCGGCCTTCGCGGCGATCGAGCCCGGCGACCGCGTGGAATACGAGCTGCCGCCGATGCGCGGTTTGACTCATATCGACGCGGCGATGGCCGGCGGTCCGGCGTTGATCATGAACGGCGAACGCGACGGCGACCTGGAGGCCGACGCTTTCGACGGACGCGAACCGCCGGCGGCGCTCGGACCGCGCACCCGCGCCGCCTATAATCTCGCCGGGCGCACGGCCTGGGGCATCACCTCCGATTTCAATTTGATCGCCGTCACGGTGGATGGCGGAGACATCGAACAGTCCGCCGGAATCGACTTGGAAAACCTGGCCCGCTTCATGGGCGAGCTGGGCTGCCGGCACGCGGTCAACCTGGCCGGCGACGGCGAGGCGCAAATGGCGGTCGGAGGCCGGGCGGTCGACTACGCACGCGACGACCTGGTGCGCGGCGAAGGCGAACCGAGCGAAAGACCGCCGGTGACTAGCGCGATCCTGCTGGTGGAGCGGCGGTGAATCGGCGAGCACGGTGGGAGACACCGGCGCTGGTTTCGATCACCCTTCTCGCCGCCGCGTTGCGCCTGCCTTGGTTGGCCGCCGAAAGTTTCTGGAGCGACGAAATCGGCACGCTGTTGACCGCGGCGAAACCGCTGTGGAAGACCGTCGGCGCCATTATCTTGACCGACATGAATCCGCCGCTGTTTTACACCCTGGTTCACTTCTGGCTTTGGCTCGGACACAGTGAGTGGATCGCACGATTGCTGCCCGCGCTTTGCGGCGTCGCGGCGATCCCGTTGCTATGGCTGTTCGTGCGACGATGGTTCGGCGTATGGCCGGCCGTGTTCGCGTCGGCCATGTTGGCGATGTGGCCCGCGCATGTCTACTACAGCGGTGAGCTGCGCTATCAAACGTTGACCACGCTCTTGGCCGTCCTTTCCTGCAGTTCGTTCGCCGCGCTGATCACCGAGGAAACCCCGCGCAACAAAGAATTGTACTGGTGCGCGACCATCGCCGGCCTCTACACCAATTACCTCTTCCTTTTTTTGCTCGTCGCACAGGCGGTCGCGGTCTGGCCCGAAAAAGGGATTCGACGTCTCGCCTGGCGAAGGCTGGGAATCGCCCTCCTCGCTTTTCTACCCGGCTTGTTGATCCTGGGATGGCAAGCTGTACACCGCAATTGGGCCGTGAAGTTGCTGGCGGCGGAGCCGACGCGCCGCGGGTTCGATCTGCTTTCCTGGTGGACGTTCGGCGGCGTGCCGTGGCGCGCGACCACGCTGTGGCCGTGGCTGGATCGCATCCACGACGTTGCGCTCGGTCGATATGAGATCATCTTCGCTGCGCTCGCGTTGCCGATCGTGGTCTGCTTCGCGCGCGGCGGCCTGATCGCCCGGCGCAGCGCCACCGGCCGCGTCGTGCTCGCGTGGGCTTTCGTTCCGACCGCGATTCTACTCGCCGGCTCGTTGTTCGCTCCGATCTTCGAAGTAAAACTCCTGCTGCCCACACTACCGGCCGTCGCCGTCGTGTTCTCGCTTGGCGCCGTCTCTTCTCGGCCTAGACCCTCCGTTCTCGGCGTGGCGATCTTGCTTTACTTCCTCGTGTTGTCCGGCTTTGCCTTGCGCCAGCAACTGACCGACCCGCGCTATTTCCGTGACGACTGGCGGACGCTGGCCAAACAACTCGCGGGCGATTTGCGCGAAGGCGACGTCATGCTCAACGCCACGTTCGAGCTGCGTTACTACTCGCCGCGACCATTGCCCGAAGAACAACTCGTGGTGGGCGACCCGCGCGAATTCGTCAAACGGGGCTGCGTCCAGCCGCGCGAAACAACCGAAGCGCAATTGCGCGCCGTCCTGCCGCGCTATCGTCGCGTGTGGTTTTACCCCAACGTGATCCGCGGCATTCAACTGGTGGACGACGCGGAAAACCTTCTCCGCGCCAATCTGTATGACGCGACGCCGCCGTCTTACCGCGGGCGCCCGCGCCTGTTGTTGTTGGTCAAAGACCGCGCGGATCTAGCCGCGGAGCTTGCGCCGTACCTGCCGACGACGATCGACTTCGAACATCGTCACGGCGACGAGAGCGCGTTGCGCGGCTGGTGGCTGCCGACCGATGAAGGCTGGCGCTGGACTACCGTCGCGGCTTCGGCGTGGCTCAGACGCGAAGGCGATGCAAGGCGGGTCCGTGCGCGAATTTACGTCAACACGGATCTGTTTCCGCAACACATGGTGCGCGTCACGCTGCAAGTGGAAGGCGCGACCGTCGACGTGCAGTCGATCACCCGATCGAATCAGATAATGCTGTCGGGAACGCTGCCTGACGTGGCGTTGTCGCGGCCGGCGGTCGAGGTGCGGATCGTGACCGACAAGATCATCTATCAGGACATGAACGACCGCGTGCCGCACGATCTCGCGCGCACGGTATTGGTGGGCGAATTGTCGTTGGGGCGTTGAATCAAATGGAAAGGGCGCGGCATGACGCGCCCCGACCGAAGTTCGTTTGGCTTCCCGCGATTAGAAGTCTTCTTCTTCCTCGCCTTCGTCTTCGTCCAGTTCGTCGATTTCGGCGGAACCGCCGGTGGCGGCGAACTCGTCTTCCAGTTCGCCGTCGAGATCAGTCAGAAATTCGCCGTCGAAATCGTCAATCGTCTCCAGCTCGTCTTCGCTGAGAAGCAGATCTTCCTTGGGCTCTTTGCTTTTGGGCCTGCTGCGCGGCATCTGCGGCAACGTCAGGTCCTTGTCGACCTTCTTGCCGCACTTCGGACAAATCGCCTCGACCTTGCGCAGATCGAAGAACTTGCAGCCGCAGTGGGGACAGAGACAGAAGCTGCCGAGTTTTTCGTGCGTCATGATCTTCCCCCCCCAAATCCCTTGCTCTACCGGGGTTCAAGGTAGCGCGTCTATTTACCAGATGCTGAAGAGCCTCGCAAGGGGCCTGAGAAAGCTCACTGATCCGACCGATCCCAACCCTCCCACATGTCGTCGTCGGTGTAGATCTTCTCCTTTTCCGCGGCGTAATCCTTCGCGTCTTTCTCGTAATCGCGAGTTTTCGCCCGGGAGCCGAGGAATTCGCTGAAGTACTCATGTTGGATGATCTGATCCATCACCTCATTGGTGCCGGTCCAGATTTGGATCAGCCGCGCGTCGCGCACGTAGCGCTCGATGGGGAACACGTTCGTGTAACCGATGCCGCCCATCACACGCATGGCGAGGTTGCAGACTTCCCAGCACGTGTCGGTGGCGAAGCGTTTGGCTTCCGACACCAGCCGCCGGTGCGGCAGCTTCTGATCGACCGTGCGCGCCGCGCCGTAGGTCAGGCCGCGCGCCGCGTCGAGGCGCGTGATCATCTCGGCGATCTTGTCGCTGACCGACTGGAACTTGCGAATCTTGCGCCCGAAGGCCTGGCGCTTCTCCGCATATTTCGTGGCCACTTCCAGCGCCGCCCGCGAGGCGCCGAGAGCCCCGCCCGCGCTGGTCATCCGCTCGGGAATCATCATCTGGTTGAAAATGAACGCGCCGGAGTTCAGTTCGCCGATGACGTTTTCGGCCGGCACTTCCACGTCGCGGAACACGATGCGCCCCGTGCCGCCGCCGCGCGTGCCCATCAGGCCATAAACGTGCTTGACCTCGACGCCCATGGTCCGTTCGACCAGGAACATGCTGATGCGCTGATAAGGGTCGCCGCCCGGATTGGTGTTGACGTAGACGGCGAAGA
>PMZC01000064.1 GCA_003170555.1 Deltaproteobacteria bacterium
ACGATCAGCTTCCACTTCATCTTCCCGTCAATCACGATCGGCCTGGCCGGCCTGATCGCGGTCGTGGAAACGCTTCGCTGGCGGACGAAGCGCGAGGTCTACGACCGCATGTCGGTCTTCCTCACGAAGCTGTTCGCCGTNNTATGTCGGCGACATCTTCGGGGCGCCGCTGGCCGCCGAGGGCATATTCGCCTTCTTCCTCGAGTCGGCCTTCGTCGGGCTCATCCTGTTTGGCCGTGACCGCGTTTCGTCGACGGTGCGCTGGATCGCCGGCTTGCTGGTGGCGTTCGGAACACTCCTCTCGGCTTTCTGGATCCTGGTCGCCAACTCGTTCATGCAGACGCCGGCCGGCTACACCTGCTCCCCCGATCCGGCCTGCGGACCCACGACCACGAAGCTAGTCCTGACCAACTTCTGGGCAGCGGTCTTCAACCCATCCACGCTGCCGCGGTTCTTCCACACGGTCGCGGCCTGCTACGTCGCCGGCGCGTTCTTCCTGGTCGGCGTGGCCGCCTGGTACCTCCTGCGCGGGCACCACCTCGACATCGCGCGACTGTCGCTGCGTCTGGGCATCGTTGTTGCATTCCTTGGCTCCGGCCTGATGTTCGTTAGCGGCGACATCCAGACCCGCGAAGTCGCCGCCTACCAACCGCTCAAGTTTGCGGCTATGGAGGGCGTCTGCCATACGGGAACGAACGTCGGGCTGGCGCTCTTCGGGCTGGCGCCGAGCCAGGACTGCTCGACTCTCGCTCAGACGATCGAGATCCCCGATGGCCTCAGCTTGATGATGAATCTCGACCCGAACAGCCAGATCAAGGGGCTGGACCAGCAGTCGGACCCGTCGCTCTTGCCGCCCGTGGCGGCGCCGTTCTACGGCTTCCACACCATGGTCGGCATCGGCGCGCTGATGCTGCTGCTCATGGCTCTGGGCGCCCTATTCCTGCTGCGACGATCGATTGAGACCCATCGCTGGTGGCTGAAGGCAGCCGTGCTGGCCGTTCCGCTGCCGCTGCTGGCGATCGAGATCGGCTGGATGGTCGCCGAGGTCGGCCGCCAGCCGTGGATCGTCTACGGGCTGCTGCGCACGAGCGAGGGTTACTCGGAAGCGGTGCCCGCAGCGCAGATCTTGGCGTCGATCATTCTCTTCACGGTAGTCTACTCGCTGCTGTTCGCGCTGTGGATCTTCCTGCTGCGCCGCACGATCGGGGAGGGGCCTGAGCCGCTGGGCGAAGCGCAAGACGCGGGGGTGACGTCATGACGATTTTGCAGACGATCTGGTGGCTGCTGATCGGCGTGCTGCTCACCGGCTACGCGGTGCTCGACGGCTTTGATCTCGGCGCGGGCTTTTGGCATCTGTTTGCGAAGAAGGACGAGGACCGCCGGCTGTTCCTCAACGCGATCGGGCCGGTGTGGGACGGCAACGAAGTGTGGCTGCTCACCGGCGGCGGCGCGATGTTCGCGGCTTTCCCGCCGGTGTACGCCAGCGTGTTCTCGGGCATGTATCTGGCGCTGATGCTCGTGCTGTTCGGCCTGATCCTGCGCGCGGTGTCCATCGAATTTCGCAGCCATCTCGAAGACGAGCGCTGGCGCCGCGTGTGGGACGTCGCCTTCACCGTCGGCACGATGATTCCCGCGTTGCTGTTCGGCGTGGCGCTGGGCAACGTGCTGGCCGGCATGGAACTCGCGCCCAACGGCGATTACCTCGGCGGCTTTTTCCATCTTTTGAATCCGTACGCGCTGCTGATCGGCGTGCTCGGGCTGGCGATGATCGTCGTGCACGGCGGGCTTTATCTGGCGATGAAAACCGAGGGCGATATCGCGGCGCGCATCGGCGGCGGCGTGAAAATCGCGTGGTGGGTTTACCTGGCGTTGTTCCTCGTCGCGGGGTTGGTGACGTTCATCTTCGAGCCGCGCATGATGCAGAACTTCTTGTACCAACCGCTGTTGTTCCTGGCGCCGCTCGGCGCGATGGCGGCGATCGTCTCGCTCGGCGTCGAATTGCGCCGCGGCCAGATTACGCGGGCCTTTGTCGCCTCCGCGCTGGCCATCGTCGGCCTGATGGCCACCGCCGGCGCATCGCTGTTCCCGAATCTGGTTCCGTCGTCCGACGATTTCGGACTCAGCCTGACGCTTTACAACTCGTCGTCGAGCTACAACACGCTCAAGGTGATGCTGATCATCGCGGTCGTCTTCATGCCGCTGGTCATCGGCTACACGATTTGGATCTACCGCACCTTCCGCGGCAAAACGACGCTCGTCGGCGCGAAGTACTGATCCGAATTCGCAACGGCGCCCACCCGCCGCGCATGTTGTATTTTTCTCTTGACTATCCGCAATCGGTGATATGATTGACACCCAAAGGGAGTTGCCGAATTATCGCCTCCGCAAAACGGGAGGGGCGCCATGGCCAAGAAACCTCTCAACAAAAAAACAACTTTCTATCCCGTGTGTTTTATGGTGCTTGTCCTACTGACGCTGTCCCTGGCTTGCAGCAGCTCGGGAAGCAGCGGCGGAAACTCACGGCAGGCGGACGACGATACCATGTCGGATGATGACCTCGCGCCAACTGACGACGATACGACCCCAACTGACGACGACACGACGCCGGATGATGACACGACCGACGATGACGCGATCGATGACGACTCGGGCGAACTTACCTGGGTTTCGACTCCGGCTGGGACTTTCTGGATGGGCTGCGTGCCGGAAGATTCGGATTGTTTCGATGACGAAAAACCACAGCATCAAGTGACGCTTCCAGCGTTTCAAATCACTAGATCCGATATTACGCAAGCACAGTACGAAAATGTGACGGGAAGAAACCCCAGCTATTATCAGGAAGCGACTGGTTATCCGCCTTGCCCGAATTGTCCCGTCGAGATGGTGACGTGGTTTGACGCAGATTTCTTCTGCCAAGCTATCGGCGGGCGTTTGCCAACCGAAGCTGAATGGGAGTACGCCGCACGCGCCGGAACCGACACGATCTATCTCTGTGGAGACGATCCGTCCTGTTTGGACTCGATCGCGTGGTACGGCGAAGGCGCCGCCGGCACGACCGATCCGGTATGTCAGAAGAAGCCTAATGCCTGGGGCCTCTGCGACATGACCGGCAATGTTTTTCAATGGGTCAACGACTGGTATGACGCGAATTATTACTCCGTATCGCCATCGAATAATCCCCCAGGCCCGACGACCGGTGAATTTCGCGTATATCGCGGCGGCAGCGGGTTCAACGATCTTTCATGCCTACGCGCGTCACGTCGGTTCAGCGACACGGTGAACTTTCGCTCCCCCGACCAGGGATTCCGGTGTGCGCGGGACTAATTTTCACTTTGGCTCTTTGGCCCTTGTTTATTTTGCCGCGCGGTTTTTGTCCGCCACGGCTGACGACAAATCCTCTGGCTTCAATTCGTCGTTTTCGCTACACTGGGCGTCAACATGGACACCATGCTCACTTCGAATCTCCATTTCTTGACCGACCTCTCGATCTGGGTGCGTCTGGCGACCGCCATCGTGTGCGGTTTGGCGATTGGCTATGAGCGCCAGATTCACCACAAGGCGTCCGGGCTGCGCACGATGACGCTGATCTGCCTGGGTTCGACGCTTTACGTGCTGGTGGGCGAGATGATGGCCGCGCACGGCAGCGAGAACATCGACCCGACGCGCATCGCGGCGCAGATCGTCACCGGCATCGGGTTTCTGGGCGCGGGCGTGATCATTCACGAGGGCTTGACGATTCACGGCCTGACGACCGCCGCCACGATCTGGACCGCGGCCGCGATCGGCGCGCTGATCGGCGCGGGCTATCCGCTCGTCGGATTGGTCATCACGGGGCTGATCGTGGTCGTGCTGCTGATCGTATCCGTGATTGAACGCCGGTTCCTGAGTCAGTGATTTTTTCGAAAACAGATTACCGCGGCGCGCCGACTAGCGCGTGTGCATGTTGCCCGGCGTGCCGTTGAGCGAGATCGTATAGAAGCCGTTGGCGTCCGGTTGCTTGACGCCCATCATGATGATCCCCAGCGCGCTTTCCATTTCGTCGGACGGTTTGAGGCGGAGATTCAGGAACACCCGGCTGTTCCGAAAGATGTCGGCCAGCGTGACGCGGCCCGTCATCGTCATTTCCAAATTGTTGCTCTTGAGATTGAACTGGTCGACGCTGAACGCCTGATTCTGCATCTTGAAAGAGATTTTGCCCGGCTCGAAAACCAGGTCCGGCAGTTTGTTGTTGAGAATCACGATATGCGAGGCCTTCATCTTGTCGACGCTGAGGCTGAGCAGGCCGCTGTTGTTGCGGCGCACCGCCGGGTTGTAGTGCAACTCGAATTGGCCGGATAACATGCCGTCCAGATCCATGCTGCCGAATTTGCGTACGACTTCGCGCATCCCGTATTTCGCCAGCCGCAGACCGACGAAATTCAAAGCCACGTCGGAGACCGGTCCGCGTTTGCAGTACGAGCCGGCCGCGCCGCCGTCGTAAGCGTAGACGTCGAAGTCCAACCACACTCGCCCCAATAACAATTGCGTCGGCCGAACGCGCACGCGGACTTCGTTGAGATTGAGATACACCTGCGTCGGGTCGGCCGCGTCGGATAGCTTCAGCCCCTTGATGCGAATGCCGGTCAGCCGAAAGGGCGAGATGTCGTCGATGATGACGCGCAGATTGCCGCGGCTCTCGATCTGCTTGGCGATGGTGTCGCGAATCGCGTTGAACGGGAACGTCAGATAAAGAAAGATGAAGAACAGCACGGCGAATAGCGCGCCGTAACCGGCCACATGTCTCCAATTCAGATTCTTGAGCCAACCGAGCAACCTACGCATGACTTCTCCGCTTTCGGTCTGGAGCCTTCTAACATGTTCGCCGGGGCGGTGCAACGTGCCGAAAGTGTTCGAATATCGGACACGAGTGTCCGGAAATCGGACACGACGTTTCGACTTTGGACACGCCGGAAAGTCTAACGGTTGAAAAAAGAACGGGAAAATAATCGAAGGCTCACTTGGCACAACCGTTGCTCAAGCCCGATGGCAGGAGGTTTCGATGTCGGGACTTGGGCAGGTGATTTCCGGCGCGACCGTGGGCGTGGAAGCTTTCGCGGTGCACGTCGAAGTCTACGCCGGACGGGGCCTGCCCGGGTTACGCATGGTCGGTTTGCCGTACGGGGCGGTGCGCGAAAGCCAACAGCGTGTGCTGTCGGCCCTGTCGAGCAGCGGGTTCTACTGTCTGCGCAACAACACCGTCATTAATCTGGCCCCGGCCGACCGACGCAAAGAAGGCGCGGCGCTCGATCTGCCGATCGCGATCGGGCTGATGCAGGCCTACGACCTCATCCCGCGTTTGCGGACGCGCAGTCACGCGATGCTCGGCGAGCTCGGCTTGGACGGCTCGGTCAAGCCGGTGCCCGGCGCGATGGTCGTGGCCGACTACATGAAGCAGCAACACTTTGAGGGCCTGCTGGTGGCCAGAGAAAACGTCGGCGAAGCGGCGTCGGTGGAAGGTCTCGAGGTGCGCGGCTTCTCGCATCTGACCGACGTGGTTTCCTGGCTGCGTGGCGAAAAGCCGATCGACGCGGCGCCGGTCACCATCGCGAGCGGCCGTTTGGATAACGAGGATGTCGACCTGGCGGAGGTTTGCGGGCAGGAGCACGGGAAACGCGCTCTCGAAATCGCGGCGGCCGGCGGGCACAACCTGCTGATGATCGGCCCGCCGGGTTCGGGCAAAACCATGTTGGCGCGCCGCTTACAGACCCTGCTGCCGCCGATGACCACGCGAGAAATCATCGACACCAGCAAGATCTACAGCGTGGCCGGCCGGCTGAATGGCGACGGGCTGATCGTGCAGCGCCCGTTCTGCGCGCCGCACCACGGGGCGAGCGACGCCGGCATGGTGGGCGGCGGCATCGTGCCGCGGCCGGGGCAAATCAGTCTCGCGCACAACGGCGTGCTGTTTCTCGACGAACTGCCCGAGTTCCGGCGCGACGTACTCGAGATGATGCGCCAGCCGCTCGAAGACGGCACGGTGACGATCAGCCGCGCCGCGATGACCGCGCAATTCCCCGCGCGATTCATCCTCGTGGCGGCGATGAATCCGTGCCCGTGCGGCTTCTATGCCGACATGCAGCACGAATGCACCTGCTCGCCGATTACCATCCAGCGCTACCGGTCGCGGATTTCGGGGCCGCTGCTCGACCGTATCGATATTCATATAGAAGTGCCGGCGGTGAAATATAAGGAGTTGACCGACCGCAGCGCGGGCGAGCCGTCGTCTGCTATTCGCGAGCGGGTGAATCGAGCACGCGGACTGCAGCTCGAGCGCTTCAAGCAGGCGGGGTTTTTCGCCAACGCGCAGATGGGGGCGCGCGAACTGCGCGACCATTGCCAGGTCGAGTCGGCGGGCGAGCGCTTGATGGAGATCGCGATCAACCGGCTGGGGCTGAGCGCGCGGGCCTACACGCGGATTCTCAAGGTGGCGCGGACGATCGCGGATCTCGACGGGGGCGGCCCTATCCAGGCGTTCCATCTGAGCGAGGCGATCCAGTACCGCTCCCTCGACCGCATCGCGTTGTGACGTGTCTTAGAGGAACGGTGTCGCACGACCGCCGTTGACAAGCGCGGGGCGCTCGCTTAACG
>PMZC01000340.1 GCA_003170555.1 Deltaproteobacteria bacterium
GCATCTATTCCTCTTTCGCTTTCAATGCTTCGCCCCAGCGCTCGGGGTTGACCATGCGGTCGACCATGTCGCCGACCAGATCATCGAGACCATCCCGCACTTTGCGCACCGTTTCGGCGACGCCGTTTTCCTCTTTGATTTTAGCCAGAGCCACGTCCAGGTCCTCCAGCGCCTCGCCCAGGCGCTCGATTTCGTCCTCGCGGAGGCGCCCGCGCTCGACGCGTTTGAAGGCCTGCGTCGCCAGGGCGTCCTTGATGACTTCCACCAGGGCGATCACCAAACCCAGCAATCCCTGCTTGAGATTTCTTTCGTCGACGTCAATCACGGCAGCTTACCTCCTTCATGATTCACCGCGGTCCGGCGGATGGCCCGCCGCCATTCTTCGAGGGACTCTCCGGCGAAAAGAACCGTCTCCGGTCGGCCGTTGCGTCGGTGGCGTACGCCGAGCACCGCCCTCGCCTTCAGCACGGGATCCAACTCGCGGACCTCGAGGCCGACGCCGGCGATATCTTCCACCGGGATGCGCGCCGCGATTCGCCGACTGTTCTCCGACCACCACAAGAGCGCTTCGTCGGTCAGGTAGAGCGAACCCGGCTGCCACGCCGCGGCGACGCCGGCGGCGTCCGGCGCTTGGCGCCACATCTTTCCCTCGGCCAGGATGCGCGACTCGGGAAAGGCGGCGGTAATCTCGCGGTCCCGCCGGCCGAGCCCGGCCGGCTCGGCGAGCGCGACGCCCAGCGTCGCCAGCCGCTCACGCAACGCCGTTTCCAGGCCGGCGACGTCTTCGACATACAGCGAGGCTTCTTCGCCGGAATCGAGGGCGAGGTGCAAAAGCGGAGCGCTGTGGCCGTTGAAGTGAATCGACTCGGCGACGAGCAGTCCGCTGATCAGCCCCAACGGGATTTCGAAAAGCACTTCGGCCGGCATGCGGCGGTAGAGAATCAGCCGCCGGTCCGTGAGAAAGAGGCGGCCCGGACGCCAGGCCCGGTAGATGCCGTCCGCGTACCAATGCGCGCCGAACATTTCCAACAGCGGCCCTTCGCCCGGCGCATAGGCCAGCTTTTTTCGCTGGAGTTCCCGCTCGGCGTAGCGTCGCGTGCTCTCATCCCACGACTCCAACAACCCGTAGTCGATCATCGTCTCGATGGCGGCGATAGCGGCCCGCAGGCTCACGCCGATCAGCGGGATGCCGGCGACTCCGATCACCATGTCGAGATCGAGCACGACGCCCTTTTCCAGCAACCGGTCCAACAGGTCGTTGACCGTCGCCCGCTGTTCGCGTATGGGTTCCACGCTAGGCTTCTTCCCGGAACACGAGCGAAGCTGTTCGATGCTCCGTCATTTACATCTCGGGGATGGGCAGCGGCGTCGTCAGGCGCGCCTTGGCCCGGGCGCTCTGCCAGCCGCACCAGGGACAGCGCTCATCGAGTAGTTCATCGGCCGGAACCTGTTTGCTGCACTGGGGGCAGGACTCCTTGACCAGTTGCGCCTGCTGCCAGACCGAGGTTTCGATATTCGTGCCGGAGGGAAACTCCAGACCGTATCTGGCCGCGGTGGCGAACGAAGCCAGGGCCGCCCTGATCTTGATGCCGAGGAGTTCCACGCCGGCGACCGAAACGACGATGTCCGCGTTGATCACCAGCCCCTTGTCCAAGACAACTTCAATCACGTCCGCCAGCGAGCCGTCGCCCTTACGCCCGCGCGTGGGCTGCAAAGCCGAGTGAGCCATCATCGACGCACCTCCAAGGTGATATTGACGAAGCTATAGGGAGGCAGCGGCCCCAGGTACTTGAAGATCAACCGCCGCCCCAACTGCCGATGTAATTTCGTCATCGCCTCGTCGAACTCACCCTGGCGTTCGAGGTCGACGAGAAAGGCGGCGTTGAGCACCATCATCTCCGCGGTGATTTTTCCGAGCTCCAGATCGCCGGCGAGCGGCTGGAGGGCCGCCAGGATGCGCTCAGCGTCACGCTCCCGCTTCGCCAGCAAATCCGCTTCCACCATCTGTCCCAGGCGCACGCGCTCCGCCGTCGTTTGTTTGGCCGGCCGGCTCCGGAGCGAATCGCGCAACGCCCGAAGCTCCGCGTTTTCGGCGACGATCTCTTGAAAAACAAGTTGCTCGGGCCAGTACACCTTCAACCCCAACTCGACTTTGCCGGCGACCCGCGCCAGCAGGCGACGCAGTTCGACGAGCCGGGGCCGGAAGAACGAATCGCGCACGGCCCGCGGATTTGGCGCGACGACCCCGAAGCGCATCGGCAGCACCGGGCAGATACGCATCGCTTCTTCGATCACCAACTCGTGGGCGACGACATTCGGTTGGGTGGCGGGATAACCGGCGGGAGGCGCCGGGCTGATCAGCGCCGCCAGATCGCCGTGGCGCACGACGCGGACCGGTTCACCCCCCAGCCCCCGGGCTTCGAACTCGTGCGGACAGTCGCCCCCGACCACGCCATAGATGTAGCAGGGCCGCGCCTCGATCGGCCGCCGGCGGGACGACGGACTCATGGTCTGTCCCTCCCACCAGTTCCCGCCGCGCGCAGAAAAAGCTCGAACAACCAATCGGCTTTGGCGGCCGGCGGTTCGGCGCTTTCATAGACGACCCACCGGTAGACCAACGAGTTGATCATGCCGATGAGCACGTGAGCGAGGTCCGCCGGCGAGGCCGCGCGCAACTCGCCTGCGCTGATTCCTCTTTCCATGATCGCGGCGACCAGCTCGACGTAAGCGGCGAGCTTCCGCCCGGCCGCCCGGCCGAGGTCTTTCTTCAACGCCTGCTCGAGGCCGCTGCCGGTCGAAAAGTAGATGCTGGAAAACTCTTTGTTGCTGGTGAAGAACTGCATGTCCGCGGCGACCAGACGGCGAAGCTTTTTTCGCGGCGTCGCGGCGCGGGCCAGTTCGGCCTGTAAATAATGGAGCCGCTCCTCGAGCTTTTCGTCGACCAGGCTGAAATACAAATCTTCTTTCGTCGCGAAGTACAGATAAATGCTGCCGACAGCCACTCCCGCCTCGGCGGCCACCTGGGCGATCGTGGCGGAGTGAACGCCCTCGCGGGCGAAGACCCGCATCGCCGCCGCGAGGATTTCCC
>PMZC01000230.1 GCA_003170555.1 Deltaproteobacteria bacterium
AATGCCGACCATGCTGAAGGTGGAATACTCGACCACCGGCGGCGACATCCTCTATGATTATTCGACCAATATCAGCACCACCGGCCTGTTTCTGCATTCCAGCCAGCCGTTGGCCAAAGGCAGCCACATCCATCTGCGGCTGACCCTCCCCGGCGCCCCGCGCCCGCTGCACATCATGGGCGAGGTCATGTGGGTGCATCGCGGCGGCGGCAAGAACCCGGCGCTGCCCGGTGTCGGCATCCGCTTCCGCTTCATCTCGGAAGAGCACAAACAGGCGCTGATCGAGTTTCTAAAAGAATTCGGCGAAGAGTAATCCCCAAAACGGAAGATCCGTAAGCGTACGGCGGTCGCCCGCCGGCCACCTGGTTATCTTTTTCGATCCCGACTAGTCGGAGAGGTGGTCGCCCGTGATGTTGTCGTAATACGCGATGCCGCCCTGACCGGGCGTAGCCGATTCGGAAAACCACACGCTGGTGTAGGTCGGTCCGGCGCCGGCTTGCGTCGTGAGGTCGGTGCACGCGGTCGAAGCGCCGTTATACTTCACGCTATAGGTTCCGCTGCTGAGAATATCGAACTCGAAGTGCTGAGACGCGCCGGCGGCGAACGAGCCGCACTCAACCCAGGTCGGCGGGTCGGAGTAATCGTTGGCGGAGAAAGTCCCCGCAGTCGCGTCGAGCGCCAGATACGCGGCGCTGGTGTCGCCGGCCGAGACGCCCGCGTAGCCGAAAGCCCCGGCAGCGTAGAACACGTCGAAAGTGAACACGACATCGCCGGTGGCGCCGGGGTTGAGCAGGTATTCCGCGTCGCCGTGATCGCCGCCGTTCGTGCCGTCGTTGATTTCCAGGGCTTTACCACCGACGTCGCAGGCGGAAAAGTTGACGACCTGAATCGTAGTCGCGCCGGTCACCGAAACATACCACGACGACGGCAAATCACCGAGATCGTAGCTCTCGAAGTCAATGGAAAAAGGCAGCGACGAGGCCGTATCGTCGTCGCTCGTGTCGTCATCGCTCGCGTCATCGTCGCTGGCGTCATCGTCGCTCGCGTCGTCGTCACTCGCATCGTCGTCACTCGCATCGTCGTCGCTCGCGTCGTCGTCGCTCGCGTCGTCGTCGCCCGCATCGTCGTCGCTCGCGTCGTCATCGCCGGCGTCGTCGTCGCTCGCGTCGTCGTCCGCCGCGTCGTCATCGCTCGTGTCGTCGTCGAGAATCAGATCATCGTCCGCGTCGTCGTCGGCGGTATCGTCGCCCGATTGCCGGTCGTTGCTATTGCCGCTGCCACCGCAACCGAATAACACCAACACCAGCACCAGCATCAGCGCCAGCATCAAGATATTACGTATCTTCATTTGATCCCGCCTTGTGGTTACGAACGTTGCTCACCGGGAACCAAGGTCCGGGGCAAGTCTACACAACATTCGAGAGCGGATTCAAGGACCGGAGGATGATCCGTTATAGGAAGCGTTTCAGAAGCAGCGGAATGCCTGCGGCGGCCAGGTCGACGATCACCTTCACCACCGCCGCGCTGGTGTACAACACCACCAACACGGTGAGGCTCTTGAGCAACAGGCGCGTAAAGGCGCTCTCGTCGAGATACGCCTGCACCGCTTGGACAAGGTGGGTTTCGTTGGTCGCCGGCGCTTCGGCCGCCGGCTTGCCGTTGCGCGCGTTGTTGTTGTTTCGTTCCACCATGGTCTGAGTCCTGTAGGGGTGGGATAGCCTCCCACCCCTACGTTATCGGTTGATTACTGCGCCATGTTGACCGTTACCGTCAGCATGTCGCTGGCGGCCGTGATGGCCTTGGCGTTGGCCTGGAAGGCCCGCTGGGTCGTGATCAGGTCGACGAATTGGCTGGCGATGTCCACGTTGGACATCTCCAACGAGTTCGAGTTGATCGAACCGTTGCCGGCCACGTTGGCCACCGACACGATCGCCGCGCCCGAGACGCCGGTCGCCGTAAAGAGATTGCCGCCGGCCTGCGCGAGGCCGTCGATGTTGGCGAAGTTGACCACCGCAACACGCGCGAAACTCCTGGTCTGGCCGTTGCCGAAGTGGCCGCTGATCACGCCGTCGTTGTCGATGTCGAGGGACAGCAGGTCGCTGGGCCCGTAACCATCCTGACTCTGCGAAACCAGACCCGAAGTCTGGGCGAACTGCGTGGTGCCGTCGAGGCCCGTGCCGCCGTCCGAGATGGTCGTGCCGAAATTGAGGGAAATGGCCTGTCCCTGCGTCACCGCGCCCACGAAGTTGAAGTTCGCCGGGCTGGCGGACGGGGTGTGGGTTTGCAACGCGCCGTCGGTCGTGAATTCGAGCGTGCCGGATTGGGCGACGTATGCCGCGCCAGTGGCCGAGTCTTCCGCGCTGACCACCACGTTGTAATCCCAAACGTTGCCGCCGCCTGGGCCGGGCGCGTCTTCCCGCGTGAAGTACGCGGTCACCTGGTGCTCATTGCCCAACGAGTCGTAAACCGTAATGGCGGTGGTGAAGTTCGACGTATTTTCCGGATTGGCCGGATCGAACGGACCGACATACGGCACCCGCGAATCGAGGTTCGCGTTGATCGTGATTTCCGACGTCGCCAGCGGCTGCAGCGGAGCGGTCGGCAGCACGATGTCCCCGGTAACGCCCTGCGGCTGACCCGTGTCGTCGACATCGAACCCTTGGACACGGAACCCGCTGGGGTCGACCAGGAAGCCGCTCTGGTCGATGTGGAAACTGCCGGCGCGCGTGTAGTAGGTGTTCGTGGTCGCGCTGTCCTGCACCATGAAGAAGCCGCGACCGGACAAAGCGAGATCGGTCACGGTGTCGGTCGACTGAAAGCCGCCCTGGGAAAACACCATGGTCGTTCCCCCGACCATCGTGCCGCGGCCGACCGAAAGGCCGCGCGATAAGGACCGGCTCAGAATGTCCTGAAAGTCGGGACGCGAATACTTGAAGCCGGTGGTGTTGACGTTGGCGAGATTGTTGCCGATGATTTCCATCGTCAGCGAATTGGCATTGAGGCCGCTGATGCTGGAGAACATGGCGCCCAAGATTGACATGTTCGCTCCTCCTTCCCGCGTCGATCGTTCGGCGGGAAAATGAGCCTCCCTCTTGGGGTCGGGCTCGGGTTATTCTTCCATCCAGACCGTACTGTCGATGTTGGTCACGACGTGTTGCGCCATTTGACCGCGACCCAGGGCCGTCACCACCGTGCGATGAGGCACGTTGACGATCAGCGCGAAGTCGTCGGCCACGAGCAGCGCGTTGCGGGCGCCCTTGGCCGCCGCCTGATCGACCGCGCGCTCGATGCGCGGCAGATCGTGCTCGGCGAGCGGGATGTCGCGCGTGGCGATCCGCTCGCGGGCGTGGGCCGAGAAATGCACCGCGGGTTGTTGCGCCAACTCCTGATCCAGCACGGCGCGGAAGGACGGTGATTTCGCTTCCGGTCGCTCACACCGCGACGGCGCCGCGGCCGAG
Organism: Deltaproteobacteria bacterium; assembly: GCA_003170555.1. Lineage (GTDB taxonomy): Bacteria > Lernaellota > Lernaellaia > Lernaellales > Lernaellaceae > FEN-1099. Next base: position 3,459 of record PMZC01000230.1, read on the forward strand.
CCAACACGGCTGGGACCGCGGACGACCGGGTTGAGTTGTACCTTGGTTGGGTTCATCGCTTACCTCTACTGGCCGACGGAATAGATATCGCCCATCGATACCGTATGGTCGCCGATCTTGAGCTTCGGCACGCCGTCCTCGAAGACGACGCCGGTGACCGTTCCCGTGATGAACGTGTCCGCCTGTACGGAATTGCCTTGGGCGTCCTGCGCGGTCACCGTGAAGGTGTACTCGCCGGCCGCCAGCGGGCTGTTGTCGGAGTTGTGACCGTCCCAGGTGACGCTTTGCTCGCCCTGCTTGACGCCGGTCAGTTCGATGGTGCGCACGGCCTGCTGGTTCTGGTTGTAGATCGTGATCTTGACCGTGGCCGCATCGCTTTTCAGGCGGTATTGCAGGGAGGCGTCGCCGCCTTCGCTGGCGAGTTGGAACGAATTGCCGGCGGCTTTGATCTGCCTGCCGATCATCGACACCGACTGCGCATTGTTGATGCTCATCTGGTAGAGCTGCAGCGTTTGCAGATTGCTGTTCGCTGTCTTGAGCTGCTCGACGGTGGTCAACTGGGCGATCTGGCTGAGAAATTGCTGGTTGTCCATCGGATCGAGCGGATCCTGATTCTGTAGTTGCGCCATCAGCAGTTGCAGGAAGACGTCCTGGCTGGCCAGATCTTGGCCGCCGGTAGCTTGCTGGAGCGGATTGGTGTCTCCGCTCGTTTGGTTGCCCAACTGGGTAACCGGACTGATATTGCTCACTTCCTTCTCCTCCTTCCACGCGCCGCTAGACGGTCACGTGGATGTTGCCCGCGAGACCGCGCAGACGATAGACCGGAGCCTGTCGCCCGGCAGGATCAGACGGCTGATCGCCGGCCGGCGTAGACGCGCCGGGTCGATCGTCACGCGCGTTCGAATGATCTTGCGTGAATTGGCTGTTCGCCTCCTGGTGCTGGAGCGAATGCTCGGCGACGTCGAAGCGTTCCAGGTGCATCCCCTGCCCGGCCAACACCTGCTTCAGGAGCGGCAGATGTTCGACCAGCATGGCCCGCGCCTTCGCGCTTTCGACGACCGCTTGCGCCCGCACCACATCCTGGTTCACCTGCACCTCGAGCCGCAGACGGCCCAGTTCAGGCGGTTCCAGCCGCAAACGAACGCTGCCGCCGCCCTCACCGACCCGCCGGACGATCTGACGACTGACCTGATCCATCAGCGCCTGTACTTCTTCCACTCGAACCGCCGTGCGTGGACTGGTCGGCTCCGTGGGGTTCGTCTGAGTCTTGGCGTCGAGATGAGCCGGTTCGGCCGTCGCCGCCGGATTGGCGATTGGTCGCTGCGCCGGGGACGCGCTCTCGTTGAGCACGGGAACGGCCGCCGGGTCGACCAACCGAGTCGTCTCGGTCGTCGCGGTCGGGGTGGGGTGGACGGTCGGCAAAGCCGGTCCTTCCTTGCGCATCCATGCCGCGTCGGTGCGAGGCTCAAAGGCGATTCGCTGGGCAACCGCTTCCCTTGCCGCCCCGGTGGGCTGGGCAAGTTCTGCCGGGCGCCCCTCGCGACCGCTTTTCGCCGCATTCGCTTCCCAGGTCGTACTGACGCCCGCTTGCCGACGCACCTGCAACTCGCCGACCAGTCGCGCGCTATAGTCGCGCCAGGCCAGTTCGAGCAGAGCGTCCTTGGGCGGTTTCGTCGGCGCCTGAACCTGCACTCCAGTTCGCATCTGTTCAGGTAATTGCGATACTGTCTGAAGCGGCGGCGGTGTGGTCCGCACGTCTGGTTGACTACTATTCGGTGTCGTAACTTCTGGTAACCACTCATCGCCCAAATCGGTCGACAGAGCAGCACTGCCCGTCACCGGTGCGGATGGAACGACCGGAATGGCGTTTTCCACCGGCATCGACGGCGTCGGCAAGGCAACATTTTCGCTTTGATTTCCGATTGTTGGCGGATCAATAGGCGGCCGAATCGCGGTCGGCTGTCCAGCAGTCGGCGGAGGCGTCTTCGCTTGTGCAGCTTGCCCGGCGGCTGTCGCCGGCATTGATGGCGGCGTTTCGCTTTCCGATACCGGTGCGTCTGGTTTCGGCATCACGTTCGGTGCGGCCTGCAAGCCGAGCACCGCCGAAAATCCGGCGCCGTCCGTCTTGGTTTCAGGCTCATCGGCTCGTGCGCCGCGCGCCGCTGAAGAGGGCGATATTCGATCCATTACGCGAATCATCGTGTTCTGCATACATTCTCACCTCCCTTCTGTTTATAAATTACGGTTCGGACCGTATTAGTTACTTTGCCCGTCTGAAGAGTTCTCTTCCGGCGGACTTGTTCTTAGGGATGTCGGTATTGCGGGATTTGTGCCAACCGAACGGCGGCGGGCGAGTCAGGCCGGATCAGGCGGGCGCCGTTTACGGCTTGACCTTTTTGTTCATCAACTTTTTGGACGTCTCCGCGGCCAGGTGCGGGTCCATGAGCGCCAGAATCTGGCTGACCACCTTCTGCTTCATGCGCGAAAGCAGTTGCAGGCGCAGCGGTTCGTCAAGGTCGCTGAGCAACTTGACCAGATCGGCCGGACGCATGGCCTCATAGATCTTGACCAGCTTCGCCAACTTTTTCTTGGTCGCTTCGTCTTCCTGCGCGAGCCGTTGATCGATTTCGCCGCGCACCTGCTCCAACCGCTCCACTTCCCGTTTGATCTCCGCCTGCAATTGCGCCAGCGCCTGTGCTTCCTGCGCGATGCGCTGCCGCTGCGCTTCGAGATACATCGCGTGTTCGTCTTCCGGCACGGGCAAGACCTCAATCGGCGGTTTCGCCGGCGGGTGGGACAGCGACGCGCCGGCCGGCGCCACCACCGGACGCGTGACGACCGTCGGGGCCTCGATGCCCAGGGCTTTGCGCAAGGCGGTGGGATCGAGACGCGGCGCCGACGGCGGCGTGGGCGCGAGCGTCTCCTGCGCCTCGCCGCGGGGCGGCGCCCCGAGGAAGCCGAAAAGCACCACGGCGGAAACGACCGCCACGGCCGCCGCGAAAATCAGCCACTGGATTTTTTCTTTTCGATTCATGGCTTGCTCCCGACCAAGACGACGCGCCGTTTGTCGCGCCGTCAGGGGTTTGATTCTTCGCCTTGCTTCCGCACGTAGCGATTGAGGGCCATTTCGGTCAAGGTCTTGTCTTCCTCGTGTCGTTCCTCATAATCGCGTCGCGCGATGAACCGCTGCCGGACGATGTCCATCGCCTTGCGTTCGCGCGTCGCCATGAGCACTTCGACCAGCTTCGCCTCCAGTCGCCGCCGCGTGCCGGCGATCTGCTGGTCCGCCGCGCGCACCCGGCTGCGTTGCGCGGTCACGTAATCCGCGACGAGCCGCACGTCGCGCCCGGTCAAGCCTGCGCGCAGCGCCGCGTCGAAGTCCCGACGATGCTGCTCCATCGTATCCAGCATCTCGCGCCGCTCCCGTTCCTCGCTCGCGAGCCGCGTCTGAATCACGCCCCACTCGCGTTTGCGCATGTCCTCGAGCAGATTCCTGATCCGCCATACGGCCTGCAGACGAAAACGACGGCGCGCCATGGCCTACAACTTCGGCGGATGCCGCTGGAAGATCCGGGCGATCGCCAGCAGCGTGTCTTGCATGTTCACCTTCTCCTGGACGTTCTGCCGCAGAAACGCGCGCAGGTCGTCCATCACCGAAATCGCGTAGTCGATGCGCGGGTTGGCGCCCTTCTGATACGCGCCGATGTTGATCAGGTCCTCCGCTTCGCGATGGATGGCGAGAATCTCGCGCATCCACCCGGCCCACTGCATCTGCTGCGGCTGGACGACGTCGGGCATCACGCGGCTGGCGCTGTTCAGCACGTCGATCGCCGGGTAGTGGTTGCGCACCGCCAGGTCGCGCGACAGTACGATGTGGCCGTCGAGGATCGAACGCGACGAGTCCCCGATCGGATCGTTAATGTCGTCGGCCTCGACCAGCACGGTGTAGATGCCGGTCATCGAGCCGCCGTGTTCGTCGTTGCCGACGCGTTCGAGCAGCGACGGCATCATCGCGAAGACGCTCGGCGTGTAACCGCGGCTGGTCGGCGGTTCGCCGATGGCCAGGCCGATCTCGCGCCGCGCCATGCACATGCGCGTCAGACTGTCCATCATGAACAACACGTCGGCGCCCTGCGCGCGGAAATATTCGGCGATGGTGGTGGCGAGATAGCCGGCGCGCACGCGGGTCAGCGCGGTGCGATCGGAGGTGGCGCAAACGACCACGCTGCGCCGCCGGCCGTCCGGGCCGAGGTCGCGTTCGAGAAACTCGCGCACCTCGCGGCCGCGTTCGCCGACCAGCGCGATCACGTTGACCTGCGCCGCCGTGTTGCGCGCGATGATGCCGAGCAGCACGCTCTTGCCCACGCCGGAGCCGGCGAAGATGCCGACCTTCTGCCCTTTGCCCACGGTGAGCAGCCCGTTGAGCGCCCGCACGCCGAGGTCGAGCGGCGTCGACACGCGCCGCCGTTTGACCGGGTTGAGCGGCCGGCCGTACAGCGGCATCTCGAGGCGGCCGCGCGGCGGCGGACCGCCGTCCATCGGCTGGCCGAGGCCGTCGATCACCCGGCCCAGAAAGTCTTCGCCGACGCTCACCGTCGCGCTGCGTTTCATCTTCTCGACGCGCGACTCGGGGCTGATGTCCATCACGTTTTCCAGCGGCATGAGCTGGACGGTCTCGTCGTCGAAGCCGACGATCTCCGCGATGACCGGCGGGCCTTCTGTGCCGTCACTGAGTTTCGGAAAGATGCGGCACACGCCGCCCACGGGCGAGCGCGGTCCGGTGGCCTGGATCTGCAAGCCCACCACGCGCTTGACGAAGCCGTTGACGCTGTAGGGCTCGAGTCGCCCCAGCGCCTGCTGCAGCGGCCGCCAATCGTAGGGCGCGCTACTCGCCACCGTCCGCCCCCAGCCGCGCGACGCGCGCGAGGATGGTCTTCAACGTCGCGTCGACCAACCCCTGCGGCGTCTGCGCGATGCAGCCGCCCGGTTCGACCGACGCGTCGGCCGTCAGCGTCACCTTGCTTGCGTACTCGACGCGCAGCCACTGCGCGCGGGTCGCTTCCAAAAATTCGTAGTCGCCGGGATTGACCTTGATCGTCACCGCCCAGCGGTCGTCCAGTTCCTTCAGCGCCGCCTGCACCACGCGCTGCACGACGGTATGGTCCTCCGCGATGACGGTGTGGATCACCCGCTCCGCGATGGCCAGCACCATGCGCACGATCTCGGGCTCCATGGCCGCCAGCGTTTCCTTCATCAACTGATCGAACCGCTCGACCAATCGCGCGATGGCCTCGACGCCGGGCGCGGCCTGCGCCAGACCCATGCGCCGCCCCGCCGTTTCGCCCTGCGCGAATCCTTCCTGGTAGGCCTGCCGCTCGATCATCGCCGCGCGCTCCTGCGCCATGACGACCATGTTTCGCGCGTCGGCGTCATCGCTGAAGCGCGGGAACGCAATATCCGTGACCGGCGAACGCGGCCGGCCATCGGGCAGGGGCGGCGGTTTTTTGGTCGTCACGAAGTCTCCCCGTTCAGACGAACAGTTCTTCGCCGCCGCGGCCGGCGACCATGATCTTGCCTTCGGTTTCGAGCTTGCGGGCGATGCGCACGATGATCTGCTGCGCTTTTTCGACTTCGGAGATGCGCATCGGACCGCGCGCGTCCATGTCTTCTTGAATCATCTCGGCGGCGCGCTGCGAGATGTTCTTGTAGATCTTCTGCTTGACTTCGTCGCTGGCCATCTTCAGCGCGACCGCGAGGTCGTCGTTGCCGACTTCCTTGAGAATCAATTGCACGCCGCGGTCGTCGACGTTGAGCAGGTCTTCGAACACGAACATGTGCTGGCCGATCTGTTCGGCGAGCTCGTTGTCCTCCTGTTCGATCTTGCCCATGATCTCGTTGGCCGCGCCGCGTTTCATCGAGTTGAGAATTTCGGCCGCCGGCTTGATCCCGCCCGACGACTCGGCCACCCCGACGCTGAACGACGAAAGCTCGCGGCCCAGCGCGTCGACCACCTCCTCGAGCACGCCGGGGACGACCTGGTCCATGCGCGCAATGCGCAGCACGACTTCGTATTGCAGGTCTTCCGACAGACGCGCGATGATCTCCGACGAAATCGCCGGCGGAAGCTGCGAGAGAATGAACGCCATGGTTTGCGGGTGTTCTTTCTTGATCAGATCGAAAATCGTCCGGGGGTCGTAGCGGCGAATCTGTTCGAGCTGCTGCTCGGTTTCCAGCCGCGCCAGGATGTTCTGCGCCTTGTGGGCGCCCAGCGCGTTGTGCACCACCTTTTCGATGAAGTCCATGCCCATGACCGCCATGTAGCCCTCGGCGACCAGGCGTTCGGAAAACTCCTGCAGCAGGCTTTCCATCAATTCCGGGCCCACGTCGCCCAGCCGCGGCACGGCGTTGACGATCTGCTGGACTTCTTCTTCCGACAAACTGCGGAACACCTTGGTGGTGATGTCCTCGCCGAGGAACATCAGCAGCGCCGCGGCCTTCTGCGAGCCCTTCATTCTCACCCGCTCGCGAACCGCCTCAGGCATGGCCGCCGCCCTCCTCTTCCTTCAACCAACGGCGGACCATCAACGTCACGGCGTTGGAGTCGCGCGCCGCCGTTTCGAGCACGTTCGCACGCTGCGCTTCGAGCTTCTTCATGCGCTCCTGCAACTCGCTCATGCCCGACGCGCCGCGCTCGGCGGTCGTCGGCAGGTTGGTGGCGAGCCGCGTCTCCAACTCGCCGACCGTCGCCCCCTTCAACAACATGCCCGCGGGCACGCCCAGTTGTTCTTCCAGCGACGGTTCGCTCGTCAGCCAACGGACCAGCGGCCGCACCACGAACAGCAGGAACAACGCCGCGGCCAGCACGGCCAGCGCGTAGTTCAGGATTTTCGAGTAGAACTCCATCTTGTCGCCGATCAGCCCGCCTTCCTCGCCGACGCCTTCGGTCTGGAACGGAACCGTCGCCACCTCGATTTGATCGCCGCGCTCTTTGTTGAACCCCACGGCTTTCTTGATCAGTTCGGTGAAAGTCGTCATTTCCTGGGCGGTGCGCGGGACGAATTTCTTGGCCGTTTTGCCGTCGGCGCCTTTGACTTCCGGATACGTGCCGTCGATCAGCACGGCGATGGAAAGCTGCTTGACGCTGCCGCCCAACTGCGTGACCGTCGAGGTGGTGCGGCTGATTTCGTAATTGATCGTCTCCTGCCGCTTCTCGCCTTTGGTCGTCTGGCTGTGGCCCTCCGCCGAGGCGGCCGGTTCCGGCACGTTCGACTGGGCGCCGGGTACGCCGGACGACGTGCTTTCGTTGCCCTGATCGTTGCTGGTGACGACCTGCTCCGAGCGCACAACCTGGCCGTCCGGATTGAACTCCTCGACCACGCGCTGGACCTGCTGGTTGTCGAGCACGACGCTGACTTTCGCCGCCACCTTTTCCGGACCGACCGAGCGGGCGATCAGGCTGACGATCTGCTCCTCGATCTGCCGTTCGAGCTTGCGCGACTGATCGGCCACGTCGCCGCCGCCGCCGTGCTGGTCCTCGCGCTTGGACAGCACGTGGCCCTTGTCGTCGATGATGGTGATGTTCTTCGGGTCGAGCCCTTCGACGCTCGAGCTGATCAGGAACACGATGCCCTGCACCTGCTCGTCGTTCAGGCGCGCGTTGGCCGCGAGCTTGAGCACGATCGACGCCGTGGTTTCCTGCTGTTGCTCGGCGAACAGCGCCTTTTCGGGCAACGCCAGATGCACGCGCGCCGCCTCGACCGACTTGATCTGCTGAATGGTGCGCGCCAACTCGCCCTGCAAAGCGCGCAGATAGGCCACCTTCACCTGGAAATCGGTCAGCGCCAGATTCTTGCGGTCGAACAGTTCGAAGCCGACCGCGCCGCCCGACGGCAGCCCCGCGTTGGCCAGCGCCATGCGCACTTCATAGTAGTTGTCCCCCGGCACCGACACCGCCGTGCCGCCGCGCGAAAGCTGGTACTTGACCTTCAGGTCCTTCAGGTGGGTGACCACCGCATTGGCGTCCTCGGCGGACATATCGGCGTAGAGGATGCGAAAATCGGGTCGGCCGGTCCACCACACCAAGGCNNGAGCGCGGACGCCTGGGACCGGAACACCAAGGCGGTGAACGCGCCGGCGAGCACCAGGAAAATCAAGATGAAACTGATTTTTCGGCCGGTGGGCAGTCGGTTCCACAAGTCCCGAAATTGGGACGCGGTTTCACGAACGGTAGCCATCTGTGTTCACCCCTTCAAGACGGACGGACAGGGTTCGGACTAAACGGGCAACCGCATAATTTCTTGGTACGCACTAATCAGCTTGTCGCGAATCTCCATCAACAGTCGGAACGAGATGTCGGCCTTTTGCAGGGCCAACATCGCCTCGTGAACGTTGGCGGCGCGGCCGGTCGCCAGTTCGACGACCTGCCGGTCCGCTTCCTTCTCCAGACCATTGACCTCGGCGATGGCCTTCTTCAGCACGTCGCCGAAGTTCGGCCCCTCGCCTTCGGGTTGCGCCGAGCGTCCCTCCGCGGGGCGCTGCGGCTGCATCCCTTCCAAGGCCCGTAGTCTGGCGTCGAGGGTGATGTCTTTCATGCCACGTCCCCTAATGGCCCAAGGACAACGCCAGTTGCACCATGTTCTTGGCGGTCTGCAGAGCGGCGAGGTTGGCTTCGTAACTGCGCGCCGCGTTCATCAGATCGGTCATCTCCTCGACCAGATTGATGTTCGGCATCGCCACGAAGCCCTGACTGTCCGCGTCAGGATGATCCGGGTCGTAAACCATCAACGGTTCGCGATTGTCCGGCTCAACCTTCTCGACCTCGACGCCATACAGCCGCCGGCGTTCGTCCAGGACCGATTGGAAGTTGTCCTCCTCCACCGGCACGGCGCGAAACACCGCGGCCTGGCGGCGGTAGGGTCCGCCGTCGGGTCCGCGCGTCGTGCTGATGTTGGCCAGGTTGCTCGAGAGCACCTCCATGCGCACGCGTTGCGCATGCAGGCCGCTGGCCGCAATTGACATCACACTCATTCCTGCCATGTCCGTCTCCTGAAAGGGTCACAGATGGCTTGTCCGTCCGTACCCCGGAAATAGCAAGGGCGATGCCAATCGTTTTCGGCCAGCATTCGATTACCTATCGCTATGACATTACACGGCTTCTCTTCTTTGCCGCGTATTGCTATTTTATGTGGAAGCGGCAAGCCTTGCCGCTTAGTCGGCAGCACCGGCTCCCCCTTTCGGCGCCTCGTGGCCTTCCAGCGCGTATTCTTTGAGTTTGTTGCGCAGGGTGCGGATGCTGATGCCCAGCACTTCCGCGGTCCGCGTGCGGTTGCCGCCGTGCTCGGCGAGCGTCGCGATAATCGTCCGCCGTTCGATATCGCGCAGGTTGCGCGACGAGTCGCCGTCGGCCGCCTCACGCGGGCCGGTGTCGCCGATCTTGCCGTCGAGCGCCAGGTGGTCGACGTCAATCGCCTGGTCGCCCGCCAGCAGCGCCGCGCGCTCGACCACGTTGCGCAGCTCGCGTACGTTGCCTTTCCACGGATGGTTGAGCAGCTTCTGCTTCGCCGCCCCGGTGATGCCGCCCGTCGCGCCGAACTGTTCGAGGAAATGGTCGGTCAGCACCTCGACGTCCTCGGGCCGGTCGCGCAGCGGCGGCAGTTCGAGCGGAATGACCGCCAGCCGGTAATACAGGTCTTCGCGAAATGCGCCCTTCTCGACGCGCGCGCGCAGATCGGCGTTGGTGGTCGCGATGACGCGGATATCGACCGGAATCGGCAGCCCGCCGCCGACGCGATCCACCTTGCGTTCCTGCAAGACGCGCAGCAGCTTCGATTGCAGCGGCAGCGCCATCTCGCCGACTTCGTCCAGCAAGATCGTGCCGCCGCCGGCGAGTTCGAACTTGCCCTGTTTGCGCACCGCCGCGCCGGTGAAGGCGCCCTTTTCGTGGCCGAACAACTCGCTTTCCAGCAGGTGTTCGGGCAGCGCCGCGCAATTGACCGCAACGAACGGCCCCGCGGCGCGCGGACTCTCGGCGTGAATGAGCAAGGCGACCAGCTCTTTGCCCGTGCCGGATTCGCCCTGGATCATCACCGTCGCGTCGGCCTTGGCGACCTTGCACGCGATCTGCAGCAGCTTCTGCATGCGCGGGTTGCGCGTGATGATGCGGACGTTTTCGCCGTGTTGGTTGGCGACGCTCGCCGTCACCGGCGCTGCGGTCAGGCAATCCTGCACGGCTTTCTCCAGCACCTCGATGGAAAACGGTTTGACCACGTAGTCCGTGGCGCCGTTCTTCATCGCCTCGACCGCGCCGGGAATCGTGCCGTAACCGGTGATCACCAGCACGGGCAGCAGCGGGTATAGCTCGCGCGCCTGCTTGAGCAGGTCCATGCCGTCGAGCTTGGGCATTTTGACGTCGGTGATCATCAGCCGGTAAGGCCGGCGACCGAGCATCTCGAGCGCCTGGCGGCCGTCTTCGGCGAGGTCCACGGCGAAGCCCATGCGCCCGACGCTCATCCCCAGCGCTTCGCGCATGGAGAGCTCGTCATCCGCCACCAACACCCATTCCTTCTGCTGCGCCATGCGTGCTCCTAGCCCGGCAACGTGATCGTAAAGGTCGCGCCGCGACCCGGCGCGGTTTCCACGCCGATCGCGCCGCCGTGCGCCTTGACGATATTGTGCACCAGCGCCAAACCGAGGCCGGTGCCGCGATCCTTGGTCGTGAAAAACGGATGGAAAATGCGGTCGCGCACGTCGGCGCTCATGCCCTCGCCCGTGTCGGCGATGACCAGCTTCGCGCCCGGCCGGCCGTCGATCATCTCGCGGTCGCAGCACACCGCCAACTCGCCGCCCGCCGGCATCGCCTGCACCGCGTTGAGAATCATGTTGAGCAGCACCTGGCGCCACAACTCGGCGTCGAGGCGGATGAACCGGGCGTCGGCGTCGAACCGCTCCGTGACCTTGATCTGCTGCCGCTCGATCTGGTGTTCGAGATCGGACAGCGCGCCGTGGAACAACTCCTCGAGGTCCACCAGATCGCGCACCGGATGCGCGCCCTTGGCGAAGCTGAGCAGGTTGCCGATCACGTGGTTGAGGCCGCGGATGCCTTCCTGCACCTTCTTCGCCAGTTCCGCGTGCTGCGGCTGGTCGGCGAGATCGCGCTGCAACATGCTGGCGAACAATTCGATCGAACCCATCGGGTTGCGGATTTCGTGCACGATTTGCACCGCCATCTCGCCCATCGCGGTCAGGCGGTCCGAGCGTGCGGCGTCGCGCCGGCGCAGGGCCAGATCGGTGATGTCTTCGGCCAACAGGATGCGCCCCTCGCCCGCGCCGTCCATGCCGCGCATCAGGTGCGTGGAGACGCGCAGCACGCACGAATGCAGGCCGTTGAGTTGACCGACCTCGGTTTCGGGGACCAGTTGACCCGTCGCCAACAGACGATGCAGGCCGTCCATGCCGGCGAAGCGCACCGCAAACAACGCGTCCATGCCGCGCCCGAGCATGGCGGACTCCGCGCAGCCGAACAGCGTTTCCGCCGCGCGGTTCAGCCGCGCCACGCGACCGTCGCCGTCGAACACGACGACCGCGACTTGCAGGCTGCCCAGCACGTCGGAAAGCTGATCGCGCGCCAGTTCGGTGGCCGCGAGTTGTAGCGAAAGTTCGTCGTTCTTTTTTTCGAGTTCGAGATTGAGCTGCTCGACTTTCTCCTGCAGGGCGAGATACGCCTTCTCCATCATCTGGCCGGTGACGATGAACTTCTCGAACGCTTCGCGCAGCAGCGTCGAATCGGCGTCGGACCGCGGCAGATTTTGCTCCGGTTCCGTCACGGCAAGTTCTCCCAGTCCGGCTGGTCGCCGAACCGCGGTTGGTTGTTCTGCAACCAAAGATAGTAGTCGTTCATCGCCCACTCCAGCCGCGGCCAGAACCAGTCCGGCGGCGCGGTCGGCGCCGTGAGCGCGGGGATCGTCTGGCCGAGCGTCTGTCGCGCCTGATTCAGCCGGAAGCGCGCCTGGTAGACGCGTTCGTCGTTCGGACCGGCCTGGACGAAATTCGCCAGCACGGGCATCGCCTCGGCGTAGCGTTTGCTCTCGAACAGCGCCTCGCCCAGGTAATAGGCCGCGGTCATCTGCAGACCGTGCAGCGGTTCGTCCGCCGTCGCCGGGTCCAGCAGACGCGCGGCGTTGGCCAGCCGCTGGGCGGCCGCTTCCGGCGCCTGCTGGCGCAGCAGAATCAACCCCACTTCCAGTTCCACCTGACCCCGCTCCCGATCATCGCGCGCCCGCGTTTGGATCAGCGCGAGCAGTCGCAGGGCCTCGTCGAGACGGCCCTGGTCGCATTCGATCTGCGCCAACAGCAAATGTGCTTTGAACACCAGCCCGTCTCCAGCATCCTCCGGCTTAAGCGGGATGTCCAGCAGGCGCGCCAACTCAACCTTGGCCTGATCGTACTCGCCGCGCAGCCGCCGGCCTTCCGCGGTCAGAAACATCGCCTGCCGCGGATACGCCTGGGCCAGCGGGTTGTTGTGCGAGATCGCGAGCAGTGTGTCGGCCTGCAGATTCTGGTACAGCGCTTCGCCCAGATCGACATACGACTCGACGGGCAAGCCGGCCGAATCGACATACGGCCGGAATTCGCGAAACACCTTCGCCAACAACATCGGGTTGGCCCGGTTCGCCGCCAGCACGTTCTGGAACGCCTGGAGCATCCGTTGCGCCGCCGCGGGTTTGTCTACCGGGTCGAGCGGCCGGTCGATGATATCGGTCAATTCCCCCATCGCCTCGATCGGCCGGCCGACGTTGATCTCGTATAAGGCGAGTTCGAGACCGCCTTTCTGGTTCAAATCGCGAAAGTCGTTTTGATCGCGAACGTTGCGCAGCAGCAGCTCGGTCGTCGGATTGGCCTGGCCCGGTTGGACCTGCATCATCAGCAACGCCAACTGCAGTTCGCTTTTCACCCCGGCGTAGAGGAGCGGGTAGTGGTCGATCAGGTAGCGGTAGCCGAGCACCGCTTCATCTTCCTGGCCGAGCCGGTGGGCTTCCGTGGCGACGTCGTAGATCGCCATCGGCCGGTCGGCGCCGGCGGGAAAGCGTTTGAGATAAGTCAAAAACGCTTGCGTCGCCTCGGAGAACCGCTGGTTGTCGAGAAAAGTTTCGCCCAGGCCGAACAATTCGAAATCTTCGAGCAGGTCTTGATCGGCCGGCCAATGTACGACCTTCTCGAAGTCCGACAACGCGTCGGCCGGGCGACCCAGGCGGTGGTAGATAATGCCCAGGCAGACCGCCGCGTGATAGCGGATTTGCGCGTCCTTGGCCGTATCCAACACGTTCTGCGCCTGGCCTTCGGCGTCGTGCAGATCGTCGACCCGCAGGCCGGACATGACCAGGCCCAGCCGCGCCGACTCGGCCAGCGGGTCGTCAGGATACCAGTCGACCAGCACCCCGTAAGCGGCGCGCGCTTCGATGGTCAGTCCCTGCCGCTCTTCGATCGTGGCCAGCCGGAATAAGATCAGCGGCTGGTTTTCCCAGCGGGGGTAGAACCTCAACAGCCGCTCGTAAAGCGGTTTCGCATAGGCGAACTGCAGCGTCGGATCGTCGCCACCCAAAATGAAGTAACATTCAGCGATCAGCAGTTGAAACGTTCGCTGCCGCCACAGGCTCGGCTGGTGGATCGCCATGAGCAGCGCGCGATCCAACGCCTCGACCGGCTTGTCGTTCTGCAACAGACTGACCACGTGGCCGAAGCCGCTCGGCGTCAGCGTTTGCGCCTCTCCGCGGGACAGCGAAATCGCGTGGGGCGTGGTCTCAAACGGCAATAGCGTGCGGTAAGGCGACGGCGGCGGCTGGGTTCGGCTCGGCGTCTCGGCCTCGCCCAGACACACCCCCGCGATAATCGTCGTCACCGCGAGCAAGATCACTGCAATTTTGGTTACCAAACCGGGCCCCAGCACCAGAAGAGTCGTTCCCGTTTGACTAAGCAATCATTGTGCCGATCTGCCCTGGATCGCCACATTCACAACGTACTGTAATGATTGATCTTATTCTGGTGGTCGCCGATGGTCGCCGGCCGACGACCGTCATATTCTTGACGCTGGTGTCGCGTTCTCCACATCTCGTTCGCCAAGAACCGGCAAAAACTCAGAAATCAACCGCCAAGTTCTTCTTCTTGATCTTCTCGACCAACGTCGTGCGCTTCAGATTCAGGTATTTTGCGGCGGTATTTTTGTTGCCGCGCGCCTTGCGCATCGCCGCCTGGATCAGGCGATTTTCAAAATCGTCGACCATCTGGTTGAAGTCGATGCCCTGTTCCGGAACGTCGATCGGGCCGGTCATGATCTTGATCGGCGTTCGCGCGAACTTCTCCGGCAGATCGTCGGGCGTGATTTCGCTGTTGTCGGTCAGAATCACCAGGCGTTCGATCAGATTCTCCAGTTCGCGCACGTTGCCCGGCCATTCGTAACTGCTCAGAATATCGAGTATTTCTTGAGACAGGGGTTTGATGGCCCGCCCTTTTTGCCGCGAGAAATTTCTCAGAAAGTAGTTCGCCAGCAGCGCGATGTCTTCCGTCCGATCGCGCAGCGGCGGGATGTTGATGGGAATGACGCTGAGCCGGTAATACAGGTCTTCACGAAACCTGCGTTCCGCCACCCGTTGGTCGAGGTTCTGGTTGGTCGCCGCGATGATGCGCACGTCGATCTTGCGCGTCTTCACCGAACCGACCGGCTCGAACTCCTGTTCCTGAATCACCCGCAAGACCTTCACCTGCAGCGCCGGACTCATGTCACCGATCTCATCGAGGAACAGCGTGCCGCCGTTCGCGGCTTCGAAGCGACCGATGCGGTTGGTGCTCGCGCCGGTGAAGGCGCCTTTCACGTGGCCGAACAACTCGCTTTCCAACAGCGTCTCAGGGATGGCGCCGCAGTTCACTGGAACCAGAAATCGTTCCTTGCGCTTGGAATTATAATGGATGGCGCGGGCCACCAGTTCCTTGCCGGTGCCCGATTCGCCCTGAATCAACACGGTGGAGTCGGAATCCGCGACTTTCTCGATCAGGCGGTAGACGTCTTGCATCGGACGAGAATCGCCGACGATGTTCTCGAAGCTGTACTTGCGTTTGAGCTCGCGCTTGAGGTTGAAATTTTCGCTTTGCAGGGTCTGATATTCGAGGCCGCGGCGCACGATCAGGCGCAGTTCGTCAAACTCGACCGGCTTGGCCACGTAGTCGAAGGCGCCGAGTTTCATCGCCTCCACCGCGGTGCCGGTGCTGGCGAAGCCGGTGAGCACGATGCAAACGGTGCGCGGCGAGATCGCTTTGATTTCGCGCAGCAACCGCAGGCCGTCGAGCTGCGGCATCCGCAGATCGGTCAACACCACATCGAACGACTCGCCGCGTATCGCTTCAAGCGCTTCGTGACCGTCCGTCACGGAGGCGACGCCGTAGCCTTCGGTCTCCATGAAACGCGCCAACGACTCCCGACAGGGTTGATCGTCGTCCGCGATCAGGACGCGCGCCATCATGATGCTTCACCTGGATCGGCCGCGGCGTCTTTCGCCTCGCGTTCGCGTCGCAGTAACATGCGTTGCACGTCGAAAATGCGTTTGACGATGCGGTCGCGATCCACGGGGTCCAGGTCGATGAATTTCGTGGCGACGCGGTAGGGCTTGTTCGCGCCCCACGCGGGGTCGTCGTCGTCGTCGCGCAGCACTTCCGCCAGCGTGATGATCCGCTGCGGGGGCATGCACTGCAGCATGATTTCCAACCGCAACAGGCGCTTGACGTCGAAGCGCTCGTCCGACGCAAAGCGAATGCCGGCCGCGCCGATGTCCACCGGAACCAGCCCGCCCCATCGCTGCTCGATGTCCCGCTCGATGAGAAACGCCATGATCGCATCGAGCTTGGCGTCCAGCGCGTAAAACAGATTCATGATATTGACGCCGGGCAGTTCCATATGCTCCCAAACTTCGCGATTTACCCGCGGCGCCTGGAAAGGCGATTCGTCGGCGTAGGAAGACAGCCGCTCCAGCGCGATCTGTTCTTTGACCACCTCTCGCGAAGATTCTTCCACGAATTTCGCGCGTAAACGCACGTAATCTCGTACACGTACATCGTGCCGACGATTTGGATATTCCATTGTCATTCCTTTTTTCGGGCCTAGATAGACAAGAAAGATACCAGAGCGTCGGAAGATTGACAAGAAAAAAGTGCATTCATTATCAATAATTCCGACACATTCGCTCAAAATGGGGTCAAGTTAAGACGGCCAATGATAGAAAATTCTTCATGTTCTTGTCAATCTTTTGGCTGGCCGGCTTACTCTAATTCGAGCTTCACCTGCTCACCCATGCGGGCGCAGAGGCTTTTGAAGGCGTCCACGATCGCGCTGTCGAACTGGCGCCAGGAGTTGACTTCCAATTCGGTCACGGCCATCTCGTGCGTCAGTCCCTTGCGGTAAACGCGGTCGGAGGTCATCGCGTCGTAGGCGTCGGCGAGGCTGACGATGCGCGCGAGAAACGGAATGTCGCGGCCGGCCAGACCATCGGGATAACCCTTGCCGTCCCAGCGTTCGTGATGATGGCGGATGATCGCCTTCTCGTGCGGCAGCATGCCCAGCGGCTCCAGGATTCGCGCGCCGACGATCGGATGCTGCTTGATGGTTTCGTATTCTTCTTTCGTCAGGCTGCTGGGTTTTTGCAGGATCGCGTCGGACACGCCGATCTTGCCGATGTCATGCAGCATCCCGGCGAACTGAATGACATCGAGCTCCTCTTTCGCGCAACGCAATTCGCGCGCGATGAGCAGGGCGATCTTGGTGACGCGCTCGGAATGGCGCTGCGTGTATTTGTCTTTCGCTTCAATCGTCGAGACGAGCGAGCGCAGCGTATTGACCAGGTTGAGATAAATCGTTTCATACAGCGCCCGGTTCTCGATGACCAGGCTCGCTTTCTTCAACAGCATGTTGACGAACGTGACATCGGACTCGGTGAACCCGCGCTCGTTGAGTTTGTTTTCCACCGCGAGAATGCCGAAGTTCTGCCCCCGCACGTAGAACGGCGCGAGCAACACCGACTGCACGTCGGGGTGGGGTCCCGCGGCCAGATGGTAAAAGGCGATTTCATCGGGGGTGTCGAGGATCATCGAACCGGGGTTGACGCTCAGCCGCTCCGCGATGTGCGGATCGAGCTTGTCCATCTTCGGCCGGTCGATTTCGTCTTTGCTCTTCATGCAACGAAGGTAGTACGTGTCGTGTTCGTGGTCATAGAGGTAAAAGACGCTGCGCAGGCCCTCGGTGATTTTGAGCGACAGGTCGACCAGGTTTTTGAACAGTTCCTCGATATTGGCGATGTTGTCGAGCACTTCGTTGATCGAGTACATGATCGACAGTTCGTGGATCTTGCGCTCGAGCCGCGAATCGACCGTGGCCGCCCGATCGACCGCGCGATCCGCCGAGCCGACCTGCCGGGATTGCAGGTCGCAGATAATCCGCTCGACCTGCTCATAGCGGAACGGCTTGGTGATGAAGTCCGCCGCGCCTTTTTTCATGGCGTCGATCGCGAGTTGCAGATCGTTGTAGCCCGACACCATGATCACCTCGGTTAACGGCCGGATTTGCTTGATCATCTCGAGCAACTGCACGCCGTTCATGTTGGGCATCATGACGTCGGTGATCACCACGCCGTAGTCGTTCTGTTTGACGCAGTTGAGTCCGGACAAGCCGTCTTCGGCGCATTCCACCCGATGGCCCTTGTGCTTCAAGAACAGGTAGAGCGACCGTCGGACGGCTTCGTCGTCTTCGACAATCAGAATGCTTTTTTCGTCCATGGCGCCGCCTTTCTATGGAAGCTGCTTCTTCAGGATCTTGTCTTTCAACGCTTGAAACTCGCTTTCGCTGATCGCCTTTTCCTGACGAAGACGGATGGCGTCCATCAGCAACGTATAGGGTGATCCTTCCTTGTCTTTGTCCTTGTCTTCCGCCAAACCGCTCTTGAATTGCGCCGGCACGACGCGGTCGTGGAAACCGCGCAATTGGCGCATCCCTTCGGTGATTTCCTGTTGACGATCGGTCAACTGCTTGTCGATTTCCTCGATCCGGTCTTCGTGCCGACGGCGGTTGGCCACCAGGTCTTCGACTTTCTGCTGCAGTTGTTTGAGCTGCGCCAGCAATTCTTCGTTGTCGCGCGCCAACGAGTATTTCTCGCCCGCGTTTTTGAGCGTCAGGCGGATTTCCTCGAGTTGGAACGGTTTGGTGATGTAGTCGTAGACGCCGTCCTTGATCGCCGTCAGCGCGGTGTCGAGACTCGCGTAACCCGTAATGACGATCACGACGGTCGATGCTTTCTTCTTCTTCGCGGTGCGCAGCACTTCGATTCCGCCGACGCCCGGCATCGCCAGGTCGGTCACCACGATGTCGTAGTCCTGGCGATTGATCTTGTCGATCGCTTCGTTGCCGTCAGCGGCCGTATCCACCGCAAAACCATCCGCTTCCAGCGTGCGGTGGAGCAAGTCCCGGTACATGCGCTCATCGTCGACCACGAGGACTTGCAGCGGTTTGGATTGCGTCATGGGCGTCCTCCTTGACTGCCGCACGCCGAAAAGCTAAGTCCCTGACCGGGCGCATCCGCACCCTGTGAGGGAAATATTGACCGAGATATCGTCTGCGCTGGTTATTTCTCTTTTTCCAGCGTCAACTGTTTGAGATTCTTGATCGCCACTTCACCGGCGCGGTCCATAATGTGTTTTTTCTTGCCTTCGTCCGAGATATCCACGGAGTCCCGCGGAAAAGCCGTGGGAACGCTGCCCGACCCGCGTTTTTCGGACCAATGGGCCTTGAGCTGCCGATTGTACGTCTGCAAAATGCTCTGAATCTGGTAAGATGAAATCGTCATAGCTTCCTTCGCCTCGCAGGCACTTCCCTCGTTTCTATTTATCGGAATTATCGTGCTTAGGCTGAAGCGACTTTTGGCCGACGCCGAGATCACGAACGAACGAGGCTAGCCGAAAAATAACGAGCCGTGTTGACTACGCTTTTTCGCCGGCGCCGGCGGGCTCAATCAAAGCCGCCAGAAAAGTCTGCCACTCGGCGAGAAGCGGCGCGAGTTCGAACTCCAGCAAATCGGCGATGTACACGAAATCATGGCCTTCTTGCGCGGCCAACAGACTTTTAATCAGGTGAAAAACGCGGTCGTTGAGTTGCTCGATCTGCGCCAGGTCTTGGCGATCTTCGGACACGGTGGCGAGAAACTGCACCAACTCTTTGACGTAGTTGAGAAACATCTGCACTTTCTCGAGCACCTGCCAGAGCGTCTGATTCGCTTTGGCCGCCTGGCTGGAACGGAACAGCTCCACGCAGATGTTGGTCTCCTCCCGCATCAGCCGCAGGAACTCCACGCCATCGTGAATCGTTCGCCGCAGCACCTCGGTCACATCCTCCATGGTGATGCTGATTTCCTCGCCGGCCAGGTCCGCCGACGGGACAGGCTGGTCGTAATTGGGCAGCTCGCGCTCCGCGCCGTCCAGGCACAGCCGGCAAATCACCGACGTGCGGAATTCCGGCTTCGCGACAATCATGCTGAACAGTTCGCCGAACGTGATGGGCGCGGACAGGTTGGTCAGCAACTGATCGTTGACGACGATTTTCATCAATCACCCGCAATTCAAAGGTTGGAAATGGTCGCCGCCGGGGGCAAGACGATAGTGAATAGGCCGCCGCCGTGAAGACCGGGCTTCGCTTCGACCTGCGCTCCCATCCGGTGCACAATGGAGCGCACCACGGCCAGGCCGGCGCCCTTGGCGCGTCCGCTGAAAAGCGCGTCGCGGCTGCGCAGGCCAAAGAACGGCTCAAAAACAAATTTCAAATCTTCCGGCGACAACGCCTCGCCGGTGTCCTCGACTTCCACGTAAATGACGTTTTCCATCAGGCGGGCGCGGATGGCGATCTGCCCGCCGTCGGGCATCGCTTGCTGCGCGGCCATCAGCAGTTGCAGCAGCGCCTGCTGCAATTGCCCGACCTCCAACTCCACCGCCAGGTCTTCCGGAATTTCGCGCGCAATGTTGATCTTCTGTTTGGCGAAACGACGTTCGACCAGGGTCACCACCTGGTCGACGAGGTCCGCGACCTTGATCACTTCCTTGCGGCCGTCGCTGCGCCGCGAGAAGGTCAGCAGATTGCCGATGATCTTCTTCGCCCGCTGCGCCACCTCGAAAACGACCTGCACCGTCTTCTTGTAGTCGTCGAGGTTGTGGGTCAATTCCGCCAATTGGGCGTAGCCCAGGATGCCGCCGATCAGGTTGTTGAACTCGTGCGCCACGCCGGCCGCGAGGTTGCCGATGCTGGCCATCTTCTCGGACTGAATCAGCGCCACGCGCAGGTAATGCGATTCGGTGACGTCCTGGATCACCAACAGCGCCAGCAGTTCGCCGTCCGGATCGCGAATCGGAAACAGCTCCACCGACCACATCCGTTCGCCCGCCGGCAGCGGAATGCGCATCACGCCCAAGGAGTGCGGCGCCGCTTCGACAAACACCTGGCGCGCGCCTTCGACCAGCGCCTGCACGGTCTCGGCCGGAAAGCCCGCCTCGTGCAACGCCGCGCCGACCAGCTCGCGGCGAACCGGCGTCGTCTGCGGCGGCGGCTTGTTGAGCGACCGAATGATGAGCGCTTCGTCGAGCGCGATCAGCGAGACCGGCAGCGTCAGCAGAATCGCGTCGGCGTACCGGCGCCAGTAATCGGTCAGCGCGATCTCGGTTTCCAGCCGCTGATTCGCCGCATGCAGCGCCTCGTTGGCCTCGCGCAATTCGACGTTCGCGTGCGCCACTTGCTGCTGCAGGATCAAGTTCGCGCGCTGCAACAGCCGCGTCGTCGCCTCCGCTCGCACCACGTTGCGCAGTTCGTCGATGTCCCACGGCTTGGTGATGTAGCGGTGGATGCGGCCCTGGTTGATCGCCAAAATCGCGGCCGCCAGGTCGTCGTGCGCGGTCGTCAGGATGCGTACGGTGTCGGGGTAGCGCTCGAAAGCCCACGCCAGCAGTTCAACGCCGGAGACGCCGGGCATGCGCTGGTCCGACACGACGACGTCGATCTTGTGCTCCTGCAGAATCTGCTTGGCGGCTTCGGCGCCGCCGGCCGAGAACACCCGGTACTCCTGGTCAAAGACGCGTTCGAGCAGAATGCGCGCGTCTTCTTCGTCATCCACGACGAGCAAGGTCACCGGCTCGGGCTCGCCCCGCTCTACCTTGGGATGTTCGTTTTGATCCATGTTCGCGTCCTGTTGATGCCGTCTTCGAGGGACACGGTCGGCCGCCAACCCAATACGCGCTCGGCTTCCGTCGCGTTGGCGAGCAACCGCTGAATTTCCGCCTGCGGGTGGTGGTGCGCCACGTGTTTGATGCGGGCCGGGTCGCGGCAGATCAGCCGCGCCAATTCATTGATCGTCACGTCGCGCCCGGCGCCCGCGTTGAGCACGCGCCCGACCGCCGCATCGGCAAACGCCGCGCGCACGGTGAACGCCGCGCAGTCCTCGACATAAAGCAAGTCGCGGGTCTGCGCGCCGTCGCCGAAGACCGATAGCTCTTTTCCCGCCAGATCGCGATACAGAAAGATGCTCACCACGCCGCCTTCGCCGGTGGTCTTCTGAAACGGACCATAGGTGTTGAACGGCCGCAGGATCGCGGTGCGCAGTCCGTAGGCGCCGTGGTAGGCCTCGACCAGCTTTTCGGCGGCCAGCTTCGCGCCGGCGTAGGGCGACGCGCAAAGCGTGGGGTGGTTTTCGTCGATGCCGCGATCGTCATCGGACCGCGCGTACACCATGCAGGTGCTCATGAACACGAACGCCGCGTTTCGTTGGCGCGCCAATTCGAGCAGGTGAAACGTACCGGCCACGTCCGCCTCAAACACGCCGGTCGGATGGTCGATCGATTCCTGCACGTTGATTTTCGCCGCGAGGTGCAACACCAGATCGAACTCATGCTCGGCGAACAACGCCTGCATCAGCGCGCGATTCCCGATGTCGCCCTCGACGAATGCGGTCAGCTGCGGATCGCCGGCGAACTCCACCAGGTTTTCGCGCCGGCCGTTTTCGAGGTTGTCGACGACGACGACCTGCGGCGGAGCGAAACGATGCCCGTCGCTGCCGCCGCGCAGCAGCTCGCGCACCACCCAGCGCCCGATGAACCCGGCGCCGCCGGTGACCAGCACGTGGCGCGGAATCATCCGCCGGGCTCCCCTTCCGCCGCCAACGTTTCCAGCAGCGCTTGCAGCGCGGGTATTTCGAGCGGCGCCACGCCGTCGCTGGTGTAGGTTTGCACGGCGACCGGCTTGCCGCGCGTTTTGCCCGCCGGCGCGCCGATCTGCGGCCGGATCAGATAATAGTCGCCGAGATCGAACGTGCGCGCCGATTCCTCGGTGGTGATCAGCTCTTCGTACATCTTCTCGCCCGCGCGCAAACCGACGACGCGCAGGTGGGCGTCATCGGCCGGCAGCCCGTGCCGCTGCAGCAGCGTCCGCGCCAGATCGATCACCCGCACCACCGGCATCTTGCGAATCAGAATCTCGCCGCCGGTGCACAGGTGCAGCGCGGCGAGCAACAGGTCGATCGCCTGGGACATGGGAATCATGAAGCGCGTCATGTCCGGGTGCGTCACCTCGATGGGCTGTCCCTGGCCCAGGCGATGCAGAAACGTCGGCACGACCGAACCCGACGAACCGAGCACGTTGCCGAAGCGGACGGAGCAAAACACGGTGCGCCGCCGGCCTTTGTAATAGTTGGCCGCGGACATCAGCTTCTCGGCCATCAGCTTGCTGGCGCCCATCGCGTTGGCCGGGTTCACCGCCTTGTCGGTGCTGCTGAAGATCACGCGTTCGATCGCGTGGTCCAGCGCCACGTCGATCACGTTCTGCGTGCCCATGATGTTGGTCTTGATCGCCTCGAACGGGTTGTATTCGCAGCTCTCGACGTGCTTGAGCGCGGCGAGGTGGAAGACGATGTCGCAGTACTCCATCGCGCGCGTGAGGCGCTCGCGGTCGCGGACATCGCCGACGAAGAAGCGCAGGTTCCGCACGTGCGCGCAACGGTCGCGCAGAAAGTATTGCTTGCTTTCGTCGCGCGAGAAAATGCGGATCGCCTTCGGCTCGTACTGCAGCAGCCGCTGCAGCAGGGCCACGCCGATCGTGCCGGCGCCGCCGGTGAGCAGCACCACCTTGTCGCGAATCGCTTGGTCGAGAATCGGATCACGCATCTGGCCACCCCGCCCACGTCGCCGATCACGTTGGAAAGATTGGCTTCCTGCTCTTATGGTAGCGGATTTACAGCTCGCCGGAAAGAATCTTTCTGGTCTTTTTTCCCGCACCCACCCCATGCCCGTAGCCGTGCAACGCCTTGCGCGCCTGCCGCACCACGGCCATCTGCTGTTCGACTTTGGCCAGCAGGTCGTGCAACAGTTTCTGGTTCGCCGTGTTGGTCTCCAAGGCCGTGGCCGCCGCCTGCTGCTGCCGCTCATACAACCTGCTCAACCGATCCCGCTGAGGGGCGGTCAACACGTCGGCGTCAGTCACGGCGCGCAGACGCGCGACCTCGGCGCCGGCCTGCTGCGCCCGCGCGAAGAGCTCATCCGACTTTTGCTGAATCCGCTCCGCCGCTTCGAGGTCGGCCGCGGCGAGCGCCGAACGCCGCCGTTCTTCGTTGCCGGTGATCGCCTGGAGAATCTTGATCAGTTGCGCGAGGCTGCGTTCGAGCGGCGAGTAATCCGTCATCAGCGCGCCGCAGTCGCCGTCACACGCTGATGCGGAAGTAGTTCTCGGCGTTCTGTTGCTTGACTTGCGCCGTTTTCGAGGCGTCCCCTTTGACGGCCAGGTCGCCGACGCTTTTCTTGCTCAGTTCGACCCAGGCCGAACGCAGCACCTCGATGATCCGCAAGGCATTGGCCAGCGGTTGCGCATCGTTATTGCGGTTCGCTTCCACGAGGCAATCATGGATGTAACCGTAGAGGCGCGAAAGACTGCGCGCGAGGTCCGGCGCCGGCTTGTAGTCCAGCGTGTTGTTCAGCTCGTCGATAATGGCCATCGCCCGGCTGATCGACTCGCCCTTGACCGCGAGATCGCCCTCGTTCAGCGCGTCTTCCGCGCGCTTGGTGAAGCGGGTCGCGCCTTCGTACAACATGATGAGCAGCTTGAGTCGGTTCGCGGTATTGACTTCCATAGCATGGTAAGAACCGGGCGTCCTCTTGCTTTCTCTGTACTGTACCACGGTGTGTCCTCCTAGATCGCGCAGTCGTCAGATCAACTGCTGCTGCTGGACAGCATGCTGGACAGGGTGCTTCCCTGCGTCTGCAGCTTGGCCAATTGCAGTTGCATCTGAGTGAACTGCTGGGTCAGGCGATCTTGCTCCTCGCTCAGTTGCTGTTGTTTATTATCGATTTGCTTTTGCGTGTCGTTGATTTGCCGGTTGATCACATCGCTCGCGTTTTTGAGCAGCCCGTCGATCGGGTTGGCGAAATCGTCGAGCGTCTTGTAGAACTGCTGCATGATGCCGTTGGTATAGGTCACCGTGCCGTAGGCGCCGGGCGTCGCGCCGGAGAAGCCGATCGACAATCCGGCCACGGGCGTGCCTTGGGCGCCGCTTAGGATCGTGGAGCCGATGCTCGTCGCGGCGTACCCGCCGATCGTGCCGCCGAAGCTCGCGCCGACGCCCGTGATCACCACGTTGTACGTGCCGGGCGTGGTCGTGTCCCCCCCGCCTTGGAAATGCACGTTGCTGTTCGAGGCCGAACCGAAGGCGGTCATCACGCGTTCAACGTCGGAGAAGTGGTCGGCCAGCGCGGAGGTCAAGGTGTCGTCGTCGACCGTCAATTGACCCGTGCCGTCGGTCTTGATGCCGAACTGGCTCATCCCGGAGTAGGCGCCGCCGTTGGAGATGCTTGAGGAAACGATGCCGCGCAGCGACTGTTGAATCTGATTGTAGGAGGGGTCGCGGTCGGTGACGGAAGGGTCGTTCTTCGCCTTCAGATAGGTCATGACGTCGTTGTACTTGCCGACGAACGTCTTGATCGCGCCCAACACATCGCCGACGTCGTTCGCCACGTCGATCGTGTATTCGTTCGACAAGTCCGCCTTTTTCAGCTTGAGGCTGACTCCGGAAACCACTTCCTGCACGGAATTGGAAGCGCTCTGGATGCTGACCCCGTCGAAGGTGAACTGCGCCATCCGCGCCTG
Organism: Deltaproteobacteria bacterium; assembly: GCA_003170555.1. Classification (GTDB taxonomy): domain Bacteria; phylum Lernaellota; class Lernaellaia; order Lernaellales; family Lernaellaceae; genus FEN-1099. Next base: position 28,654 of record PMZC01000230.1, read on the forward strand.
CTGGCCGGGGTCGCCCGGATTGACGCCGTGGGTGAACGCCGGCACGTCGCCGCCCGACATCGCCGAGGTGTCGATCGTCATCGCCTTGCCCGTGTCGTTCGCGGTGATGACCAGGCGGTACGGCGTGGTGGAACTGCCGTCGTTCATCAACGTGGCGGTCACCTTCGCGCCGGAGTTGTTGATCGCGTCGCGCAGGCCCTGCAGCGTGTTGTTCGCGCTGGTGAGCGTGACGGTCGTGTCCACCCCGTCGATGGTCAATTTGAAATCGCCGGTCGCGAGCGCCGAGTTGGCGGCGGCGAATTCCTGGCTGACGTCCTTCTCGGCCGTCGCCAGTTGGGTCACCTGGATCGTATGGCTGGTCGGTTGCGCGTTGGCGCCGAGGGTCACGGCGAAATGCGAGTCGTCGACGTCCGAAGTCGTGGCGGCGAATTTTTGGAAGCCGCTCATCGTGTTCAACCCGTCGACCGAGCTGCGCAGATCATTCAACTTCGTGGTAAGATCGGAAAGGATAGATAGTTTGGACTGGCGATCCTGGTTTTGCGTCTGCAGGAGGGTCACCGGCTGCTGGGCGACGGCCATGAGTTGCGTGATGAGCGCGTTGGTGTCGAGACCGCCGCTGAATCCGGTTAGTGATACTGAACTCGCCATCGCCTTGGACCCCTTGGTGATCTGTTCGGAAAAGGGCTTATCCGGTCAAAAACAGGAACCAACATCAAGTAGCTTGATCAACTAACAAACCTTTGAAATCCGCCATGGCTTTCGCCGCCCGCAGCACTTCCTCCGGGGGAATCTGCCGAATGACTTCGCCCGAGTCGCGATCAACCATCCGGACGATCACTCGTTTCGTATCTTTGTCCATTTCGAAATCCAGTTGGACGACGCGGGACAGATGATTGTTGGCCAAGATACTGGCTAACTGCGAATTCTTCTCGGACTGCTGCTGCGCCGCGCGCTGATTGGGCGGAGGTGGTTCGGGACTTTTCACTTTTTCCTCCGAGGCCGCCTTGGGTGCATCCGGTTCCGCCGAGGGCTGGGTTGTCTTCAGCTTGGCGCCGCGGATTGTCGCCGCATCAAGGACGGTTTGAATGCTGAGCGTCGCGGCCATCTTCATCTACCTCTACCGTTTTCACCTTCGGTTGCCGGTCGGTTGGGCGGACCGAAGCCCGCCCAACCTACCCGCGTTTTCGTTACTTCAGAAGCGTCAATGCCATGGACGGAGTCTGGTTGGCCTGCGCCAGAACGCTGACGCCGGCCTGCACCAGGATGCTGTACTTGGTCAGGTTCGCCGTTTCAGCCGCGATGTCCACATCGCGGATCTGGCTGTTGGCGGCGGTCAGGTTCTGCGTTTCGGTGTTGATGTTGGCAACGACCGAACTGAGGCGGTTCTGCAGGGCGCCCAAACCGGCTTGGCGGCCGGCGAGCGTTTCGATGGCCGCCGAGACACTGGACAGCGCACTCTGCGCGCTGCCCACGGAGCCGATCGATGAGGTCAGGCTCAACGCCGCCGCGCCCACGTCGGAAACGGCAATGGCCAGCGTGTCGTTCGTGCCGTTGGAAATGCCGATCTGGATGTTGACACTCAGCGTGCCGTCCAGCAGGCTCGTGTCGTTGAACTTGGTCGAGTCGGCAATGCGCGTGATTTCGTCGCGCAACGCCACGTATTCGGACGACAGGTAGCCGCGCTCGGTATCGCCGACCGTGCCGGTGGCCGCTTGTTCCGCCAGTTCCTTCATCCGGGTCAAGTCGTTGTTGATTTCGTCCATACCGCCGGAGGCGGTCTGAACCAACGAAATCCCGTCGCTGGCGTTCCGGCTGGCCTGCGTCATCGCGCGGATGTTGGCCTGCATCTTGTCGGAGATCGCGAGCCCGGCGGCGTCGTCGGCGGCCGAGTTGATGCGGAAGCCGGACGACAACCGCGCCAAGCTCTGGGTCAACCCAGTCTGGTTGCGGCCGATGTTAAGTTGAGCGTTCAGTGAGTCAAGGTTCGAGGTAATACGAAGTGGCATCTTAAGTCCTCCTTGTGTTATCGAACAGTTACCTTCCTTGGGAACCTAACTAGGCGGATCGACAGGTTGTCGACCGAATTCTCTCCTCTCCGTCACCTCCTTTCCACCTTTGTTTTTCAAGCTTACAGTAGAACTTATCGTAATAAAAGGCGAACTTCTTGAGGAAAAAAAGAAGGAAAAGAAGCAGGCGGGGCGAGGCTAGCGGTTTTCCGCCCGAAGTTCCGGGAAGAGCGGATGCCGCGTCGAAAACGGCGCGTCCTTCAATACGACCTGGCGGCCGATGAGCCGCTCGGCATGGATGATGATCGGCCCCAGCAGGTTAGCCGTCATCTCGGCTGGTTCGTTGTGCAAGCTGAGTATCACGAGGATCACCAGCTCGGCCGCGCTCTTGACCCGCAGCATGGCGAGCTCGTCGCGCTTGATGCGAATGTGGTAGTCGGGGAAAAACATCTTCGGGTCGCAAACCGGCACCGCCAGATCGGGCGCGTCTAACGACTGCAGCCACTTGAACGGCGATTTCTCTGCGTGATCCAAAAGGGCGAAGCGCTCGGAGCTGGCGAACCCCAGCAGTCCGCCCTGTAGCCGAATCACTTTATCGTCCGGCACATCCAGTTGCCCGAAACGGACGGTTTCAAAAGACTGTTTCCCGCTCACTTTTGCTCCCGCTGGTTCGTTCTGTTGAGCATCGTTTCGACGGCCATGCGCATCTGCTCGGTGGTGGATTTCGCCGCGGCGCGGTTTTCCTCCTGGATGCGCAGATAAATTTCCTCGCGGTGCACGGTGACTTCCGGCGGCGCTTTGATGCCGACCTTCACCTGATTCCCGCGGATCTCCTGGATGTAAATCTTGATGTCGTCGCCGATGGCGATCATCTCACCGGCCTTCCGGGTCAGAATTAACATACGTCCGAATCCTTTCCGACGATTTGCTTTCCCTCCATATGTAATAGATTTATCTGAGAAAGTCCAGGAAGTTTTCGGCCAGGACTTTTCCGGCTACGGTCAAGGTCGTTTCCAAGGCCTGCTGCTGTTTGGTGAATTCCGTGGTGGCGGCGGCCATGTCCGCGTCTTCGACATCGGAAAGGATGGCCGTGGCGCCGATGCGAAACGTCGCGTTGTCGTTTTTCGCCGTGGTGATCTGGTTGGAAATGGGGCCCATGCTCGATTGGAACGCCACCACCTGATCCAGCGCGGCCGAAACCTGCGGCAATAGCTGGACGATGCCGGCCTGATCGCCCGCCGCCATCGCATTGCGCAGGTCGATCAACACCTGTGGCACATCGACCGGCCCTTTGAAAACTTCATCGCCGGTATAGTTGATCGTCAGGTACTGGCCNNGCCGTGGTATTGACCCTGGTCGTCGAAGGGCTGCGTTTGCGTCTGATAGCCGGAGAAGATGTATTGGTCTTCATACTTCGAGTTCATGTTGCGGAGAGCTTCGCTGATGATGCCGTCCATCTGTTCGGCTGCGGCCTGAAAAGTTCCCTGGTTGGGTGTGCCGCTGCTGACGCCGACGGCCAGCTCTTGCGCGCTTTGGAGGCCGCTCACGACGTTGCTCAAGGCGGTCTCGGTTTCCTGCGTGAATCCGCTCGCCGTGCCGAGGTTGCGGTCGAACTGGTCGAGCAGCGACAGGGTCTTGCGCAGGTCGAGCGCGCGCGCCGACCCAACCGGGTCATCCGACGGCCGGTTGATTTTTTTCGTCGTGGACAACACCTCTTGGGCTTTCAAGAACGCCGCCTGGCTCTGTTGGACGTACCAAGTGGTGTTGGCATACATCATGTTCATCGTGACGCGCATGTGTTTCTCCCGCCGTATGACCTATTATCGGCAGACCTCAGCCGATCATGAGATTGAAGTATTCATGTTACTTAATATGGTAAGCAAATCGTTGGCCGTGTTCATCAGGCGGGCCGAAGCCTGATAGGCCTGCTGGTACATGGTCAGCGACGCCATTTCCTCCTCGAGTGAGACGCCCGAGACGCTGTCCCGGAACGTCTTGTATTGCTGCATCACCAGGCTCGTGCGCTGGTACTCGCTGTCGGCGTTTTGCGATTCGATGCCGATATCGCTGACCATCGAGCCGTAGTAGTCTTGAAAAGTCGACTGCCCGCTGTTCATGGTCAGTGCATCTCGTAACGACGCGATTTGATTAGCTAAAGTGTTGTCGCCGGGGTTGTCGGTCGAGGCGGCGGCAATATTGTTGACATCGCTTTGAACGGCCGAATCCAAACTGATCGAAGCGGCGGCCCCGGTGGCTGAAGCCAACGGGGAGAAGAAGTTGTTGTTTGTGCTTCCGTTGAGGCCGTAGCCGGTTGTGTGCAGGGAGTTGACCTGGTTGACCATGTTGTAAGCCAACTCATCCAGTTGGCTGCGGTACTGCCCGGTGTACTGGTCGCGCATTTGCAATTGGCCGTAGATTCCGCCGCCCTTGATTTGATCGGTAATGTCGGTTTTCGCACCGGTCGACGAGACATACATTACGTCGTAGTATCCGTTATTACTGGCGTTTTCCTGGGCCTGGAGCGAGCCGGACGTGGTCCCTTCGAGCAAGGGCGTGCCGCCGGCGAGGCTGATCGTAACCATGCCGTTCTTGTCTTCGAAATAGGTATAGTCGATTTGAGTCGACAGTTGTTCCATCAGATTATTACGTTCGGAGCGGTAGTCGGTCGCCGTCTGCCCTTGCGCCTCAATCGCGGAGATTTTGCCGTTCAAGGTCTTGATTTGATCGACGATTCCATTGATCTGCTCAGTGGCGCCCTTGACTCCGTTGTTCGCGTCTTTCGCCAGGTCGTTGAGGCGACTGCTAAGGGAGTGGAATTGGTTGACCATGACCTGTGCGTTACCGCGCAGGGTGTAGCGCGAGGCGGCGTTTTCCGGGGTGGAAGCCAGGTCTTCCCATGAATTCCAGAAGGTGTCCATCGCACTCGAAAGACCTTGCGCGCCGCCGGTTTCGTTGAACACCTGTTCCATTTGGCTGAGCCCTTTGTTGGCGACGTCCTGATTGCCGAGTTGCTGTCCCGTGGCGAAGATGCTGTAGTTGAGAAAACGGTCTTCGGTGTCCCGAATCGTCGACACGGTGGCGCCGGTGCCGAGAAAGAGGCCGGACTGCTGGCGCGGGGTTAACGGGTTGATCACCGCCTCCTCGCGCGAGTAACCCGGCGTGCTGACGTTGGCGACGTTGTGGCTGACCACTTCCATCGCGGTTTGCTGGGTTTGCATCCCAGTCAACGAAATTCGCATGATGTCCCAAATGCCCATCTTAAATCCTCCGGCCGTTCTGCGAGTAGACCACCTCGGCCTTGCGAATGCGCCCCGCCTCTTCATAAGTGGCCGGCTCTTCGATCGTGCGCACGATCAGCATTTGCAGGCCGTGGATCAGCTTCAGCGACGACTGCACCAACCGACTGTTGTCCTCCACCTTGCGCTTGAGGTCATCAGTCAGTCGGACGAACGTGTCGCGCAGCCGGGCAAGCGTATGGCCCCACGCCACGGGAGCGCGCCGCGACAACAGATCCAGCGTCGCCTCGGTGGGCGCCAGGCCGAGCTGTTCGGCCAATAGTTTCACCGTTTCGAGGCGCGCCTGTTCGAGAATGCGGTGGCGCAGTTCGAGCGTCTCCTTGGCCTTGTTGATCTCCTCGATCCGAAGGAGATCAAATTCGACCAGCGGCCTGGTTTCCTGTTCGAGCAGCTCGCGCAACTCGCGGAAAACAAAGAGTTCTTTCCCCAAGATGCTAGCGAGTTCCTGAAAGTGATTGGGCATTTCGGCTACCCTTTCCCGGACCATTCCCCCCGCGGACGGGCAACCGGAAAAGAGGCTTAGTGGTAGAGCGACTCAATCAGAGACGAGGTAAGCGCCGCTCCGGCGACTTCCTTTGCCGGCCGTTCGTATTTACCCGTGTCGACCTCGGTCTTGATGCGATTGACCAGGTCCTGGCGGACATCCGGGATCTTGTTCAGTTCTTTTTCGACCTGCTGGATGTTGTTGGCTTGCCGCGAGATCGAAACCCGCTCCCTCGGCACCTGGCTGGAGGCGACTTCTTCCACCGCCTTCTGCCGGCCAGCAGCCTGGGACTGGGCGAGTTTCGGATCGAACTGTTTGATGGTGTTTTTGGCGTCGACTTTCATTATCCTACTCCTTGAGCCAACTATCGCCCTAAACATCGGCGGCCTAAGACAATCGCTTGAGCTATATTTAGTCCAGCCCACAGTATTTAGCAAGCCGCAGGTTAACGCTCTTCCCGGCCCTTTTCCGGTGAATGATCCGATTGTCACAGAACGTACGGACAACCCTGTTCGGTCGCCCCTGGTTACCGGCCGTATCCGGCCGCGCTACATATGATCGCGGTAGGCCCTGGCGGCCTCCGCGTTGGAGTTGGCGAACTTCCGCAGTTCCGGCTGGCCGCGGGTGAGCCAGTTGAAAATGATGTGGCCCAGGCCGAAATCGCGCCGTTTGGACATCTCGGCGGCGATCTGCTGATCGAACATCGAGCGATAGATGTGCGCTTCGTTGTTGTCGTCGCCCAGCAGCCCGTTTTCCATCGTCGTCTTCCGCATGGAACTCAACATGAAGTTCAGGAAGATTTGCTCGAATCCTTCGGCGACCTTCCAGTACTCCTGCGCCTTCGCCTGGGCCGGCAGCGCCGCCGCGGCCGTGGCCCTCCCCTGCAGCCGATCGGCCTGCGCCTGCTGTTCGGCGCCGGGAAGAACGGTCGACGTGGTCGGCGGAAGGACGTCCATTATCTCCCCTACATGATTTCGAGCTGCGCCTGCAGCGCGCCCGCGGCTTTGATCGCCTGTAGAATGGCCACCAGGTCGCGCGGCGTCACCCCGATGGCGTTGAGCGCGGCCACCAGGTCGCCGATCGACGATTGCGCCGGCACGCTGAACAGGGCGGCCTGGCTCTCGGCGACCGTCACCTGGGTCTGCCGCGTCACGACCGTACGGCCGCCGGACAGCGGCGCCGGTTGGCTGACCACCGGAGTGGTCGTGATCATCACGTGCAGGTTGCCGTGGGCGATGGCCACCGGGCTGATGCGCACATCCGCGCCCATGACCACCGTGCCGGTGCGTTCGTTGACCACGACGCGCGCCGAGGTGTGCATCACGACGTCGATGCTTTCGATGCGCGCAAAAAGGTACGCGACATTGCCTTCAAACGTCGGCGGCACCTTGACCGTAATCGTCCGACTGTCGGCCGCGCGGGCGAAATCGCCGTGGAGCGCTTCGTTGATCTTGACCGCGACTTCGACGGCCGTGGTGAAGTCCTGCACGTCGAGCGAAATCGTGACTTCGTTCAGGTCGTTGAGCCGAAAGGGCACCTCGCGTTCGACCAGTCCCCCGTTGGGAATCTGCCCGACGGTCGGATGGTTGCTGGTGACCGACGTTCCGCCGCCGCCGGCCGAGAAGCCGCCGATGCTCAGCGGCCCCTGGGCGACCGCGTAGACGTGGCTGTCCGGGCCGCGCAGCGGGCACATGATCAGCGTGCCGCCCTGCAGACTTTTGGCGTCGCCGATCGACGACACGGTCACGTCGAGGCGCTGGCCCTGCCGCGCGAACGGCGGCAGCGTGGCCGTCACCATGACCGCGGCGCAGTTGCCGCTTTTGACATCGCGCGGATCGACGGTGATGCCCATCGATTGCAACATATTGACGATGCTGACGGTGGTCGCGCGCATCGAGTTGCCGTCGCCCGATTTGTTCAGGCCGACGACCAGGCCGTAACCGACGAGCTGGTTCGTGCGCACGCCGCCGAAGCTCGCGATATCCTTCAACTTCGCCGACCACAGCGGCGCGGCGGTCAGCGCGACCAAGCCGAGCGCGACGACGATCAGACGAATCCGGCGGGCGTTCATGCTCTTCCCCCCTCGCCTAGAACGGCCAGACGTTGTCCAGCGCGTGAGTCAGCCACCCGGGACTTTGTTTGTCCGCCAACGGCCCGACGCCCATGTACGTGATGCGGGCGTCGGCGATGCGGATGCTTTGAATCGTATTGTCGGTCGCAATGTCCTCGGGCCGGATGATGCCGGACAGCGTGATGATCTGCTCTTCGGCGTTGACCAGGATCATGCGTTTACCGCGAATCAGCAGGTTGCCGTTCGGGAACACGTCGACGACCGTGCAGGAAATGGACGCGAGCACTTTGGTGGCGCGCGTCGTCTGACCCTGGCCGGCGAAGCTGTTGTTGGTGGTGGCGCCGACCATGTTGCTCATGTCCATGCCGGGCCGCAGCCGCGCCAGCGACTGTTCAAAGCCGAGCAGGCCGCTGATGCCCATGCTCGTCGAGCTTTGGCGGCTGGCGGTCGTGCTGGCGGAGTCGCTCGCCGAGGAATCCTCGACGATCTGCACCGTCACCAGATCGTTGACGCCGCGGGCGCGATGATCGGCCACGAGGCTCCTCGCCGTGTCGCCGGGCCAGAGACTGGCGGAGAC